>JBEIQS010000330.1:0-4877 GCA_040376425.1 Alphaproteobacteria bacterium | reverse complement strand
GTGCATCCAGAAAGGGCAGGCCCCCCCCCTTGTTGTCGATGTGGCTGCGCAGATCGGAGATCTGGCCGCTCCCCAGCCGGTTCCCGTCGTGGACCAGACCGGAGGCGTGGATGCGTCCGGCGGCCACATCGCCCGTTTCGCGGATCTGATCCAGGTTTCCACTCAACCCGGAAATCCCCAGCTCGGTCGCAGAGCTTTTGGGGCTGGAAAGCCCGCGCACCACCGCCGAGCCCACCGAAAAATTCATCTGGAGCTGATCGGGGTGGGCATCCGCACCCGGCAGACCGCCTCCCTTGTTGAAGATGCTCACATCCAGCGCCGAAAGCTCCAGTTGTTTCGCCGACATCTGCGCTGCGGGGTAGGCCACGTCGTTGGCCAGGACCGAGGCCACCTTCAGCGTGGTGGTGCTGTCGATGCCGGTCGCCTGCTGCTGCTTGCCGAAGACCATATCGGCGATGGTGGAGCCCGCTTTCTTCTTCGCATAGTCATGGGCCAGCGCCCCGGCATTGTCGATGGTGAGCTGTACGCCGCCCAGCCGGGTTTTGCCGGCACTCACTCCGCCCATGTTCAGGCTGGAGAGCATCAGGTTCGGTACTTTCAGAGACAGTTTTCCGGTGTTGGTGTCCACGTCCAGGGTGGCTTTGTTGGCGGAGGGAAGGCTCTTGTCCAGCGACAGCTTCTCGCGCATGGAGGCGGGGAGCACATCCATCACCTCGTCCATGTCGGTGGAGGCGGAAAACTTCCCATCTTTGTACGACAGATCTGAGTTCTGGTAGACATCCGCAAAGTCTGAGGCTGTCTGCTTGACAGAATTGTACGCGCCGCTCACCGCATCGCTGGCCTGATCGTACTTTTTTCCCAGCCAGTCCGTGCCCTTGTCCCACCAGCCCTTCAGCGTGCTGCCAACCCCCTGGTTTCCTGCTTTCTGCGGGAGCTGTTGACCGCGGGCCGCGAGCGCAGTCCCTTGCGCGGAC
Source organism: Alphaproteobacteria bacterium (assembly GCA_040376425.1). GTDB lineage: Bacteria > Myxococcota_A > UBA796 > UBA796 > SXON01 > CAITDR01. The sequence continues at coordinate 3,903 of JBEIQS010000330.1, read as the reverse complement.
TGAGCCTTTGTGGGGGCGGCGCCCCCTTTGGATGGCATGGCATAGGATTGGCCCATCGGCGCCTCTGGATCCCACGATCATACACCCGTTTTCTTCGGCCCGGCCTCTGCCGGCCGAAAAAATCGATTTCATGCGATGTACGGAGAATATCTCAGAATGGCCAACCGACCGCATAGTCGCGAAAGGCCGCCTGTTCGCTCATGGCGCAGCCAAAGAGCTTCACCTCGTCGATACGTCCGTCGAAATAGAGCGTTGGTTGGGAATTGTTCGTGTCCGCCCCGATGCGCATCGGCGCTCCGTTGCTGTACAGGACACTGTCGCCCTGGTTGTCGGTGGCCACCAAGATCCCATCCACAAAGATCCGGCGTGTACCACTGGGATCCCAGGTGGCGGTCAGGTGCTTCCAGCTCCCCACATGCGATGGATAGCTGCTGCTGCTGGCCACATAGGAGCTGAAGCTGCCTTCGGTGTAGAACCAGAGCTGCTGCCGGTAGTAGGTGAGTGCCCAGGTGTCGCGACAACAATCCAGCGGGCTGCTGCCGGTGGAGCCCACCGACGCAACGACGTTCCAGGAGGAGGCGGAGAGGCTGTCGGCCTGCACCCATGCGGAGAGGGACAGACCCGCCGTCGGCACCAACTCAGTGTACGGCAGGTCCACATAGGAGCTGCTTCCGTTCAGATCCAGCGCTGTGCCGCTGTGGCCCGCCGCCCAGGCCGGGCTGACGATGGTGCCGTCCAGCCCCAAGGGGCCACTGTCTCCGGCCACGCTGCCGGAGCCCTCGTCCAGCGGCCAGTAGCCCAGGGTGTCGTCCACCCCGTCGCAGTTGTTGTCGTCTCCATCGCAACGCTCGGATGCTCCAGGGTAGGACAGGGGCTCCAAATCGTCGCAATCGTCTGCGGTGGCGTAGTAGCCGCTGGGGGCCGTACAGGCGAGGGTCTGGTAGTTGGAACCGGCATAGCCGTCGCCATCCAGGTCGGCGTACCAGGTCTGCCGATCCACCGCCTGCTCGTCGGTGGCGCCGTCGCAGTCATTGTCCAAAAGGTCACAGACCTCGGTGCCGCCGGGGAAGGATGCCGACTCCCCGTCGTTGCAGTCTGTGAAGTTGGATACATAACTGGCGGGTGCAGTGCAGGCATAGAGCTGGGTGGCCGGGTCACCGTAGCCGTCGCCGTCGGTATCGACGTACCAGGGGGTGGCGTCGATGGCGGGGGCTTCGTCGGCGTTGCCATCGCAGTCGTTGTCCACGCCGTCGCAGTTTTCGGGGGCGCCGGGAAAGGCAGAGCGATCCTGGTCATTGCAGTCGGCGCCGTTGTCCACATAGCCCGCGGGGTTGTTGCAGTCGGAAAGGGCGGTGGCGGGATCACCCGCCCCATCGCCATCCGCATCCACGTACCAGGTGCGGCTGTCCACCGCGTTTTCGTCGATCTGGCCGTCGCAAGAGTTGTCTACACCGTCGCAGCTTTCGAGGGCGCCGGGGAAGGCGTTGGCGGCGGCGTCGTTGCAGTCGGTGGCATCGGCAGAGTAGCCGGCAGGCAGGTAGCAGGCGGGGATGCTGCGGCGGGCATCGCCATAGCCGTCGGCGTCGGTGTCGATGTACCAGGTCAGGGCGTCCACCGCGTCGTCTTCGTCGGTGGTGCCGTCGCAGTCGTCGTCGAAGCCGTTGCAGTACTCCAGGGCCGCCGGGTTGGAGGCGGCGCGCTGGTCGTCGCAGTCGGTATTGTCTGCTACAGATTGGAGCGGAGCATCGCACTGGATGGTCGCGGTGGCCGGGTCGCCAAAGCCATCGGCATCCCCATCGGCATACCAGGTGGGGGGATCCACCGCATCCTCCTCGTCGGTGGCACCGTCGCAGTCGTTGTCCTCGCCATCACAGCGCTCCGGATGACCGGGGTAGGCTTCCGGGTTGGTGTCGTCGCAGTCATCCGTGCTGGTGGTGTAGCCGGGGGAGGGGGTACAGCCCTCCTGCCACAGGTAGCCGCCCACACCATCTTCGTCCCCGTCCAGGTAGAAGGTGAGTAACACCCCTTCGTCCACGGCCGCGTTGCAGTCGTTGTCGCGTCCATCACAGACTTCGGGGTTGCCGGGATAGCGGGTGGCATCGTCGTCATCGCAGTCGCTGCTGTCCGACAGGTAGCCGGGCTCGGGCTCGCATGCGACCAGGGTAGCGTCGGCCCCGCCAAAACCGTCGGCGTCGGCATCGTAGTACCAGGTGCTCTGGACCTCCTCGTCGATCTCGGTGTCGCAGTCGTTGTCGATGCCGTCGCAGGCTTCATCGCGGCCGGGGTAGCGAAAGGCCTGCGCGTCGTCGCAGTCGTCGCCCAGCGACACCGATCCCGAAGGGGGCTCGCAGGTGTCCATGCGGGTGGCAGGATCACCGTGGCCATCGCCGTCCACATCGCTGTACCAGGGCGAGGTGGTGCCTTCGTCGATAGAACCGTCGCAGTCGTCGTCGTAGCCGTTGCAGGTCTCGGGCACTGCCGGAGAGATCAGCGGGTTGTCGTCGTCACAGTCCCCCGCTTCGGGGCTGATGCCATCGCCATCCGCATCCGTCGGCGGGGACTCCACTGGTGGGCTGGTATCTGGCTTTGGCTCTGGATTACAGGCCAGAATCGACAGAATCAGTAGCATCCGACTTCCAGGTTGTCGATCAGGTGGTCGTTGGTGGAGGCTCCGGTGCCCGCGCTCAGACCGATGGTAAGGGAAGAGGCGTTGAAGCCGGGAATACTGCTGTTGATCACCCGGCTTCCGTCCAGGTAGACCTGCACGTTCCCCGCGTCGAAGTAGACATCCACGCTATGCCAGCCGCTGTCCTCCAGCTCGGGAATACTGGAGTTGTACGCGATGTTCAACAGGTTGGAAGCCACCGTCAGCGCCACATGGTTCTCGTCGGCGTCGTAGCCGCTGTTCTGGTAGGTATCAAACTCCACCGCCCACCCGGACAGTCCCCCGTAGCCCTGTGAGCCCCCGCCGCCGCCGAGGGAGGTGTAGTCCGAGCTGTTCAGAAAGAGCACAGCCAGGCCATCCGCACCTGAGCCGCTCTGCTGGGCCATATCGAAGGAGATGTAGAAGGAATCGTCGGGAATGGTATTGCGGTAGAGCAGGGAGCCACGCTGGTTGGCCGCAGCGCGGGCCAGGTTGACGGAGCCGTTGGAGGCGGCAGCGTTGCCGTTGGCCGAAAGTATTGACGTGTCAATACCACCCGCGAAATTGGTAGAGAAATACAGCTCATCCGTACTGCCATCGCAGTCGTTGTCCAGGCTGTCGCAGACCTCGCGGCCGCCGGGGCGGGCGGAGCTGCTGCTGTCGTTGCAGTCGGTGGCGGAGGCGACGTAGCCGGTGGGGGCGGAGCAGCCGGTGGTGGTGCTGGTGCTGGTGCCATAGCCGTCTCCGTCGGCATCCCGATACCACACGGTGGTGCCGCCTTCGTCGGTCTGGCCGTCGCAGTCGTTGTCCACGCCGTCGCAGACTTCGGAGGCGCCGGGGCGGATGGCACTGCTGCTGTCGTTGCAGTCGGTGGCGGAGGCGGCGTAGCCGGCAGGCTGCGTGCAGGCCTGGGTGGTGGACCCGGCGCTGCCGTAGCCATCGGCGTCCGCATCGCGATACCAGGTGGTAGTGTTGGAAGCAGAGCTTTCGTCGATGGTGCCATCACAGTCGTCGTCGATGCCGTTGCAGCTCTCGGTGGCGGCGGGGCTCACCGCTGTCGTGCTGTCGTTACAGTCGCGACTGTTGGACACATAGCCTGAGGGCTGAGTGCAGGAGGAGGTCCCCGCGGAGCCGCCGTAGCCGTCCCCGTCTGAATCCAGATACCAGGTAGGGGCATTGGCGGCGCTATTTTCATCCGTCTGGCCATCGCAGTCGTCGTCCACGCCGTTGCAGGTCTCGGTGGCCGATGGGTGGATGTT
>JBEIQS010000070.1:0-26103 GCA_040376425.1 Alphaproteobacteria bacterium | reverse complement strand
CGGTGTCCATGGCGGGCGTGTCCAGGAGGCTGTGGCCGGCACCGTATCCAGGTGCGAGGCCAACATCAGGGTTGGGCCGGGCTCGGCCGCCTGACGGATGGCAGCGAGGTTCCGATCGACCCTGAGGATCTGCATGTCGGGCAGTGCGGCGTCCCGCAGCCAGGTCTCCAGCACCTCCACGGCCGGGCCCTCCTGAGTGGAGGGGGAGGGAGCAGCGACGAGCTTACACAGGAGTTCTTCTACCATGTCCGCCTTTCTTTGCCTAGAGAGGGTCACCATCTCCGTCGCGAGCGTATACGTTCGTTTCCCGGCCGAAGCCCACGGTCAACCACGCCACCATCCCGGTGATACATGCCAGACCAATCGTGATACATCAAATGATGTATCACGAAAATCGGCCTTCTCCAATCGTTTCAGCCATTGTCCCGCTTGCGAACCAACATCGTCCCCACCCCTTCGTTGGTGAAGATCTCCATGAGCAGCGAGTGCGGCCGGGTGCCGTCGATGATGTGCACACGCTGCACGCCGCCACGCAGGGCCTCGCCGATCGCGGCCAGCTTCGGCAACATGCCCCCGCTGACCACGCCCCGACCGATGAGCTCCTCCAGGGTGTCCAGGTCGCCATAGGAGACCAGACGCCGGGGGTCCGTGGGATCTTCCAGCAAGCCGGCCACCGATGTGCAGAGGACCAACTTCTCCGCATTCAAGGCCATGGCCACCCGGGCGGCCACGGTATCGGCGTTCACGTTCAACAAGACTCCGCCCGGGCCACCGACCAGGGGGGCCATCACGGGTACCATGCCCTTTTCCATGACGGCGTCCAGCAGGGTGCGGTCGACGGACTGGATGTCTCCCACAAAACCGAAGTCCACCTTCGTCTCTTCCCCGGTGCTCGGATCACGAACAACCCGCGCTGGGCGCTTGACACCCGTCACCGCCGCGCCGTCGCCGCCATTCATTCCCACGGCCTTGATGCCCTGGGCCGAAAGTGCGCCCACCAGCTCGGTGTTGAGCAGGCCCATAAAAACCATCCGCGCCGCCTCTTGGGTGCGGGCATCGGTCACGCGGCGACCGGCTACAACCTGACGGGGAATCTCCATCTTCTGGCAGTAGGCATCGAGCTGCGGGCCGCCGCCGTGTACCACCACAATGCGGATGCCCACATCGTGAAGCAGCGCGATATCCCGGGCGATCTCAGTGCGGATCCGCTCTTCCAACAGCGAGCCGGAGAGCTTCACCACAAAGGTGCGGCCCCGGAAGAGCCGGATGTAGGGATGAGCGTCCAGCAGAGGGTGAATACGATCCATGGGATTCTCCTAGAGCAGCCAGGTGAGAAGGAGGGCAGCCTGCACAGGCTCCCGGTTAGCAGCCTGCGGAATCACCCTGGACTTCGGACCATCCAGCACCGCATCCGACACAATCACATTTCGACGCACAGGAAGGCAGTGCATGAACGCCGTCGCATTGCGCATCCGCTCTGAACCCACAGTCCAGTTGCCCAGCGTGGCGACGCGCGCCGTGTGCTCCTCCAGCGACATCGCACTGCCCCAGCCCTTGGCATAGACGGCCAGCGCGCCATCCGCAGCAGCGTCGGGATCCCGGGTTACCGTCAGCTTGGCACCGGTGTACGGACAGAAGGATGTCGCACGTTCCATCTCCTCCTCGTCCAGATCGTAGCCCTCCGGACAGGCGAGGTGGAGGTCCGCGCCACCCATGATGGCCGCGCGCACCACCGAGAGCGGCACCGCCTGAGGCAGTTGGCGTGGGTGGGGTGCCCAGGTCAGGCACACTTTGCGGCCTTTAAAGCTGCCTCCCCCCAGATCGGCCAGGGTCAGACCGTCGGCAAGCCCCTGGCAGGGGTGCGACAGCGCCGACTCCAGGTTCATCACCGGGCCCATCGCGTAGCGTGCGAAGGCGCGGATGACCTTTTCATCGCGATCGGCGGGATGATGCGGGAAAGCGCGCACCGCCAGTACATCGGCATAGGAGGAGAGCACCGGCGCGGCCTCGCGCACATGCTCCTGCGCGGCGCCGTTCATCACCACGCCATCCTCGAATTCCATGGTCCAGGTGCCACCCTGTCCAGCTTTGAGGTGGATAAACTGCGCTCCGCAGCGCCCGGTGGCCGCCTCCATGGAGGTATGGGTGCGCAGCGAGGGGTCAAAGAAGAGGCCCGCCACTGCCCGACCCTTCAGCAGGCCCAGGCGACCGATCTCCAGCTTGTAGGCCCGATAGAGACGGGCCAGCTCCAGCAGAGCCTCGGTCCCCTCTACGCCGGGTTCCAACCCGTCTATAAAGCGGGTTCCCCGCCAGTGTTCCCGCACTTTACCGACCGCCGTGTGCAGGCGGGACTCCAGCGTGCTCATTCCAGGTCCTCAAAGGGGCGGCGCTCTAACCGATCCGCCTCCGAAATGCACCCCCGGCGCTACAGGACCTGAAGGGCGAGACCGCCCGCCACGCGTGTCACACCTCTCCCCTTTCGTCGTAGTCACGCCTGAGGTAAATTCGGGCATGGCATCCATGTACCTGCTTCCGCTTCTGGTATGGCTGTTTGGGGAAGGAGACTTCCTGATCGGCTGCTCCCCCTCCACCACCAAGTCTGAGGAAGGACGCGAGCCGGGCGATTGCACCAACCGCGCCGACGACGATGGCGACGGGAGCTTCGACTGCGCCGATCCCGGCTGCCACGGCTCTCCGGACTGCCAGGGTGACTCCGGCGACACGGAGTCCGATACCGACACGGATACCGATACAGACACGGATACCGATACAGACACGGACGCGGATGCCGACTTCGGCCCATTCCAGTGCTCCTACTCGGAGACGGCTCCCGCCACAGGTGGGCGCATGATTTATGTCAGCCCAACCGGAAATGACCAGAATGACGGTTCCACCAATGCCAAGGCGGTGAAGACCATCGCCAAGGCCCAGGAGCTTGCCGGAGCCGGGGATGTAGTCTGGCTGGAGCCGGGGGCGACCTTCACGGAGTCGGTCTACGTCGGACCGGGCTGGGGAGACGTGGGACGCGCCGGGGCCCCCCTGGTGTTCAGCTCCTCCTCTGCGAACCGGGCAACCCTCAAAGTAGGAAGGGAAGAGTACGGATTTTATGTCTACAACACCGGCCATGTGACCATCGAGAACCTTGTGGTGGTGGGACCAGGGATGAATCGCACAAGTGTACAGGGTGTGGCCGCGATGGCCGACGACGGTCGCCACTCGGACATCACCTTTCGCAACCTGGATGTCTCCGGCTTCAACGAGGGACTTGTGGTGTGGAGCTGGGAGGAGGACGGCGACGGCTTCGACAACGTCCTGCTGGAGCAGCTGCACCTCCACGAGAACCTGCAGGGGGGCGGAAGCTTCTACGGAGCGGGCACGGCATCACACCAGAATGTTGTAGTCCGATGCAGTGAATTTTCCTACAACCCTGGAGATCCGACGGTCGCCCGCCCGTCAGGGGATGGCTTCGTGTTGGGATCGGTCACCAACGGCCTGATCGATGGTTGTATCGCGCACCACAACGGTGGCGAAGGCACCAACAGCGCCGGCCCGGTCGGGCTCTGGGCCTACAACTCCTCCCAAATTACCATTCAATTCAGCGAATCCTACTCCAACCTCGCCCTGTACCAGGACGGAGACGGCTTCGACCTGGACGTGGGGACCACCAACTCCGTGATCCAGTATTGCTACTCCCACGACAACTTCGGCGCGGGCTATCTCCTTTCTCAGCAGGGCGCGGAGCCGTGGAATAACAACGTGCTCCGTTACAATATCAGCGAGAACGACGCCTGGGGCGGCCGCTTGGGCGCCCTCACCTACTACTCGGAGGAGTCCGATCTGGGGCTGGAGGACTCCTGGGTGTACGGCAACACCGTGTACAGTGCGGTGGGGCCGGTCCTCAACCTCACCAGTGCCCCAAATGCTTCTCGGAACTACCTCTTCAACAACATCTTTGTCGCAGATAACGGACAGATGTTGGTCTGGGACTGGTCGGGGAGCGCACCCGCAGGCAGGGTGAACGCTTTGGGCAACCTCTATTGGGCCAGCGGGGAAAGCCCAGACTTCCAAGGTTATTCTTCGTTGGAAGCCTGGCAGGATGCGATGGGTCAGGAGATGGTACAGGGGGCCCCCGTAGGCCTCTACGCAGACCCCCTGCTGCAGAATCCAGGGGCCGGCGGCACGCTGGGCGACGTAGACCTGCTCGGAAGCCTGGTGGCCTACCAGCTCTCGGCGGGCTCCCCGGCTATAGACGCGGGTGTAGACCCCACAATGTTCGTCTCTGATCCAGGGAAAACCGATTTTTTTGGCACCGAGCTGCCCCAAGGGGTGGGCTACGACATGGGCGCGCACGAACGCAAATAAGTTAGGGGAAACCTGCTAATAGACGCCCTCGCTGCGATGGGTACGGGCGGGTGCCCGCGGTGCGATTCCTGGACCAGCCTCCCTGGCCACCCTCGCGCGGTCATTTCAGGTTATACGCCGCCCGCCATGCGACTTGCCTTTCTTGGAACTCCCGCCTTTGCTGTGCCCTGCCTCCAGGCCCTGGTGGACGGCGGCCACGACCTTGCTCTGGTGGTGGCGCAGCCTGACCGCCCTGCCGGGCGCGGGAACCGCCTGCTCACTCCGCCCACCATCGAGCTGGCGCGCCAGTACGGTCTGCGCACCATGCAGCCCGAGAAGGTACGCAGCGGAGAATTCCCGGAGACGATGGAGGCGTTGAAGCTGGATCTGGCGGTGGTGGTGGCCTATGGGCGTATCCTGACCCAGCAGGTGCTCGACGCCCCGAAACATGGGTGTATCAACGTACATGCGTCGCTGCTGCCGCGCTGGCGGGGGGCCGCGCCAATTCAGTGGTCCATCCTTGCAGGAGACAAGGAAACCGGCGTTTCGATTCAAAAAATGGTGGCTGCCTTGGACGCGGGGGATGTGATCGCGGAAGCCCGCACCGCGATACATGATACAGATGATACATCCACCCTCTCCGAGCGCCTCTCGGGCATGGGCGCAAAACTCCTCGCGGAGACCCTCGAACAATTTGATACATGGAATCCTGTATCACAGGACCCCGCCGGGGTGACCCTGGCGCGAATCCTGAAGAAGGAGGATGGCCTCGTGGACTGGGGCCGCAGCGCCTCTGAGATCGACTGCCAGATCCGCGGGCTTTCCGGTTGGCCAGGAACCTTCTGCCCTTTTCAGGGCCAGGTATTGAAGCTGCTGCGCGCCCGGCCGGTGGCGGGCGAAGGCCCTCCCGGCACCCTGCTCGAAGGGGAACGGGTGGCCTGCGGCAGCGGCGCGCTGCGCTTGGAGCAGGTGCAACTGCCCAACCGGGGGCCGATCTCGGCCCGCGATTTTATCAACGGAGCCCGGCTTCGACCGGGTGATCTTCTCGTCTGAGGTGCCCATGCCCGCGCTTGTTGCTCCCTCCATCCTCTCTGCCGACTTCGCCCGCCTGGGCGCGGAGCTGGACTCCATCGCCAGTGCCGACTGGGTGCATGTGGACGTGATGGACGGCCGCTTTGTGCCGAACATCACCATCGGACCGCTGGTGGTGGAGGCAGCAAAACGGAGTACGAAGCTCCCCTTGGACGTGCACCTGATGATCGTGGAGCCCGACCGCTACCTCGAGGATTTTCGGAAGGCCGGTGCGGACTGGATCACGGTCCACGCCGAGGCCTGCACGCACCTGGACCGCAGCATCCAGGCCATTCACGCCACCGGCGCCAAAGCCGGCGTGGCCCTGAATCCGCACAGCTCCGAGCAGCAGCTCGACTATGTGCTGGACACGCTGGATCTGGTGCTGGTGATGAGCGTAAACCCCGGTTTTGGCGGTCAGTCCTTGATCGAGCGGGTGTTCCCGAAGATCGAAGGTCTGGCGACGGCGATACATCGACGCGGCCTGAAGACCCTGATCGAAGTGGATGGTGGGGTAAAGCCGGCGAATGCCCAGCGCTTCCGTGATGCAGGGGCAAATGTATTGGTAGCCGGCTCCGCGGTATTTTCCGCCGCGGACCGCACTGCGGCCATCGCCGCGATCCGGGGATAGCAATGCCGATTCAAAAAGATCTCCCGCGCAATGTGCTGGGTGGACCACTCCAAAGCTGTAGTATCAACCCGATGACCGGCTTTTTCCGTACCGGCTGCTGCGAGACCGGTCCCGACGACAGCGGGCGCCATGTGGTCTGCGCGCAGATGACCGCGGAGTTTCTGGAGTTTTCCGCCGCCCAGGGCAACGACCTGAGCACGCCGATGCGCGCCTACGGATTCCCCGGCCTGAAGCCCGGGGATCGCTGGTGCCTCTGCGGACAGCGCTGGCGGGACGCCTTCCGCGTAGGGATGGCGCCCCCGGTGGTCCTGCAGGCCACCCACGAGGCGGTGCTGAAATTTGTCCGCCTGGAGGATCTTTTGGCGCACGCGCTGCCCGAGGGGGCCGAAGCCTGAGGGAGGAAGTATTCTCTGCCGTATCGTTGACTGAATCACCCACCACCGGTAGCCTTCGGAACATCACGCCCACGGGGAGTCGTGATGTTCGAAGCACACACCAGTACCGCCATACACCCAGGCGAGTTCTATACTTTTACCTTCACAAGTCCGTTCTACCAGTACATCCTGGGAGTCACAGACTTTTCGTTGCAGCGTAGCGTCCATACCGGCGTCAACCGGTTGAGCATCTCCATTCGTGAGGTGGGCCGCACACAAAATTCGCTTACCGTCCAGGCTGTCCTCCATGGAGTCGGGAACAACAGCGACTACGATCTGGACAATAGTTCATACGCCAAGGTGACCATTTTGGGGGTGACGACCCAGCATCCCATGCTCCAGGTCAGTGCAGCCTTGGCCGTGGCCGACGGCGGTTCGACCACCATCGCCGTTGAACCCCAGGGCACGATTCGCCTGAAGCAGCCCATCATTTCCGCATTTTCTTTTGGTGGAGGCTCTGGTTTTGCCATTCAAGCGCTGACCATGCAGGCCGGTCTGGGAGATGGAGCTGGATCCATGGTTCAGCTGGGCAGCTCGATCACCGCCGACGACAAGGCCTGCACCACCCGCTCCCTGGACATGGGGCTCCTGGTCAACTGCGATGCCGCTTTGGGCCTCGCCAGCTTCAGCCAGGAGCTCACAAACAACGCCAACACAGCCACCATTCCAAACTACTCCTCCTACACCAGCCACGTCGCATTTCTGACCGGCTACCACGCAAACACGCCGTACAAAGGCGACTTGCGCACGATGGGCGCAAAGGTGGCAATCGCCAGCGGGAAGGTGACCGGCACGGCCACACTGGCAGTGGAGTATGCGCAGACGATGGGGGACTACACCGACTGGTACCCGTCGAGTCAGTCCTCCAGCAGCGGCATCAGCGTAGTTGTTCTTTCCTGGAACGAGGAAGCATAAATGTACATTTTCTCACAAAAGAAGACCGTCGATGCGGTCAATAAGAGCTCTTGCACCTTTGATTTCTCCGACGTCATCAACGGTGTGGGCAGCGACCTCCAGATCAACGGCTACCTGATTGGCCTCAGCTCATTCTATTTCAGCTACAAAAACAAAGAAGACCACGACATATGGCAGTTCAGCGTTTCGCTGCGGACCATCAGCTCGGATACCAAACAGGTGGTGGTGGGTTGGACCGCCGTCCTGAAAGACAAATTTGGTGGAAATTCTGCCAACACGGGAACCCTGGATATCACCGTTTTGGTCGTGGTTGGCGCCAGTGGCGGATCCGGACACTTCCTCAACTTTGACCGCGTCCGGGACAATTGCTTCACCGACCTGAGCGCCCCGGTGTCCTCCAGTGGCGTCCTCCAGGCCCAACCGGTGCTCCGGGGCTTCTACCTCACCACCGGCAGCACCGATCAGCGCGTCAGCAAAGTGGGCGCCAGCGTGGCCTGTAGCACCTCTACCCCCCACATTCTCGGTGGCGGCTCCGCATTTATCACCTATGACTCAAATTGCGACCCAAACAGTACGGTGGACGTGGGCGTGATCGCGGTGACCGACCGGACGGCGGCCGACCAGTACCTTTCCATCGGCTCCTCCCCCCTCCACCTCACTCAAAAGGCGGATAAATACAACCACATTACGCCCGTCCCTGTATCCGTCCCCAAAACCCGTACGAATCACGCGATGTTCCTGACCGGATTCTATGTAGCCTATCCGAACGGTGAAAAGCACCACATCCAGCCGATTGGCGCCACCGTGCAGGTGGATGGTTCCGACGGGAAAACGCTCTCCGTCACCGGGCAAGCCCGTATGAACGACAAGGGCGATCAGCCCAACCATCAGACGGACGAAAGCTATGTAGAGGCAGTTATCCTTCAGTGGGACAATCATGCCTGAATCCTGACTAAAGCTCGTGCGTGTAGGAGTATCTCATGGGAAATCCCGCCGGCACCCGTGGTGTGCCCAGTATCCGTAGCTTCCAGATGGATCGCAGTGGTGCAGGGCTGCTGAAGAATAGTGTCAATCTCTTCCGGGGAGATGTCAACTATACTCAGACACTGATCCGCCTCCCCGGCCGTCGCGACGGCGATGGTCTGGATGTCACCGTCGCCCTCCAGTACCAGAGCAACGTCCAGGCACAGCGGCAGCGCTGGAACATGGACGCCCCCACCGGCGTGGTGGGGCTGGGGTGGAACCTCCCCATGCCCGTGATTCGCCTTGAAGATCCCCAACTCCTGACATCTGGTAGCCTACGCTACAACATTCTCTGTGCGGGCGTCTCCAGCAGTCTGGTGCAGGAGCAGGATCCTCCGCCCCTGTTCTCGATGGACGCCTCCTTGGGAGCCGGGCTCGAAAACGGCGGTCTACTCCCAGAATCCATTCGCCAACAATTTACGCAGCGAGGCCTCGCCCTCTCCCCACAAACCTTGACATGGCAAGAGAATGGCGGGTGGCGCCTGCAGGATGACCCGCTGGAGCAGGAATACCGCCTGCTTTCGGACCAGCGGCTCACGGTCTACGACGGGGGCCATACCTTTCAGCTCGTCAGCTACAACTTTTGGAAAGTAATTTACTATTCTCGCTACGAACGCTGGAGCGTCCGAGACAAGAACGGCAGACTCAGCTCCTACGGTGGAGGGCTCCGTCCTACAGCCGACGGCAACCAAAGCGAGGGGGACAGCATCGAGTGGAGCGTCGTGTGGGCGGACAGCAACGGGCAAGCGCTCTGGGCCGGGAATAGCGCCACCCCACAGCAGCAGCAACAGCGGGCCATCGTCTGGCACTTGTGCCGCAGCTACAGTATCTTTGGCGAACACATTCACTATTCCTACTCTCAGGTACGGCAGCCGGTGGGCGAGGGAGGCCTGTCCTACACCAAGGCCTGCTATCTGGAGCAGATCACCGACGCATTCGGGCACCAAATCTGCTTTGGCTACGCCGAGAAGGAACGCAACGATACGGCTGCGGAGTACCAGGATCCCTATAAGGTAAACCCGGACAACACACCCGATGGTTTTCAGTCTCGCTATGAGACCCGCTACCTGGACCGGCTGGAGCTGAAAACCAGCACCGGCGATCTCCGCTCTGTCGTACGATTCAGCTACACCCTCGCTAATTTTGTGTCTGGAGCTCCTGCATCTTGCGCAAAACGGCTGCTGACCGGACTGCGCATGGAGAACGCCAACGGGGACTCCCTGCCCGGCTACCAATTCACCTACAACCTGGAATCTACGGAAGACGCGCAGCTTGGCGCCGTCCGGCAAATCCAGTGGCCCACCGGAGGCCGGGCCACCTATCACTACAGTCCAGCCAAATTGGCGGTCTGCACCCGCAGCCTGACCTGTACCCCTCCCTCCCCCATGAAGAGCAACAGCTCTCCGCGCCTGTGGTTCGGACCGGACTACGTCGTCGTAGTATGGAGGAATACCGACGATGGGAAGCTGGGCCTTCAGATCTATAGCTGGAAGGGAGGATGGTGGGGATGGATGCCGGCGCCCGACTCAGCCCTGCTGGCCACTCCACAGAACCTGGATCCCGAGTCCATCGACGTCACCTGTGGAAGCAATTTTGTCTCCGCACAATACTCAGATTCCAGCTCCACCTATGTCCACCTCTTCCAGCAAAGTCAGACCCGCACCGAGTGGTGGTCCCCGGTCTATCTGAACGGGGAGAGCTCCGGCCCTACCCTCCAGTACAGCTCCGACGCGGGTGTGGTCAAGGTGATGGCTGGAGGCTCTTTTCTTATTGTCACACAAACAAATAATAGTGGCTATGCGCAGTCCTACCAGGTACTCACCTATCGCTGGAGCAGTCGGCGCTGGAGCAGTGCCACCACCAACATTCCGGCGGCCCCAAAGAACAATCGCTGGTTTGGCTGCGGCACCGACTACTACCTTGTGCTCGATATGGCCGGCAACCTCCACCTTCAGTACCTGAGCGCCGATGGAACCTGGAGTGGCAGCAGCACCACGCTGAGTTTCAACAGCTTCAGCGCAGGGAACCTTTCCCTGGCCTGTGGGCCCTCGCTGGCTGCCATCTCTATCCTCAGCTACAAGTCCACGTCGGAGTTGGACTATGTCGTCCATCTCGTCCAGTGGAACGCCGCCTACCAGCTCCAGAGCCCCACTCAACACTCCTTCATCGACTACCAATACAGCGGATTCTCCAGCGGTAGCCAGCCGGTGATTGTCAACAACGGCCTGGTCGCCATCGCTGGGAACGTCCTCCGTTTTGACGGAAAGAGCTGGCAAAAAAGCACCGGACTCTCCCTTTCTGCTGCCTCCAACCACAGCTACCAACGACGCTTTGCCTACGGTGCGGATTGTGTAGCAGTTATCGACGCACCCGCTACCTACGGTAGCGCCACAGCGAAAGTACTCGCCTTTGATGCTAATCTATCCGCTACAAATGCCTTCAGCACAAGTAGTACCAACGTAGCCGCAAGCAACAGCAATACCGACAATTGGCCGGCCTGCGGCACCGACACACTCTTGCTCGGAACCCAGCTTTATTTCCGAGGTCGCTGCCCAAGCTGGACCGATGCCCTGAGAGACAGCGTGGATCTATCCACAGAGGTTTCCAACCTTCTCCCCGGCTATACGGTCAACACCGCCTCCTACATCGACGAGTCCCCCGGCTTTGTCGTCTGCTCTCTGTCCAAAGACTCCTACAGTGCTGCCGTAGCGGTTTTTCTGCTCCAGAACGGCGCGATCTCCCAAACGCAGCTTTTTACTTACCAGAAGATGTGGACGCCCGCGGAAGGCGGCGGCAATGGCCTGTTTCCGGGAGGGGCCTCCATGTTCTGCACCTATCCCTCCGACGTCGGAAAGTTCAGCAGTACCCATACATTTACCTTGCACCGCTTTGCGGCAAACGCGGTGGAAGGCCCGCTGGAGCACTGGCCGGTCACGGCGATAGACATCGACGATGGACTGGGCGAAAGCTCCACAACCACCTACGCCCCGGACTTTGACCACGCCACCTGCGACCCCACCGGCGAGGTGGTACAATACAATCGGGTGGTGGTCTATCCAAACGGCAGCCCGTCCGAGCCCAACAATGGTGCCGTTACTGTAGAGTATGTAAATCTATTTGAATCTTCAGATGGATACACAGACAATATGAATGGCCTCATCCGCAGGATCTGTGTGCAACGTGCAGACCAGGTCGGAAGCGGCGATTCGGTGGCCGAGCTGACGCGAAGCTGGACCGCCTACACCGAACGGGCGGGAGATCCCGAAGGCACCACCCGCCGGATGCTCTACGGCAGTTTTGTTGTCAATAGCCGGGTCGATGTCACCAAAGATGGGCTTTCCTCCACACAGGAGCAGCTCTATGTGGCCGACGGCCAGACCCTGCCCTACCACGGCGAAGTTCTCCGCTACCAAGGCACCCTCTTGAATGCGGCCGGAGACGAAGAAACGACCCGACAGGATCTGCGCTACGCCTGCGAGGTGGACGAGCCCAGCCGGGTCTGTAACGATCTGACGACCAAAGTGGCTGGTTGCGTTTCCTCCACGGTTTCCGGCCTTTGTACTCCCCTTTCCGCTTCGGCAAGTCCGCTCACCGGTTGGACCAGCCGCTTCGGTGCCGATGTGCGCATCCCGGGGGCGCTCGCGACCCTGACCTGGACCGGTGGCGGAGATGGACGTTTTGACTTTGAGAACTATGACCCGGAGAATCCGCCAACCGGGTGGAAGCAGTTGAGCCGGACCACCCGCATGGCCGACAACGGGACCGTGCTGGAGCAAGTGGACGGGGTGGGCCTCTTCAGCTCCAGCGTCTACACCGACCGGTCCCCGCTGGCGGTGGCAACTTTCAGCGGGGCTCCCGCCGAAAACTGCCTGTTCAGCAGCTTCCAGGACTACGAGGACGCCAGCCGATGGACCCTGGCCGGCACCCGCTTTGACGCGGAAAATGCGTGGTTCGGCACCCGCAGCCTGGTGCTGCCCACCGGCGCGTCGTTGGCCTCTTCCGTGCCCACCGGCGGCCACCGCAGCTACCTGTTCGCCTTCCGCTACCAAACCCCCAGTGGCTACAAGGGCGGCGGATCAGGCTTTCATGTGGGTGATCAGACCATCGAGCTGCGGGATACCGGCGGGCAATGGCTCTACCAAAGTTGCCGCATCGATCTCCCTGAACACACTGAGACGCTGTATCTGAACGGCACCAACAATGGCGAGGACCATCTGTGCATTGATTGTGTCTTATTGATTCCTTGGGGCACACAAGTTACAGCCAACAGCCTGTTGGTGGACAGCCAGAAGCTGCGCGGAAGTATGAACAGCTCGGGAGCGGTGACCTTCACCCTCTACGATCAAGCCCTGCGGGTGCTCGGGGCCGTCGGTGGGGATGGTGCGCTACAGGAGTTGGATCTCCGGTATCTTTCCACGCAGGGCAGTGCCGACGGAAGCTTCGACGACCGGAGCCCCGGAGCCGAGCTGACATTGCAGGCTCAGGATGGCGGAAGTGCGGAGACCTTTCGGGACGGAGGAGGCTGGGTACGCCGTTGGTCGCCCAAAAACCCAGACCTCTGGTCCGTACACAACGGGCAATTGTGCTTCGCGGGGGCGGCGACGGCTGAGAGCCTGGTCTGGCAGGGGACGGCCACACCCCTGGCCACCGCTGCATTTTTTGTAGAACTCAGCCTACCGACCGGAGGCAGCCTGCAAAGCAGCGCGGGTTTCTCCTACTATGATAGCAAAGCCGAAAAGTGGCAGGATATCGCTTGGGTTCCCGGAAAGGGTTGGCAGGGCAACGGAAACCTCCTCGCCAATCCGCCGACCATGGGGACGCAGTGGCTGCTTGTCCTTGGCGAAGGCCACATCCTTTTCTTCGCGGATGGGCAGCTCCTCTTCAGCCACGCCGCAAGCCCTTCGGTGCAAGCCGGCCTGGTGAAGTTCAATCCCGGTACCACAGCGATGAAGCTGCACCAGCTTGCGGTCGCCTACACACCCACACTTGCCGTGTTCTACAGTGATGGCGCGGGGCGACAGCGCCAGGTTCATCAACTCAATGGCAATGATACACGTATCACTGAAACACTCTTTGATGGTCTGGATCGAGAAATTGCTCAAACCCGTGTCGCATGGGGCACCGGCGGATCGGGCGCCGCTGTCGCCACGATGCAGTACCGCAGCAGCTTTGTGGACACAGCCGTATTTCTGGCCGATCGGGACAACACCGGCCAAATGGCCGGCGATATTGCCGCCTGCTACCCCGAAGATGAGGGCTATGCCTACCAAGGTACCCGCTACGACGGGTCTGCCTTGGGGCGCATCTCCGAATGTGGTGCCCCAGGGCGCCTCCACGCACTCGACCTTCAGAATCCTGACCGTGGCACCAGCCGCGCCGACTATGGCAGGAGCGTGGCAGGGGATCCGGTCGCCGCCGGTAGCTACTCCGTCCAAAGCC
This sequence comes from Alphaproteobacteria bacterium, assembly GCA_040376425.1. Lineage (GTDB taxonomy): Bacteria > Myxococcota_A > UBA796 > UBA796 > SXON01 > CAITDR01. Next base: position 12,249 of record JBEIQS010000070.1, on the reverse strand, counting down.
TGAAGTCCCCTTCCGGAGCCCTGGGACGGACCTTCATCGACGCCCTGAACCGACCGGTCGCCACCGACCAGCGGCCCGCTGGAGGAAGTGTCGCCGCACAAAGCAGCCTTCGCCCCAGCTACCGCAACGATGGTCCAGGGATGGCGGGGGTGCTGAACCGCCTCTGTCTGCCCAACTACTTCGGCGGTGGCTCCGATGCGGCGTCCTTTGTGCGGGAAGTGGCTGCGGATCCGGGCGGTCAAGTTAGGGGATGGCGGGAACCGAGCACAGGCGCCACCCGACTGGTCTACGACGCCAATGGCCTCCTCCGCTTCACCCGGGTAGAGCTGGAAGAGGGCGAATGTTGGTTCCTGTACCGGCGCTACGACGTACAGGGCCGCGTGGTGGAGGAGGGCCGGCTACCGGGCACCTGGGATGAAAGCACCCTCGAGACGAAGGCCAACAACCCCGACTATCCCTCGGCCACCGATGGGGCGATACCGGCTCGTCAGTACCGCTACGATGGCGATGGTAGCCTGCCCGGCGACCAGGGTAGTCTGACAAAGGTCACGACCTTCAACGAAGACAGCGAGGGAGACTGCACCGTCACCGAGAGCTGGACCCACGACGCCCTGGGTCGGGTCGCGACCACATCCCTGGAGTTGAGCGGCGCGGAGGAGTGGAGCGTGCAGGTCGCCTACCACTACAACACCAGCAACCAGATCCTCCGCATTGAATTCCTGGATCCGACACTTGGTAGTCTTGACTACAGCTATGATGACCAGAGCCAGCTCCGGTCGATCTCCCACCGCGAAGGTGGCGATCTTCATGTGGACTACACCTGGACCCCCGAGGGCAGGCTGGCCCGGATCCTTCGCGGGGATCTCGACGAACGGTTTATGTACGACTCCGGTGGAAATCCGGTGCAGCATACGACCACACTTGCGGATCAAGAGGTATTCTCCCATACCTTTTATCATGATCTGGATGGTAAAACTCTGCGGCGGAAAACCATCCACTCTTTTGTTGAGTTCAGCAAAACACAGGATCTGACCTTCAGCTACGACTGCCACCAATGGCTCCAGCACGCCACCGACGCGACCGATGGTAGCCAGTTGAGCGTCGATTCTGTCGATGCAAACGGTAATATCTGGGCATGGACACAGGGTGGAGTGAAGGCCGCAGCCGATTCCGTGGCGGGTACCGACTGCTACACATCGGTCACCCTGGGACAGGACAAGCTGGACTTTCAATACCGAAAGGACGGAAATCCGGTCGGTTGGCGCAGCCTCGGGATCACCTACGATGCCTCCCTGGGTATCACCAATGCGGTAGAGAACCACGCCACCGGTATCCGGGTGCGCTACGCGCGCGGTGCAGGCAACAACCGCATCCTGCGAAAATCGGGGAATGAGGTACGGATCTGCTTCTACGGGTCCGGACTCTTGCCACTGCTGGTGGTGGAGCGGGACCGGCGCCTGCTCTGCGTGTGGGGAAGTGGCGGGCTTGATGCCGTGATCGAGCTGAAGGCGGATGGAACGCGCCGGCTGCTCCGGCCGATCAAAGATCCGGTCGGCAGCGTCTGGGCGGTGGTGGGAGAGAAGGGCGATCTGGTTGCGGCCTTCGACTACCAACCCTACGGACAGCTACGAGAAGAGGCTGGAAGCAGTCCAGAAAGTTGGCTTTTTCGCTATGCCAGCAAGGAATGGGATCCCCATCTGGGGCTCTACGACTTTGGCGCCCGCCTCTATGACCCGGCACTGCTGCGTTTTGTCGGCGCCGATGCCGCCCATCAATTTGCCAGTCCCTATGTATTTTCCGGGAACAACCCCCTGGACATGGTGGATCCGTCCGGAAACCTGAGCGTTGCGACGAGGATCGCCATCGGCGTGGGGGTGATCGCGGCCTCCTCGCTATTGGCGGGACTCTGCCCCATGGCCATTGACGGCGCCGTCCTCGCTGTGACCGATCTTATGACGGAGGATCTGGCGGCGGGCGCGGCGGCCGCAGTCGAAGAGGATGACTTTTCCGCGACGCTGCTCAGCCTGTTCGACGATTCAGAACCGGCGGCCCGCCCAAGCGAAACCGGAATGGGATCAGTGATAAACAGCACAGTTCAAACCTCAATTTCAATGGCCGGGGTCAATGGGGTGAACTACGACATCCACTGCGGAAGGGACTTCGCCGCCGGCGCCTTCTTCAAGTCCATCGGCATGGGGGCCGCCTCCGGTGCCGTCAAAGGCCTGGCGGGAGGGATAGTGGACGTTCCGCTGGAGGGTTATGTCCGTGACAAGAACTTGTCCGCCTATCTACCACGGAAAATGGTAGGCTATACTCTAGCGTATGTCGGTGCAACTGTGTTGAACACCCTCCTCATGGATCTGTGCGATCCGGACAAAACGGTGTCTGGTAGACAGCTAGGCATCGCAACCCTGAAGGGCCTGCTGGCCGGTGTCTACAACGGCGCCGTCACCGCCGCGCCCACCGCGGTGGACATGGGCACCGGCCGAAACTTCCGCAACTACATCCTGACCGGCTACACCACGCGGCAGGACTTGGTGGCCGCAACAGCCAGCGTGAGCTTCGGAACCGGGGTGATGGTGGGCTACACCACGGTGAACAAGAGCGCCCAGCAGGGGAACAACAGCTCCGAGTAAGGACGCTACTGGACCACCCGGCGACCGCACGCATCTCCGATGCGGCTTCGTAAAACAAAGCCGCTACATGGATTTTGGTGATACATCAAAAAATGTATCACCAAACCATCCCTCAGCGGGCGGTCCCATCAAACCAGGCCGCCACATGCTCGACCGCGTCGTGGCCCACGTCATAGCCCAGCTCGCGGCCCACATAGTCGTCCGGCGAGATGTGGATGCCACCGTAGATGCGGGACTGTCCAGCCTGATCCGCAGCATCCTGGTAGGTGCCCCACTGCAGGACCACGTCCGCGCTGGGGCCGTCTTCAAAGATCAGGTAGGAACCGGCCGTCGCGGTGTACTCGCCGAGCCCGCCCGGGAAATAGGGGCTACCGGTAAACTCGGTCAGCACTTCCGCCCCGGCGCGGCTGAAGGTGGAGTGACCGGAGATGAAGCCGGGGAAGGCCGGGGTCACAAAGGTGCGGCGCTGGTAAGGGATCCACTCCTTGGCGCGCAGCCAACCCACCGAGCCCACCTGATTCGCCCGATCCCCCGGCTCTCCTCGCCAGGAATACACCGCCACCTCGCCCACAAAATGCCGGAGGTGGTGGTGGCGCTCGCCCAGTGCGCTGCTCTCGGCCGTGATCAGCTCGGACACACCGTCCTTCAGCGGCAGCCCATCGGGACTGTAGGAGGGCATGCTGCTGTCGCTGCTCTGGCCGTTCATGGCCATCCAGCGGACCAGGGTGATCGGCCGAGAAGCCGTATACTCCCGCTTGATACCCCAGGCGGTGATCGCCGCATCATGCAGGGCGCCGTCCAGCGCCAGGTACATGTGGACATCCCAGGCCAGACGATCCACGGGATCGCCCACGCCAAAAATCCGGAGGTCGTCCGCACTTCGGGCATCCGAGGCCACATTGGCCAGTACATTCCAGTGCCCGGGAGGCGTTTCGGACTTGGGACCGTCCGCCCAAAACTCCGCCAAGATCCGCGCAAAATCTCCCTTCAGCACCACATTGGGCGCGTAGGGCTGACCGGTGGCCGGGTTGACGGCGTGCCCGGTGCCATCGTCCGTACCGAGCGGATTGTTGCCGTAGGCCCCCGGAGAGATGTCGATGGTGACGCCATTGGTATGGTCCAACGCCGCATCCCGCTCCAGTACATCCAATACCCAGGCCTTCATCTCGGCGCTGTCGGCCTCGGGATGGAAGCTGGGCACATGGTAGAGGCTGTCGCCCGCATCCTTGGACATCGCGAAGGGCTCTACAAGGCCCCACTGCGCTCCAATGTAGGTTTGAAGACCACTGTCCAAGACGATACCGTTCTGGGTTTCCGCCGCGGCCAGGTTCATGAGCTGGAACATGGAGGGGTCGGTGACGCTCACACCCACCTGATCCACCACCAGTGGATCGTTAACAGAAGCCCAACCCGTCGTGTCCGCGTAGTTGTTTGCCTCGTTGGCCCCATCGTTGGCATAGTGGGCGATCACGGCGTCGCCCAGACGGTTGCCTACGGCGATGGGATCGTCCCCCACGTCGTGGGTATCGGTGGGGTCCAGGCCCAGCTTGGCCATAAAGGCGTCATAGCAGGCCACCGAGGTGGCCCCGCCAAGCTGGCTCTCATAGCGGTGGCGGAGTACCCGATAGGCCGCGTAGGAGATGGCGATTTCGCGATCGACCTCCACTTCATCGGCGGGGACGGAGATGCGCTCCTCGCTCAGATAGCCATCGGCGGTGTCATCGTAGGCGGCCCAGGCATCCCACATCGCGACGGACAGATGAAAAAGGTTGCGGGCGTGTACGCCGGGGCGGGGGATGTCCCGCCGGATAGATCCCAGGATCTGCTCGTTCCAACGCCGAGCAATAGATCCCTCCGGGAAGGGATCTTCCGCACCGGCCGGGCAAGTGACCGGGTCGGGGTCGGGATCGGGTGCAGCCACATAGGCGTCACCCGCGATCGCCCCATCATGCAGGATCACGCCCGCATTCAGCGTAGGGGTGAGCACCGAGCCCCCCACGGCCCAGCGGCCGCCGGAGGGATCCTCCCAGACCGCATGGAGGGACTCCGGGATGGCCCCCGAACCGTTCACCTCTTGGATCCAGTCTTTTCCATTGGGCAAGGTCCAGATGTTGCCGGAGGCTCCGGTGGCAACAATGTCCCCGTCGGACTCCATGCACACCCCCTGCAGGATGCCCGCCCCATCGGGGGTGACATTCTCCAGTCCGTTGACGTCCCCGGTGAGCACCACGTTGCTCCCCACCATGACCACCTTGTTCCCCGCCCCGTGGACGGTGAAGAGCAGCTCGGTGGTGCCCGAGGGGATCACCTTCCACGATGTGCCGTCGTAATGCAGAACCGTTCCATTTGTGCCCGTTACCCACACATCGTTGGCAGCCGTACCCCAGACCTTGAAGAGGCCGGGGACCTCTCCCTCGGCCGTGAGGGGCAGGTCGTCGGGCAGCTCGATCTTGGACCAGGTGGTGCCATCGCTGGAGTGCCAGATGAAGCCCCAGCGGCCGGCATAGCCGCCGACGGCGTAGATGTCGGTGGGAGAGGAGCCCCAGATACCGTAGATGGTGAGGTTGGCCAGCACATCCGCACCGGTCTGGCGGGTGAAGCCGGAGGTATCCCCTTTGAGGATGGTCGCGCCCGCGCCGGCCACATAGACCGGCCCCCCGGGGAAGGCATGCACCCACCACAGATCGTACTTCTGACCAGAGGGTACCGGTGTCCACGCCACCCCGTCATAGTGCAGGATCTGCCCACCGGTGCCATCGTCCGCTCCCACCACCCACACGTCGCTGGAAGATGTCCCGGAAATCGACATAAACGCCGACTTCTCATCTGAGCCTACCAGCCTCCAGTCCGGATCAGAGACGATGGGATCGCCGGTCTCACTCTCGCTTTCTTTGGGGTCGTCCGGGTTGGGGCATGCGGTCAGCAGCAGGAGCAGGGGCAACAGTCTCATGACTTCCTCAGGTTCCCCTGCAGCGTACCACATTCACGAATTTTTTTCATAGGACCCAAATGTCGCGGTCATGCCCGGTGACTCCGCTTACATTCCGTAGCCACGGGCCATTGCGGCTGCGAGAAAAGGCAGGATCACCACCGCGGCCAGCTCCACGTCGTTGACAAGCACAAAGCGACCCAGGACCTGCGGATCAATGGCTTGTCCCTTTGCTTTTGCGATACGCAGCCGGATCAGGGTCACCATCGGCCACAGCTCCAGCAGCACTACAAGCACAAAGATACCCATCTTCGCATGAAAGTAGTGGTTGGCCAGATAGTAGGCGGTGCCCTTTTCGATGCCGCCGAAGGCCCGGTACAGGCCGCTACTGAGCCACAAAATAGACGCGACTCCCCACCAATTGTCGGCATGGAAAGCAGCGTCCAGGTCCCTCGCCCGGAATGCACGACCGCGGGCATAGACCGCGCCCAGGCCCACTCCCAGACCCAGCAGGTGTATGGCCGAAAACACCACGTTTTGCATGGCAAGATCTCCGCTGTACAGGTAGCCTTTCAACCGCCCATCGGTCAAGCCCCCTTAAGGGCCGAGCTTGGGCCCCGCTCCCGCCCACCCGGGTTACAGGGCGAACTGGAGCAACCATGCGCGCGATTCAATATCGAAGCTACGGTGGACCGGAATGTTTGGAGCTGGTGGATCTACCCAAGCCCACCCCCAAGTCGGGGGAGCTGCTCCTGCGGGTCCATTGTGCGAGCGTGAACCCGGTGGATTGGAAGCTGGCCTCTGGAAAAACCAGACCTGTCCTTTGGGTACGCCCACCGTCGGTACCCTGCTTTGACGTAGCGGGCGTGGTGGAAGAACTGGGTGCAGGAGCGTCTGGCTTCGCCAAGGGGGATCGGGTTCATGCCCGGGTGAACCTGCGTGCGGGGGGCGGCTGCGCCGAATACGCCGTGGTACCGGTCGCCGATGTCGCCAAGATGCCGGCTCAAATGTCTTTTGCAGAGGCCGCGGCCCTTCCCCTGGCGGGCATGACGTCGCTGCAGGCGCTGCGTGACACCGCCGGAATGCCGATGACCGGGGCGACCGGGCGGGTTCTGGTGGTGGGCGCCGCCGGGGGAGCCGGCCACCTGGGGGTGCAATTGGGGAAGGCCGCGGGCGCCCATGTGACCGGTGTATGCAGCGGAAAAAATGTCGAGACCGTGCGCTTACTCGGTGCCGATGAGGTGATCGACTATAGTCGGCCGGAGGCCTGGAAGGAGAAGGCTCCGTGGGACATCATCCTGGACTGTGTGGGCCAGGACCTTGATGCGCTCCTGGGCCGGATGACACCCGCGGGCACGTTGGCCTGCATCATGCCCGGTCCAGCGGTGATCGGCCGGATGCTTCTGAATCCGCTGAAGAGGCAGAAAGTCTACGCGGTGGCCCTGAAGGCCAACGGCATCGATCTATCGCTACTGGATCAGCTTTATACAGATGGAAAGCTGAAGATTTTGGTGGAACAACGCTACCCCATGGAGCATCTGAAAGAGGCCTGGGAGCGCTCCATATCGGGCCGGGTCGTCGGCAAGCTGGTGGTCGATGTGATCGGCGACTGATACATGCGAGTATAGATGTATCATGTATCAGACACCAGCGGTATCACCAAAGTTCAGATGACACCACCCATTTCGTGATACGTATCACTTCCCCGCAGCCTTCTTCTGCAAACGATTCTGGGCCCCTTTCAACTCATCGTCGGCCAGCAGCAGCGTCAGCTCGGGGAAGTGGTGGGCCATAAAGAACTGCAGCCAACTATCCCAGGTGGCGTAGCCATAGAACCGGCCCTTGGGCAGCCAGGACAGAAAGGCGGAGACGACCTTTTCCGGCTTGTGCTTCATATTCAGGGCGGAGCCCATCTCCATTTCCAGGCACAGAGGTGGCTTGTCCTCGTTCTCCTTTGCCAATCCGGGGGTTTCGGTGGTGGGAGGCAGGAACAGCTTCACCCGAACGCCATGCAGCTTCATCTCCTGGCGCAGCGCCTGGGCAAAGCCGGTGATGGCGAACTTACTGGCTGCGTAGGCACCATAACCCCAAACCGAGAGCACGCCGAGCATGGAGCTGACCAACACGATATCGCCCCTGCCCTGCTTCTCAAAATGGGCGTGGAAAGCACGCACCGTATTCACGTGGCCGAAGTAGTTCACATCCATCAGCCGGCGCATGACTGCCTCCGGCATGGTGCCAACGGCCGCCGCCTGGGCATAGCCACTGTTACAGATCAGTAGATCTAGGCCGCCCAACAGGGTGATCGCCTTCTCGGCTGCCGCCACCATCTGGGCGGCTTCCGCCACATCCGCCGAAGCCCAGCCATATACCGCCCCCGCCGGACCCGCGGCCTTCAGCTCCTCCACCACCGTCTCCAGCGCCGCCTGCCCCGCGCACAGACCACCACGCTGGCACCCTCGCGCGCCATCGCCAGCGCGAGCTCCCGGCCGATACCCGCCGATCCGCCGGTGATGAATACCTTTTTTCCAGTAACGTAGCTCATGGCGACTCCCGTGCCGCGGCTTCTATCCCGCCCGGGCCCTCCGTGGAGAGGTTAATGGGGCCGGATGCACCACTTTCCCGTCCGCATCTACTACGAGGACACCGACCACTCGGGTCGCGTCTATCACGCCAACTACCTCAAATATTTCGAACGCGCGCGGGAGCATGTGTTAGGGGCCGAGGAGCTGGTGCGGCTCTACCGCGAGGAGGGCCTGGGCTTTGTGGTCTACAAGGTGGAGCTGTCCTTCCGGGAGGGTGCCATTTTTGGGGACGAGCTGGACATTCGCAGCGATGTGCGCCGAGAAAGTGACTGGCGCATCCGCTTTCTCCAGCAAGCCTGGCGGCCGGGCGGTACCCAGGCGGCGGTCGACGGCGTGGTAGAGCTGGTCTGTGTGGACCGGGACCATCGCCTGGTGAAGCTACCCGACCGTGTGCGCGGCCGCTTCTGAGCTACACTGAGGGCGGAGGTTCCATGCTTCTGATCCCGGCGGCTTCTGCGGCAGAGGTGGTGGTGTTCGGGGATTCCTGGGCAGAGGGCTCCGCGGACGAGCTAGAGAACATCCTCCAGGCCCGCGGCTACGCCGGCAGTCTGGATCCGCAGGGGGTGGGCGGCACCACGGCTGAGTACTGGGCAACGGTAAGCCCCGCTACACTTCCCGCCGTGCTGCTCAGCAACCCGGATGCGACCTGGGTGTGGCTGTCCATCGGTGGCAACGATCTGTTTGCCCACTACTATGCAGGGAACGGGGCCAACAATGCGGTAGACTACGAGCGAAACCTCCGCGCAATGCTGGACGGCGCCTTCGCTGTCCGTCCGGACATCAAGATTGTCAGCTTCGGCTATGACTTCGTGAATTTCGAGCAATCCCAGGAGTGTATTCTCACCGCATGGACCTACTTCGGGACCAGCATCACCACGCCCACCTTGAACCAGCTCTTTCTGGATGAGATCGGCGCCATACAGGCCAAAGTATCAGCCGACTACCCCAATTATCACTATGTGGACCGCGTCTGGGGCACACTTCAGGCCGCCGGAGGCGTCGCCGGTGCGCCGAACGTGCTTTTCCCGAGTCCTTCGCGCTACATGTCCGACTGCATACACCCCACATCGGAAGGCTACAGCCTGATTCACGCTGCGCTGGTGGGAGCCTATTGGGGAGAACCAGCTCCGCTTGCCGATTTTACGCCAAAGCAGCAGGACTGGTGTGTGGGTGATACCGCCACCTTCACCTCCACCTCGCAGGGCGCCGACCGGCTGCGCTGGAGCCTGGACGGAGTTTATCAGGGAGCGGGGCCCTCTATTTCTGTCCCCATCGCCGGTAACCACCGAATCAGCCTGGTCGCCGACGGCGGCGCCTGGGAGGATGAGGAAGTTCTGGACCTGCGCGGCTGGGAAGTACCCAGTGCAACCGTCTCCGGGCCGCTCGAAGTAGACCAGGGAGACGAAGCCTGGTACACCGTCACCGTACCGGAGGGCGGCTACGCCTCCTGGGTGGTGAACGGGGGAACCCTGGTAGAGGACCAGGGCGACTCGGTACGGATACGATGGGATACGGTAGGAGGGGGGCTGATTACCGTGATGGTCACCTCTGGCGGAGATTGTTTCGGCCAGACATGGACAGGAGTGGAGGTCCGCGAGAACAAGAACCCGGGTGGATCGGACAGCACCTCCGACTCTTCGGCTCCGCAAGACAGTAAAAACACGACCAATGAAGCAGACGGTTGCGGCTGCCAGAGCGGCTCGGCCTCCCTGTCGGGGCTGTTCTTTTTGTTGGTTGTCCTGAGGCGCAGGCACCTGCCCACTTGAAAGACAGCGTGGTACATTTCAGTTGGAGGTTTCATGGCCGAGCCCATTTCCCTGCTGCTCTCCCACTTCGACGACGGTAGACCGGTCCTGGAGGATCTGGATCGCGAGGGAGACCAGCAAGGCAAGCCCCCCGATGCCGAAAGTGGAGCCACCCACCTGTCGGACTCCAGCGCCGACCCCAACGATTTGGAAGCGCAGCGTTGGGGGCTGATCATTCCGCAGGGCCCCGAGGGGCAGCGTCTGAAGAGTCTGATTCAGCCGCTGATCGACCGCCGGCAGGAGCAGCAGGGGGGGCGACCCGTTCAGATCTTCGAGGTCCCCCCGGACCTCAGCCCCGGGGACGCCGCACGCTGGAAAAAGAAAACTTTTGAAAGTGGAGGCGTGTTCGCGGATGATGTGCCCCGCTACGTCACAATTCTGGGTGACCTGCATCAAGTGTCGCTGGGTTTTCAGCAGGTGCTGTGCTCGGACAGCTTTCCGGGCCGGTTGTGCTTCGACGCAGAGGCCGACTACGAGCGCTACGTACAGAAAGTGCTGGATTGGGAAAAGAATCCAAGCGCAGCCGACAAAGCGAGCGCCATTTACCACACCGCTCACGATGGTACTGCCGCCACCACGGTGGGCTACCGCGCGCTGATCAAGCCCGGTATGGACCTGATGCGGCAGAAAATCGAGGAGGACAAGCAGACCCTGGCCATGTTGCGGCCGGGAGCACGTCCGCCCCGCGACATCCTGCCCATCGAAGCGCTGGTGGAGAGCGGGGATCTGTACAACCCCCTTCAGGATCAGCTCCTGAACTCGGTGAATACGACGAAGCCCTCGGTTCTATTTACCCTGAGTCACGGCTCGGGCCCTCCACGGGCGGGTTGGGCCAACAGCAGCGACAAGCTGGCCAAGCAGGGTGCCCTTAGTTTTGGCAGCAATGGTCACTTCTCGGCTGCGGATCTGGGAGAAGCGCCTTTCGTTCCCGGTGGGATCTGGTTCATGCTGGCCTGCTTCGGTGGTGGAACCCCGGCGGTCAGCCCCTACTTCCACTGGCTGCAGGGACTGAAGGCGCAGGGGCAGTTCCGTGGTCGGGTGGAAGGCGTGCTGGATGCCCTGCCCAAGGCCGGAGAACGCCCTTTCGTGGCCCAGCTTCCCAAGGCTGCGCTGGCCAGCAGCAAGGGACCGCTCGCGGTTATGGCCCACCTGGACCTGGCCTGGACCTACAGCTTCCAGGATCTGGACAGCGGCGCCACCAACCGGCCCGCCCGCTTTATGGCCATCGTGCGGCGCCTGCTGGAGCGAAAACGCGCGGGGGTGGCTCTTTATGAGCTGCTGCGCTTCCTTGGTCAGGCGGAGTCCGAGTTGGCGATGGAGGCCGATGCCAAGGCGATGGGCCTGCCTGAGAACCCGGTGCGGCAGGGCCACCTGTGGATGCTCCGGCAAGACCTCGCCGGCTATGTGCTCCTGGGAGATCCGGCGGTGCACCTGCCGTTGAAGGAGCCCAATCTTGTGCCGCCCCCCTCCATTTCCGCGGACATCCAAACGCAGGCTGCACCCCTCTCCACCCCCGCCACGCCCGCTGTCTCCACCGCCGCAGTGGGGGCTCCTGATCCTGCCCCTGCCCTTCCCCTGCCCCTTCCCAAGTTAGAGGAGGCGATTGCGAAGGTGATCCTCGGGGATCAGTCCACGAAGGCCATCGCCGCAGAGTATCAGGTGGATCGCGATCAACTTCAGGATCTCACCGATCGCTACCAGGCTGCCGGGCGTAAGGCGCTTGGTGGCTAGCGCAGTCGCACCCCGCACCGGTTAAGGGCATCCGATGGACGCACGCCTCCGCTCCCGCATCGAGATCGAAACCTTGCACGAGCTGTTGCCCGTGCTCAACTACTATCGCCTGATGGGTCTGAAAAATGACTGTCCGCAGGGTGATGTAGATGCCGCTTTTCGACAGGAGAGCCGCCGGCTACACCCGGATCGGCACCTCGCCGGAGCTCCCGTGGAATTCCGCGGGAAGGTGAACGACGTGTTCAAAGCAGTGAACGACGCCTACCGCGTTCTCCGCGACCCCGACCAGCGCGCCCGCTACGACCAAGAGCTTTTAATGGGCGAGCTGAAGATGGCAGAGGAAAGCCGGAAAGCCGCCGAGGCGGACGCTGCCGCTCGCAACGACCCCAGCAAAGCGGCGCGTACCCCTGCCGCAGAAAAGTACTGGAAGCTGGCGCTTCAATGCTGGCAGGAGAAGAATTACAACGGCTGCGTGATGCAGATCAAGTTCGCGTTGGGCTTTGAGCCGGACAACGAAGTGTTCAAAGAGTGGCTGGCCAAAGCCACCGCAGCGCACGAGGACT
>JBEIQS010000467.1:0-1905 GCA_040376425.1 Alphaproteobacteria bacterium | reverse complement strand
GTGCATCCAGCACCGCCAGCTCTGCGGCGTTCCGTGGACTCCACACACGGTCTGCCCACCTCTCCCCCGTCGGCATCGGGTCATATTCGGCGTACGCACGGAGTTTCCCGGTCTGGGCCCAGACTTCCGACGCTCCCCACGGACTGCCCCCGCGCCTTTCCCCGCGCGCCAACACCCTCCCGTCCACCTTCACCTCCACCGGCCCGTCCGGCCCGGCCTCGCTCGGACAGGGCCAGACCTCCGCCAGCTCCCTATCCGAGGTCATCCACACCTCACTCCGCGTGTGAGGATCCAGGCAGCGCGCACCCCAGCCGTAGAGATCCACCGGAGGCCGCTTTCCGTTGGCCCCCTTCTCCCCACACTCGATGTTCACCCAGGTCGCCTCGTAGTAGCGGGATTGGATCTCGCCGCCGGTTTCACACGCCCTCCGGGCCGGATAGCCGGTGAAGAGCCGTACCACCCGCCACCGGCCGAAGGGGCGCCCGAGACGCCACTGGCCCGTCAGCCAGGTGGCCCCGACCTCCCCCAACTCCTCCTCGGTGACGACAATCTGAAAGGGTCCGTCAGGCAGGCCCTCCCGAAAGAGGACGAGCCCGGGGATACTCCCCACAATCGTTCTCCACGGCCCCTCCCGCAGGTCATCCCGGTAACTGCCACGGAAAACGTCGGATTCTTTGGAAATGGTCAACCCGGGGCCGCCTTTGAACACTACAGCAGCTGGCCCCTGCCGCCGATCCTGGCCGTCCCGGCACGTCAGCTCTGCTGCGTCGGGCCCGTCTGAGAGCATCCACGCCCGAAACTCCGTTCCTTCCGGGCAGGGCAGACAGGTCGCGGCAAAGTCATGGGTGCCTGCCGGGCAACCATCAGGCGCCTTTGGAACCCAATAGTAGGAACAGCCGGTCAGGAGGAGAAGCAGCAACATCCGGCCTCCTAACGCAAACGGCTCTTCAGGGTGGCCATCAGCGCGGGGTCAGCCTGGATCATCGCCAGGAAGCCGTCCTGCCAAAGGGGGCGGCAGTCTTCCGGGTGGGCGAACCAGGTGTCCACAGCCTCCCGGATCTCGGCCATGTCCTCTTCGGAGCCCGTCCATCCCTTGAAGTCAGTCAGGATCGCCTCGGTTGCCTCCCCGGCGATCCACTGGGCCAGCCCCGAGAGAGCGGCCCCAGCGTGTACCGGCTCGCCCTCATGTTCTGCACCTTCCTCCTCAAAGTCCTTGGCAATGGCGGTGTGGCTGGGAACGGTCATGCTTTCCGAGGTCAGGCCGGGGATGGACAGGTCGGGCTCCACCTCGGTGCCACCCGTGATTCCGGCGGCGGCCTCGTCGATCTCGGCCTCCAGCTTCGTCTGCACCCCGGCCCACCAGGTGGCCAGCTTCTCCCGGAGCCACTCCTTCAGCTCCTCCTCCACCCCTTTCACCGCCGCAGCGAGGCGGTCCCCGATGAAGGGGAGCTGGGCGACCCAGGTGGAGAAGGAGAGCAGCCCGAGCGACTCCCCGGTGACGATGTCGTAGAGGGCCGGAAGGCTCCCCTCCGCTTCCATATTCTCCCGCACCGTCGCAAGCTCCTTTCGGGCGTCGGCCGCCGCCTTTGCCGCAGCAACCTGCGGGGCGGTCTCCTCCTTCACCTTCGCCTCTCCCTCGGCATGGATCTGCTGCGCCGAGGCGCTCAGGGATGCGGCCGTCTCGTCTGCACCCACAAAATCGGCGATACCCGACCCGATCTCGCTGGGCAGGGCCTTCAGAGAGGTGCCCACCCCGATCACGCCCGCCTCTACGGTGGCGCCGGTGAGCGCGGCCCCCTCCAGCCCGGCCAGCGCGGTGTCGATGGCGCCCGTCACCCCCGTGGCGAAGAAGCGCGCCGCCTCCGCCGGAAGTCCGGAGATGGAGCCCAGGTAGTCCGGCTCGCT
>JBEIQS010000314.1:0-5246 GCA_040376425.1 Alphaproteobacteria bacterium | reverse complement strand
GTCCCGAGCTGGATCGCCTGTTCCAGGTGAACCTGCAAGAGCTGAACGGTACCCGCCTGGGCGAGCTGGAAGGGAAGATTGAGGCGCTCTTGTGTGCCTATATCTCCGCCTTCTTGTGCATCGCCGGTCCCGACGCATGCGCCATGCTGGGCGATCTGCGCTACGGCTACATCCTCCTGCCCGATCCCAACCGCCTGCCGCGTTGACGACGCCAAGCCGGTAGAGCCGGAGGCGGTCAGGGCGATGTCAGAGCGCCGCCGCCTCCTCCTCTGCCCGCTTCTTCAGTCGGACATCAGGAAAATGCGAGGTTTGACATCCTCTTCTGGGGTGTAGGACCAGTAGCGCAGCAGGATCTGGTAGACCAGCACCCCGGTCTCGCCCTCGCCCCACATCAGGTAGCGGAAGGCCTGGGTCACCGGGTTCACCTGGGTCAAGCCCAGGAAGATGGCGATCGGGTCCAGGAGCTCGCTGATGTAGGCCACGGTGTTGGCGACGGCCACCGAGTTGGAAACGGAGATTCGGTAGTCATTTTCACCGATTCGGCCGACCCGCACATAGATGGTGGAGTCGAAGCGGCTGCGGTCCGAGGCTAGCTCCACATGCAGAAATGCGACCGGGCCATCGAGTTTATAGTATTGCTGGATACGTTTCCGGTGTTTCCAGAAGCCGGTCTCGGTGTGCTTCACCGTCAGCAGGTGGACTTTCTTGCCGCGAAGCTGGTTGAAGAGCTCTTCGTCTTCCGGGCGCTCGAAGGCCAGCTTTTCGACACGGAACTCGGTGGCCCGGTAGTACCGGGAGATGGCGCCCAGCACCACGATGCCGCCGATGAAGGCCGAGGAGATCAACAAGCCATCGGGCCGGTCCACGACATTGTTGACCAGTGCAAACAGGAACAGCCCGGTGATGGCGGCGTAGGGGGCCGCCCGCCAGGGACTCTTCTTTTCCTGGCGTGCTTCGGCGTGAATGGCCAGGGTAACGGCGACGGCCGCCGAAAAGAACAGCGCCAGCACGCCGGTGGCATAGGCGCCGCCCTGGGCTTCGACCTCGGCGTCGAACATCCAGGTGACCAGCACCGAGATGGAAAAGAGCACCAGGATCAGCGGTCGTGGGTGGCTGACCCAGTGGGGGGCCATCCCGAAGCGAGGCAGATACTGAGGGATCAACGCCAACATGGCCGCCATGGCCGAGGCGCCGGCGAACCAGAGGATCAGGATGGTGGACAGGTCGTAGAGGGTGGCAAAGTTCGGACCGATCAGGTGTTCGGCCAACCATGCCAATGCGCGCCCGGATGCGTCGCCGCCACGCCATGCACTCTCGGGAATCAGGGTGGTCGTCACAATGGAAGAGCCGATCAGGTAGGCGCTCATGATCAGCGCGGCGGTGGTCAGGAGGTAGCGCGTGTTGCGAATGCGACCATGGGGTCGGTGCACCACCGGCTCTTCGCCCGGTTTTGTGTGTGCCTGCGCGTGGGCGGGGGCGGAGTCCCCCGGGTCACCGGCCACCAGCGGCATCACGGTCACACCGGTTTCAAAGCCAGAGAGACCGAGGGCGAGCTTGGGAAAGGCAAGGAGCGAAGCCAACAGCAGCGGCCATGTCCCGCCCTGCTGCGCCAGCGAGCCCTTCCACTCGGTGAGCTTCTCCGGGTGGGCCACCAGCTCGGCGATGCCGACCGCAATCACCCCGCCGCTCAGAAACAGGTAGGGGACGGCGATAAGGGTGGCCACGCCGATGGCCTCCCGGAATCCCCGCAAAAACACCAGGGCCAACATGGCGAGCAGAGTGACGGTCACCGCAAATTCGTGACCTTCCAGGTAGTGTTCCAGGTAGTGGTTCTTTGCCGCGTGCTCGGCTGCATCCGCCGCAGACAGCGTCATGGTGACGATGAAGGCCGTGGTTGCGAAGCCAATCAACGTAAGAACGAACAGCTTTCCCTTCCAACCGGGAAGCAGTTTTTCCAGCATCGAGATGGAGCCGTGCCCGGAAAAGGAGCGCTCGGCGACCCGCTGGTAGATGGGCAAGGCGCCAAATATGGTGACGAGGACCAGGATGGCGGTGGCCAGCGGTGCAATCGCTCCGGCGGCGAGCAGCGCCAGGCCGGGTTGGTAGCCGAGGGTGGAAAAGTAGTCCACACCCGTCAACCAGATGACCCGATACCAGGGCCAGGAAGGGTGCGCCTTTCCGGGTTCGTCGCCCCCCGCGTACTTCAGCCAGCGGGCCAGACGCGAGGAGGAGAGGATGTCGGTGGGGTTGGGACGTTGTGCGGGATCCATCACTGCCCGGGGTGCGCTGCATCGCTAACCCGATTCTGCGGTCCAGGTTACCGGAGGGAGGGGAGGAGGAGGCGGCGCTCGGTGCAGATCGCCTGCACCCGTTGGTCGTGTGGCTCCATGGGAACTTCTGGAAGAAGCTGCCATTCCCAACATAGGCCGACGCGGAAACCGGAGCTGCGTGCAAGCAGGCGGTCGTAGTAGCCTTTCCCCAGGCCCAGCCTGCCACCCATGTCGTCAAAAGCCAGGCCGGGAACCAGGAAAAGATCAACATCCTCTGGTGCCACGGTGGGCGCGTCGGCGGCAGGTTCGCCGATGCCGAAGGCGCCGGGGTGTAGCGGCTCGCCGTCCCAGCGGTGTAGCGCCAGGTGATCTCGGCCCACAACTCTTGGAAGTACAATGACTTTTTTGAGCGCTCGCGCCGCGGCGATCAGGCCCCCGGTGGACGGCTCCCCGGCGACGGAGATGTATGCTGCAATACAAGATGCGCCAAACCAGATCGGCTGCTCGCGCAGCGGGCCACCGAATTGCTCCACGCGTGCTGCCTGTTCGGCAAATGCCACCCGCTTCCGACGTAGCTCGGTGCGGAGCGACGCCTTGTTATGCAAGGGAAACCGGAGGGATGGGCCAGCGCCACACCGTCCATGACTCCGTGGTCGAAAATCCGTAGTGCTCGTACAGGCGGCGGGCCGGAGCATTGGAGGCGGTGACGCTCAGCTTCAGGTGCTTGGCTCCCAAGCTCCGCAGCAGGCGGGCGGCCTCGCAGAGGACCACCGGCCCCAGCCCCCGGCCCCGCCAGTCCGGGTGGCGGCCCAGGGAGTCGATGAAGCCCTCCTCCCCGTTCACCGACACCCGGGCCAAGGCAACGGGCCCCTTCAGACTGCATAGAAGTCGAGCACGCACCGGCATTTTCATCACGGCCTTCGCAAATTCGTCGAAGGGGCTGACCTGCATGCCCGGATCGTCGGCAAAGGCCGCGAGAACCAGGCGATGATAGGCCAACAAATCCTCTTCCTCCAGGCTTTTCCAACGCAGGCCGCGCGGGACAGGCACCTTGGGGATCAGCGCATCCGCTCGGCGCATCACCAGGGCGCCCCGCACAGCCGTCGCACCGGCAGGCTGAACGGCGTTGCTGTCGTTCAAATACAGGTCTACCCCCGTCTTTCCCGCTCCGGTCGCAAGCGCCAGCGCATGGGGCTTCAGAAAATGAACCACCCGCTCCAACGGCAACAGCTCTCGCCGTCCCAAAAGCTCCAACATCGCCACGTTGTCGAGGTTGGTCAGGCCGTCCAGCACCACAGCGACGGCCACCCGTTCGCCGCCATCTTCGACATCAAAAATGGCCTCATCGCGGGTGGGCAGGCTGCCGAGCAGCCGCTCCAAGGGCACGGACCAGTCGGGATCCACCGGGTGGGCGCGCACAAAGGCCAGCAGCTCCCCGGTCTGATCGCGGCGAGCAGGCCGCAGCAGCATCACTGCCCGGGCAGTCGCATCGGCATGCCCGGCGGCATTCCCGCGGGCATACCTTCGGCGGGATCGGTGGGCTTGGGCGGCGCCACGTCGGTCAGCTTTGCCGCATCCACCCAGCCGAACTTGGCGTTTGCCACCACCCGTGCCTTGCCGCCCTCCACCACCAACAGCTCCACCTCGGCGTTGGCCTCCAAGGTCAGGGTCACGGTGGTGCTGTCCAGCCAGCGCACACCCTCCACCGCCTCGGTGGTCCAGCGGGTTTCGGCCAGGGCGGCCAGGATACAGAGCAGGAACATACAAAGCCTCTTCAGGATGGGCTATATCAAGGCGCGACACGATGGTCCAGACCCTCACCAGCCTCGGCTCCTTCGGGATTTTTTGTATGCGCCTGCTGGCGCGTGCGGTCACCCCTCCGTGGAATGTCTCGGAACTTTTCCGTCAGACCTGGCTGGTTTCGCTGCGCTGTGTGGGTCCGGTGATGGCGACCACCTTCCCTTTTGGTCTGGTACTGGCGCTACAGGGCTTACAGATTTTTGATCTCTACGGCGCGCAGCGCATGCTGCCCTCGCTGGTGACCACGGCGATGGTGCGCGAACTCTCCCCACTTCTGGCCTGTGTGCTGGTGGCCGCTCAAGGGGGAAGCTCCTTTGCGGCCGAGCTGGGCGCGATGCGCATCAAAGAGGAGCTGGATGCGACCGAGGTGATGGCGGTGGACAGCCTGCGCTGGCATGTACTTCCCCGCGTTCTTGCATTGATTCTGGCCTGCCCGGTGCTGCAGGTCGTCGGGGCCGTTCTGGGGCTGACTGGCGCGTGGGTGATGGCTGTGGCCATCCAGGGCGAGCCCTCGGGCACCTTTTTTGCCAACCTCTGGGCCTTCACCACCCCCACCGATGTGGCGGGCTCGGCCCTCAAGAGTGTGGTTTTTGGAGCCTTGATCGGTACGATTGCCTGCTTCCGCGGCTACAACGCGCACGGAGGCGCGGCGGGCGTGGGGCAGGCGGTCAACGACACCGTGGTTCAAAGTGTTTTAGTTATCTTTGTGGTCAACTACCTGCTCACCTCCGCGCTGACCGCCCGATGATAGATGCGATTTCATGGATCGGTCGGTTGGGGATCTACTGCATGCAGTTGTTCTGGGCCGTGCTGCGCCATGGGGTACCGCTCCGGCGTGTGGCCGAGGAGGCCTACCGCATCGGGGTGCAGAGCCTACCGGTACTGCTGGTGATCAATGGCTTTATCGGTTCGATCCTGGTGATCCAGGGCTACGTCTCCTTTGCGCCGCTGGGGGGGCAGCAATTGGTGGGCATGTTTGTGGGCCTGGCCGGGGTGCGTGAGGCGGCGCCGTTGATGGCGGCCACGATGATCGCGGCGAAGGCGGGCACGGAGATGGCCAGCCAGATCGCGGTGATGAACACCCGCGAGCAGGTGGATGCGCTGGAGGTGATGGCGGTGAACCCGCTGGCCTGGCTGGTGGGGCCGCGCTTGCTGGGCATCCTCCTGGTGATGCCC
>JBEIQS010000151.1:0-14717 GCA_040376425.1 Alphaproteobacteria bacterium | reverse complement strand
GATCCGCATAGTGCCTTCGTAAAAGGAGGTTTCGGCAACGCTCCCGGTTGAAGGCCACCTGAAAGTACACCCGGCCCAGCGGCCCGCGCACCACTGCGGCGCGCCGGTCCAACACCGGGTTGGGCCAGGTGCTCGGCGAGATCAGCACCATCCGACGCACCCGCTCCGGCTGCTCGTGGCCCAATTGCAGTGCCACCGCACCACCCAGCCCGTGCCCCACCGGAATAAACTCCTTCAGACCGAGATGATCGGCCAGAGCCACCACGCGGCGCACCAGAAAGGGCACATCATAGTTGCCCGGCACAATCTCCGAAGCCCCATGGCCGGGAAAATCCAGGGAAATCGTTCTCCCCAAGCCGGAAATCCATGGGATCAGGCTCGCCCACTCCTGGCGGCTGCGAAGCCAACCATGCAGCAGCAGCAGCGGGACGCCCTGTCCCTGCTCCTCCCACACCAGCTCCCCCCCTCCGATCTTCCGACACTCCAGCATCCCGATCCCAAAGAAGGGGTGATAACGTGCCGATAGCGGGCTGGTCAGTCCATTCTCCACGGACTGTAGGCCCTTACCCGGGAAAACATGCGTATCTTGTTGGGAATCACCGGATCTATTGCCGCCTATCGGGCCGCCGAGCTGTGCAGCCTGGCCCGAAAAAGGGGGCATCACCTTCGCGTGGTGATGACCGTTTCGGCAACCAGGTTGGTTGGACCTACTACTTTTGAGGCGCTTACCGACCACCCGGTGCTGCTGGACACCTTTACCGGTGTCAGCAGCACCATGGACCACATCACCTGGGCCAAGTGGGCCGAGCGCGCCGTGATCGCCCCACTTTCCGCCAACAGCCTGGGTAAACTGGCCTGCGGGCTTGCCGACGATGCCCTGCATACCACCTGGATGGCGCTGCCGCGCGGCCTGCCGGCCTTTCTGGCCCCCGCCATGAACACCGAGATGTGGCTGCATCCCGTGGTGCAGCGCAACCTGCGCTGGCTGGAGGAGCTGGGGCGCTATCAGGTGGTGGCGCCGGTGGAGAAGCGCCTGGCCTGCGGGGATGTGGGCGTGGGTGGCATGGCGGAGCCCGCGGACATCCTGGCGGCGCTCGAAAAAGAGTAACGTAGCATACAAATCTGGCGTGGCGGCAATGAATGAATATTCATTCAGGGCAAGCAATAGCCGCAAATCCTGAGCAACCCGCTACCAGATCGGCCGGAAGCACCGCCGTCGCCCGCCCCAGTGTGTAGCTTGCGTCGTGGGAGGTCGTGTGGCGCTGGTTGATCACATCGGGAAAACTCCACTGGTGCGGTTGGAGAGGGTCACCCGCGGTCTGGTCCCGCCCGAGGTGGAGATCTGGGCCAAGCTGGAGAGCTTCAACCCCGGTGGCTCGGTGAAGGACCGCGCCGCGTGGTCCATCATCCAGGATGCCGAGCGCTCCGGGCGACTGAAGCCCGGGATGTCGCTGTTGGACTCCTCCTCCGGCAACACCGGCATCGCCTATGGCATGATCGCCGCCGCACGGGGGCACCGGCTGGTGCTGTGCCTGCCGAAGAACGCAAACCGAGAAAGAAAGCAGCTCTTGGCGGCATATGGGGTGGAGGTGATCGAGACCGACCCCCTGGCGGGCAGCGACGGTGCCATCACCAAGGCCCGCGAGCTGGTGCGGGACCACCCTGAGCGCTACCTCTACCTGGACCAGTATTCCAACCCCGCCAATTGGCAGGCCCACTACCACGGCACTGCGAACGAGCTGTGGGGGCAGACGCAGGGGCGAATCACCCACTGGGTGGCCGGACTGGGCACCACGGGGACCTTCGTCGGTACCTCCCGACGCCTGAAGGAGCTGAACCCCGCCATTCACTGCGCGGCCGTGCAACCCGACTCCCCCTACCACGGGCTGGAGGGTCTGAAGCACCTGGAAACCGCGATTGTACCCGCCATCTACGACCCGAAGTTGGTCGACCAACACATCTCCGCTCCCACCGAAGAGAGCATCCTCCTGCTGCGGCGCCTGGCCCGTGAGGAGGGCATCCTGGTCGGTCCCTCTGCCGCGGCGGCCCTGTGGGGCGCCCTTCAGGTGGGTCAAAATTTGAAGCAAGGGGTGGTGGTCACCCTCTTTCCCGATGGCGGAGAACGCTACCTTTCAGAAGAACATCTCTGGAACTGACGCTGGAGTCACCATGTCCGTACGTATTTCTATTCCCACCGCCCTCCGTGGATTCGCCGAGGGTCAGGCCGCCGTAGAAGTGGACGGCCTCACCGCCGGAGAAGCCTTGCAGGCACTGACCAGCCGCTACCCCGGCCTGTCCAAACACCTGCGCACGGAAGACGGCAAGCTGCGCAGCTTTGTCAATGTCTACCTGAACGAGGACGACATCCGGCACCTGCAGCGCGAAGCGACGCCGCTCAAGAGTGGCGATGCCCTCACCATCGTGCCCGCCATCGCGGGGGGCCGCTGATGGAGGCGCTCAACCGCGAAGAGATCGCCCGCTACTCCCGGCACCTCATCCTGGATGAAGTGGGCGTAGAAGGTCAGACCAGGCTGAAAAACAGCTCGGTCCTGTGCATCGGCACGGGCGGCCTGGGCTCCCCGCTGCTGATGTATCTGGCCGCCGCCGGGGTGGGCCGCATCGGCATTGTGGACTTCGATGTGGTGGACGCCTCCAACCTGCAGCGCCAGATCATCCACGGCACCGCGAGTATCGGAAAACGGAAGGTGATCTCGGCGAAAGAGCGCATCCAGGACATCAACCCCCACGTCCAGGTGGACATTTTCGAGGAGCCTTTCACCTCGGAGAATGCCCTGCGCATTGCCGCCCCCTACGACGTGATCGTGGACGGGACCGACAACTTTCCCACCCGCTACCTGGTGAATGACACCTGCGTGCTGTTGGGCAAGCCGAATGTCTATGGCTCGATCTTCAAGTTCGAGGGGCAGGCCACCGTCTTCAACTACCAGGACGGCCCCAACTACCGCGACCTCTACCCGGAGCCCCCTCCCCCCGGGCTGGTCCCCTCCTGTGCCGAAGGCGGCGTGATCGGCGTTCTCCCTGGTATCATCGGCACGATTCAGGCCACCGAAACCATCAAGGTGCTGTTGGGCGTGGGCACCACCCTCTCAGGTCGCCTGCTGCTCTTCGATGCACTTGCCATGAAGTTCCGGGAGCTGAAGCTGCGCAAAGACCCGCAGGCACCCAAGATTGAAAAGCTCATTGACTATGAGCAATTCTGCGGTATTCCCAAGCAGGCGGAAGGCCACTCGCTGGAGAATACTCCAGTTGCCAACGCTGATGGCTTCGGACGAATTTCGGTGACCGAGGCCAAGGCGCGCCTGGACGGCGGCTGGAAGCCCTTCGTATTGGACGTGCGCAACGACCGCGAGGCCGGAATCGTCCGCTTCCCCTGGGCCGATGCGCTGATCCCCCACACCGAAGTTGGCGGGCGCCTGGCCGAGATCCCCAAAGACCGCGAGATCCTGGTGCACTGCAAGCTGGGCGGCCGTAGCTCGCAGGCCTGCAAGGTGTTGGCGGAAGCGGGCTATTCCTGTGTGAACCTGGAAGGTGGCATCGTCGCCTGGGCGCAGCAGGTGGACCCTTCCATGCCGACCTATTGAGGCCACCGGGCAACTTCGTAGTCAGGAATACCGAACTATCGTGTAGGGTGAACATTCGGCGTTATGGCGGCACTTGAGCAGCAGGAGCCTCCATGTCTGACAAGAAAAACGCAACCCGCACCGGCATCCGTGCCGGTGTGGTGATCCAGCCCCTCAGTCCGGCCTGCCGCTTGGGGCCACCTGATCTGGGCCCCGAAGTGGGTCGGGTCCACCCCAACTGAGCGGGCGCGTTAGCGGGGAGCATGCTCCCCAACCACCCTGCTCTTCAGCGGCTCGGTGCGGCCCTGCGCCGCGTCGGCTATCTTCCCCGTCCGGTGGCCCAAACCCTGGGGATTCTCGCCTGGAATGGCCCGCAGATGGATGGAGAGTGGTGGGAGCGACCGGTGAGCGGAATGCGGCCGCTGGACCAGTTGGTACGCTTTTTTATCCGCGGAGAAGTGGCGGAGGAGGCGGATATTTTTCGCCTGCTCCCCGAGCTTGAGGGTCTGGATCTGACTGAAGGGCTGCCCGGCGGGCGGCTTCAGGCCGCCGGCACCCTGCTGCCGCTGGAGGAGGACCTGATCTGGGGCGATCGGGGCGACCGCGCATTTTCCATTCCAGATGCACTTTTTCTGCCTGACAGTACTACCCTTGCGATGCGACGTTTTCTGCCCCGGTCGCCGGTGCAGCGCCACCTGGACCTGGGATCGGGGAGTGGGGGGGTGGCGGCGCGGGCCGCCCGCAGTGCCGATCAGGTGATCGCCCTGGACCTGAACCCGAGGGCGCTGGTGGGTTGCGACCGGACCGCCGCCCTCTCGGGCCTGAACAACCTGAGCTCTCACACGGCGCCCCTCGCAGAGGCCGCCCGATTTGGCCGCTTTGATCGCATCAGCTTTGTGCTGCCCCTGCTGATGCCCTGGGTGGGCCAGCAGGTCGCCGACATCCACACCCATGCGGCCACCCCTCAATTGCTGGCGGAACTGCTGGATCTGCTGCCCGAGCTCCTGGCGCCGGGAGGGTTGGCCTTGTTCTACGCCCAGGATTGGGTGGGCGAGGGAGGGGTGGAGGCGCGTCTACGTCGAGCCTTCGGCTCCCGCGCCGTGTCCGGGGCCTTCTGCTGGGACTACCAGGGTAATAGTATCCACGGCCCCCTGCGCTCGGGGATTTTTGCCGTGCGGGCCGATCGCGGCCCCCACTGGGCCGAAGCCCCCAACCAGCTCCCTGCCTTGGGGAATGAGGACTGGTGGCCGACCATGGCCACGCTGCTCCAGGACCCAGCACCTTCGACCTGAGGCGGACGCGCGGAAGGCGGCAAATTCGCCGGTGCTGGGTGTCCAACGGGTGACAAAGGCGCGACGGATCCGCTACACTCCGCACCATGTTGCTCCTCCTGCTGGCCTGTCCCGATCCCCTCGACCCTCCCAAGAAAAACCCCACAGGAGAGGGCATCTTCGCCGATGGCTGCCCGGTCGCGGGGATGGCCACCGCACACACGCTGCTTGGCGACCACGAACGCATGATTGGTCACGACGCACTGGGCGGTCCGGGCGACGTCCTGTTGGGCAACAGCCTCGCCGCCTACATCATCTCGGACCCCAAAAACCCGAAGACCTACTATCACTATGGCGGAATGGTCATTGATGCGGTGGCCCTGGAGGGCTGCACCCAGGCCGCACCGGAGTCCTTTGGCGAGTGGGGCTTTCTGGTTGGCGAGCTGAAGCTCACCGATTTTGAGGCCTCCCACCTGCACATGATCCGCGGCAAAGAGGTGACCGTCGTTTCCGACGGGCACCTTGGCGGCCCGGCCATCGTCGAGATCTCCGCGACCGATGACCGCTTCTGGCTGGTAGAGATGGATCTGCTGCGGCGGCTGCTGCGCGCGGGACGGCCGGAGCGCCTGCTCCCGCCCTGGGGTCTGGATATCACCCTGCGCTACACGCTCTACCCGGACGATCCGGTACTACACAGCGAAGTGGTGCTGCGCAGCAACCAGGAGCTGGACCTGCTGGTGGGTTCCATTCTGTTCCCCTCCGACCACACCCAGCTTGTGGCCGCCGGTCTGGACCGGATTTCGGTGGGCGGACTGGGACTGGACACCTCCGTGCCCTGGGTGGGCATCGATCCGCTGGATGGGCAGGGGGGCTACGCCCTCGGAATGCCCGGCTCGAATCTTGCAAAAACTGAGATTTCCGGCGTAACGGCACTGGTGGATGTCTACCAGGCGCTGCAGGCCCTGGAGGTGGGCCCCACCCAGACGGTGACGGTGCCCCTTTCCCTGGTGGCTGCGCCCACGCTCAACCAGGCCGCAAATGCCCTATGTCCCGCCTTGGAGGAACCGATTGCGGGTGCCAACTGTGATCTCACTCCGGTCGCGGGGCGGGTGCTGGACGAGAACCAAAGCCCCGTGGCCGATGCGACGGTGGACGTACAGGTTCAGGACCCGGACGGCGTCTGGCACAGCCTGTCGCGGCTGCGCACCGGCGACGACGGTTCTTATGCAGGGGATATTTTGAGCTTGGGCTGGCCAAGCCGATTGGTGCCGGATGCGGCCGGGCGCTGGACCGGTCAACCCTCTGAAAATGGCGATTTAACCATTGGGGCTGCGGGCAGTTTGCGAATGGACATCACCGATGGAGATGGCGCGGAAATCCCCGCCACGGTGGTTCTTACGCAGGGGGAAAATCGCCGCCTGCTCTACGCCATCCCCGGCGAAGGGCCCGAGCCCCTGCCACCCGGTACCTGGACGGTGAGTGTGGTCCGCGGCTTCGAATACGAGCCGGTGCAGACCGAAGTCATCGTACCGGAGGGGGGCGAGGCCGTCCTGGGTGCAACACTGCTGCACGTGGTGGATACGGAAGGATGGATGTCCTTTGATGGGCACGTTCACGACGAGCCTTCCGCCGACTCCACGGTGCTACCCGTGGACCGCGCCCGCTCGGCCGCCGGCACCGGGCTGGAGGTGGTGATTCACACCAACCACGAAAACATCCAGGATCTCTCGTACGCTATCGAAGATGCGGGGGTGGCCGCCTGGACGGCCGATGTGGTGGGCCAGGAAGTCACCGCCACCAGCCCCGAGCACACCAATGCCTGGCCTTTCCCGCCCGACTTCAGCGATCCCCGTGGCAACTCGGTGAAGTGGTACGGGGGCGGTCTGGGCGAGATTTTTGCGCTGGAGGCCGAGCGCGGCGCGCAGGTGCGCGTCCTGAATCATCCGCGGGGTGGCTGCAATTTCCTGTGTCTGACCGGCTGGGACCGGATCGCCGGCAACGTCACACTGACGGACCCCACGCTGATGGGCATGGACGCCGATGCCACGATGTGGTCCTGGGACTTTGAAGGGATCGAGTACATGAACGGCTTTCCGAACGTGTACGTGAACCCGGAAGATCCAGGGAGCACCGGCCTGATCGAGGACTGGCTCTCCTTCCAGAACCACGGGCACCCCATTGTGGCCTTGGGAACCTCGGACGTCCACGGTGACGAGGGCGTCGGCTATCCCCGCACCTACTTTTCCTCCTCCACCGACGACCCCGACCAGTTTGATCAGGACGAGCTCGTGGCGTCCATTCACGCCGGTCAGGCCGTCGTGAGTGCGGGCGCCTTTGCGCGTGTCAGCGGCAACGGCGCGGGCATGGGCGAGCTCGCCAGCGCTCCCGACGGTGCAGTGGACCTGTGGGTACAGATCCAGGCCCCTACATCGATTGACGTGTCAAGAGTAGATGTCTTGGCAAACTGCGACCGTATCGCGATGGTCTCCGCCACCGATCCGGCCGAAGTCATCAAGTTTGACGGTACCATTCCACTCCAGCTTGACCAGGACGCCTACATTGTCGTACTCGCCTTCGGTGAGGGCTATCTACCCGCAGGGCTGCCCTGGTATGATCCCACGGGCACACCCCGGGTCACGACGAACCCCATCTTTGTGGACGTGGACGGCGACGGCCTGTTCACGGCTCCAGGGGGCAAGCCCTGCGCGCTCTGAGGCCCTCTCCGCCCCTTCCCGGCACACCGCGGTAGCAGAATTACCGGTGCCGGTGTCGAAGGAGGAGGAGGCGGAATGCTGCTCTCAACTCTGGTGCTGGCGCTGGCAGAGACCCCGGAATTTCATGTGGAAGCAGGCGGACAATGGACTCCCGAGTCCCTGGTGTTGGACCTGGGCGCCCGTGCCGAGGGCAAAAGGGACGGCTATGTCCTGGTGGCGGCACGCGTGGCGCCCACCGGCAACTGGCTGGGCCGGGCGGGCATCGGTGTGGACCTCTTCGGGGGCCGCGACGGCCTGGATCTGAAGTTGGGTCTGTTCTTGGGGGCCACCGGAAATGCACGGGAGCCCTCGATCTTCGGCCGCCCCACTGCAGGCGCGGAGCTTCAGTTCGGCGGCCAGATTGGGCGGGTCTATGGCTGGTTCCGCCACCTGAACGGCTTTTCCGGAGTTCTGGAGAACCACCTGACCGAAAACGAGCTTCGCATCGGCTTCGAGCTGACCGACCATGTGCGCATCCACGGGCAGGCGGTGCACTTCAACCCGCGCGAAAAGGAGCATGATCTTGGCTTTGGCGCCGGGGCCGAGTTCGTTTTCTAAAGGCCTTCCACCAGCCGCAGCACCCGGCTGATCACCGCCGTCGCGCCGGTCTCGCGCGCCAGCTCGATCCACGCCTGCCGGGGAAGCCCCAGCACCAGATCCGTGGCGCAGCGCTCATCCTCCGGCTCGGCATAGGCCTGGAGCTGATCCGGCCAGAGATCGGCCCGGAGCCCCTGAAGGGCTGCTTCCAGGTCGGCAAAACGCCGCCGACGCAGCTCTTCGGTGGTGCCCAGCTCCAGCCACGCCCGCTCCTGCCCCAGGCGTTTTCGATAGGCCCACTCGGCCTCGTAGCCCAGCTCTGCCGGGTAGGCGGCCTTGGGATTCAGGAGAAAGTCCGCGATCACTTTGGCACATCCCCCAAAGGCCCCCACCAGAAGAACCGGCCGCCCCAAGCTGATCGAGCCCAGCAACTCCTCCGCAATTCCCGGCAGCCAGCCCGACCATCCGTGGATTTTGCCCGCCACCAGCACGCGCACATGGGTGGTCCGCGAGATCTCCCGGCGCATCGCCGCCAGCGACTCCGCCACCAGAAGATTCTGGATCTTCCCACCAAATTTTTGGTCCAACTCGCTGATGGGCATGTCGGGCGACGGCGGGGCCCCGCTGAACTCCGCCATGGTCGCGTAGCGGTGCAGGTCCAATACCTCCACCCGATCATGGACTATGAAATCGCAGATACCCAGACAGCGCGCCTGAGCTTTCAGACTGAGCTGCTTGGAATAGGGCCAGGCGAGGTGGCTGAGCACCGGCGGCCGGTCGATGGCCGCGTCACCCCGGGCGATCAGGTTGGACAGGCTCTCCGCCGAGTTGGGAACCTCCACCGGCTGCTCCCGGCTCCAGGCCTCGGCCGTATCCAGGATCGATGCAGTAAAGCTGTCCTGCTGGTTCAGGGCTCCGCCAAACACGCAGCGGTGCCCCCGGGACAGGAGCTGCCGGGTCAGGCGGAGAAGGAGGTCGTTGACATGCTCCAGCCCCAGGCCTTCTCGCCACAGCTCCTCCGACTCTCCACCGGTGGAGATAGCCACGTCCCGTCGCTCCTCAGGCCTCGGCGCCGGCCCCAGACCCAGGTTGCGCTCCTCCACGGCGTCCAAGCTGCTACCGCGCGGGAAGAGCTGGCTCACCACCCGCTCCAGCTCCTCGCGCTCGGCGGGCCGCAGGCCATGGCCCGGATACAGAATATGTATGGGCTCCTGCTTCCGATCAAGCTGCTTATGAATCTCGGCCAAAGACCACGCATCGGGCACAAAGTCCAGCACCACCGCATCCGGGTGGGCGGTGGCCACGGAGCGCATCAGGCCGGCCAGCAGCACCTCCAACAGCAGGCGGTCCACCACATCTACAATCCGATCCTGCTGAAGCCGTCGCTCCCGCACCGGGTCCGAGGGATCGGTGGGCCAGCCGATGTGAGGAACCTGCGCCAGCGGTCCCACGGCCCGGGTCCAGCGGGTACCCACCAAGTGCACCGCAACCAACGGCTGGGCCTTGTAGAGATTTTTGAGGTTCCGAGAGCGTACCGGCGTACGGGCCGCCCGCGCCTCCAGACGACACCATGGTCGGGTGGGATAGGCATCGGTGAGCACGGCGATCATACCGCCCGAGCTGTTGCCCGCCGCCTTCTCGATGGGCTGCCGCCAGATGCTCCCGCTGGCCAGATCGTTCACGTCAAACCAGCTTTCCAACTGGCTGACCGAGGCCAAGCCATCCCGCACCCGGGCCGCGATCTCCGCACCGTCGGCCTTTGCATGGCTGACAAAAACACGCAACCGGTTCGGCTTCCCGGTGGCCTGATCCTTCCGAAGCGTCCGCGCGATGGCTTCGGTCACCCCCCGCCGCAGACGCCCCGCGCGCAGGCGGATGCGCTCCCGCTCCAGCTCGGCCCGCGCCGCCGGCTCGCCCGAGCCCGGCGGCGGCAGCACCGGATCGGCCGGATCATAGATCCGCACCGGCTGGTAGCGCTCGGAGAGGAAGGCCAGTTGATCCAGGCTGCGGTCCACCATCACCGGCAAAAAGAGGGCGTCGCGGGCCATGGCTTCGGCCTGCACCGCCTTCAGAGCCCGCCGCCACACCCCATCGGTGGCCATGTGATCATCCACCAGCACCACCACCACACTTCGATCCGCCCCCTCCCAATCGATCGAAGGTTGAAAGCGCTCTTTTTCCACCACTGCCCGATAGTACACCGGCAGCCCCGTGGCCAATCCGTCGCCGGTATCCACCTTCAGCCGAAGCCAATCAAAAAGGGAGCGGGCCAGCGGCGCCCCCTCCGGGCCCTTGGGGTGGAAAAGCACATAGACACAAACCGGAGTTCTACCCATCGGTCCCCTCCCCCCCAGGCTATCGCAAATGGACCTGCATGTGTAGCGGGATCAGGTCCGGAGCCGCTCAAAATCCAGCCCGAACTTCGCCAGATACTTCCCCAACCGGTCCGCATCATTCGGGTTGCTCTTCCGCTGACGAGAGGCCGCAAACAGGAGACGCCCCGCCTCCGACTGGCTGCGGCTCTGTCGGCAGACCCTCACCACCTCCTCCAATTGCACACGATCAAAGCGGTCCAACTCGCTCAACTCTTGCTCTGTCAAGAGCC
Source organism: Alphaproteobacteria bacterium (assembly GCA_040376425.1). GTDB lineage: Bacteria > Myxococcota_A > UBA796 > UBA796 > SXON01 > CAITDR01. The sequence continues at coordinate 3,970 of JBEIQS010000151.1, read as the reverse complement.
CGACCAGAGGATCCACCTGCCCGCCGGACCAGCGGCTGCGCAGGCGCCCCAGCTCCTCCTCCACCGTGGCCAGATCCACGCGCCCACCCGGGGCCAAGGTCGCCATTCTCAGCACCGATCCTCCCAGATCCCGTAAGTTTCCCCGCCATCGTGCATCCGGCGACCGCGCAAATTGCAGCCAGCGCTCCCGCCCCTGCTGGCTCAGGCTCAGGCGGCGACCAAGCTGCTCGCCGCGCAGGCGCAGCTCCTGGTCCAGAAGTGGCTCCAAATCCTCCAACCGATCGCGCAATCCGGGGAGAACAAAGCTCCAAACATCCAAGCGAGCCAGTAGATCCTCGCGAAAGCGCCCCGCCGCCACAGCATCCCGAAGATCCCGGTTGGTCCCCGCGATCAACTGAAAGTCGGAGCGCTGTTCGCGATCACTGCCCATGGGCACAAAGCGGCGCTCCTCGATGGCCCGCAGGAGCACCGCCTGCTCCTCCACCCCCAGCTCGCCCACCTCATCCAGAAAAAGCAGCCCCTTATCAGCACTTTTCAGCAGTCCGGCGCGCTCCTGAATCGCACCGGTGAAGGCGCCGCGCGCATGGCCAAAAAGGGCGGACATCGCCCCATCCCCGCGCAGGGTCGCACAGTTCACCTCTACAAAGGGCCCCTTCAGCGTGTGGCTGCGGCGCAGCTCGTAGATCCGGCGGGCCATCCAGGTTTTTCCGGCTCCGGTGGGCCCACCCAGGAGGATCGGCGCCTGGCTGGCCATTGCCACCTGCTCGATCCGGCTGACCAGGGCGCCATAGGCGGCGGAGCGGCTCTCCAGGCCCCCCGTCAACAGGCGCTGCCCCCGCTGGTGCTGTGCCGCAAAACGGGCGGCAATCCTGTCATAGCGTGACAGGTCCAGGTGGATCAGGTTGTACTTCCCGGCCGGGCTGCTCCCCGGCGAGGTCTGGAGCAACTCGCGCGGGAATAGCCCGGCTTCTGCCAGAAGAAACATGCAGATTTGGGTCACATGGGAGCCGGTGGAGATGTGCAGGAGGCTGCGCTCCCCCTCACGCGGCGGGTGGGCCTGGGCCCAGTCGGCCAATCGATCGTAGACCTCCTCAAAATCCCAGGGATCATGCTTGGGGATCTCGTGGAGCTGAACCACCATGGTCGGGGCCACCTCCGCCAGGTCCGCCCGCACCTGGCGAGCAAGGTCGTAAAATGGAGCCTGAAAGAGCAGATCCAGGTGCCCTACGGGCAGCTCCGGCTGCATGCCCAAGGCCACAGTGGGGCGCCAGCGGTACCAGCGCTTGGTCTGCGCGCCACGGTCCAGAGTGGTGCCCAACATGCCAACAACACGGATAGGAAGTGAATTCATCGAGGGCTCGAAAATTTTCGAATAGCCTATCTGCTTGGATAAGGTCCCGGTACAGCCCGCTACGCCAAAGGTCCAAAAATATTCATTTTTTCCTTTGGCACGCCGGTTGCATCCTCCTGCGGCTACAAGGAGTCCATCATGCAAACCGAACGCCAACACGACATCCACAACACCCCCGGCGTCCCCATCCACGCCTGGACCCGCGGGGTTCCCGTCGAAGAAAAAGCGATGGAGCAGCTCCGCAACGTGGCCGGTCTGCCCTTCATCTTCCGGCATGTGGCCGTGATGCCCGACGTGCATGTGGGCGTGGGGGCCACCGTGGGGAGCGTGATCCCCACCACCGGTGCCATCATTCCGGCCGCGGTCGGCGTGGACCTGGGCTGCGGCATGGTGGCGGTACGCACCAGCCTGCGCGCCGAGCAGCTTCCCGATTCGCTGGCCGGTGTGCGTCGCGCCATTGAACGGGCGGTCCCCGTTGGACGGAGCGCCAATGGCGGAAAGGGCGACGAGGGTGCCTGGGAAAATCTGCCCCCGGCCGTCGTTTCTGCGTGGAAGGAGCTGGATCCGCTCTTCCAGAAAATCTGTGAGCGCCACCCGTCTATCGGAAAGCAGGTGAACAGCGCCAACCACCTGGGAACGCTGGGAACCGGAAACCACTTCATCGAGCTGTGCCTGGATGAAGAGGGAAAAGTCTGGTTTATGCTCCACTCCGGTTCGCGGGGGGTGGGAAACCGCATCGGCTCTTACTTCATCGAAAAGGCCCGACGCGAGATGGAGCGCTGGTTTGTGCACCTGCCCGATCGCGACCTGGCCTACCTGCCGGAAGGCTCCGAGTACTTCCAGGACTACGTGGAAGCGGTAGGGTGGGCTCAGAACTTCGCTGCCACCAACCGGGCATTGATGCTGGATGCCGTACTTCGGGCGGTTTCTCCTCTACTTCCCGCCTTCACGACCGAGGAATCCGCGGTGAACTGCCACCACAACTACATCTCCCGGGAGGTCCACTACGGCGAGCATGTGTGGGTGACCCGAAAAGGAGCGGTACGCGCCGGTGCCGGAGAGCTGGGGATCATCCCCGGTTCGATGGGAGCACGCTCCTACATCGTCCGCGGAAAGGGAAATCCCCAGAGCTTCTGCTCCTGTTCGCACGGCGCCGGCCGGTCGATGAGCCGGACTGAGGCGCGGAAGCGCTACACCCTGGAGGACCACATCCGGGCGACCGAGGGCATTGAATGCCGGAAAGACGAGAACGTGATCGACGAAACGCCCATGGCCTACAAGTCGATCGAGGCCGTGATGGCCGCGCAGGAGGAGCTGGTGGATGTGGTGGCCACCCTGCGGCAGGTGGTCTGCGTCAAGGGTTAGGCGGCGCCTCCACAAAATGCGCCATCTTCGCCCGTAAGTCGTCGGGGATGGGCAGAGGGCGGAAGTAGCGGGGGCTGGCGGGGTTGGTATCCATCAACACCACCCGATTCCATGCTTCCGCCCGAAGCTCGCCTTCGGCGCCCAAGACCCGGTACTTCAGGAGCATGGAGCTGCGGCCCAGCTCGCCCACCCGCAGCTCCACCGTCACCGTCTCGCCCAGGCGGCAGGGTCGGCGGTACTGGCAGTTGGTTTCAATGGTAGGAAAGCCGGTTTCCTTCAGAAACTCCGCATAGGAGATGCCGAGCCCCTCTGAGAACCAGGTCTCCATGGCCTGGTGGAACCAGTCGAAGTACCGAGGATAGTAGGCAATTCCCACCGGATCGGCCACGCCGAATCGGATGGGGATGTCAAGGCGGTGAACACGCGCAGGAGCACTCATACCGGGTGATTAACCTGGAGCCCGGCCGGGGGAGGCGGAGGCGCTCAGACGGCGCGGATGGACCCCAGGCGCAGGGTGGGGCCGATCATGGAGAAGCCGAAGCTGTCCTCCTCTTCCGCATCCACCTCCACCACCCGGCCCTCCAGGGCAGCGGGTATCGCACCCCGCAGGCTGTAGCTTCCGCGAGCGGTCTCCAGCACCCAGACGCCGGGTCCGATGTCCCGACGCACCAGCTTCCCCTGAATGGTCATGTCGTCCTCCGCCGCATTTTCTGCATGCCCGCCACCCCCAGGCCCCCCACCCGACACAGGCTCCCGTGAACCAGCAGCCACAGGCGGTCGTAGTCCAGGGGCATCCACCAGATCTCCGTGCTTCCGGTGGACGCGCCATGCAGCAACCATGCCCCGGTGCCCGCACACAGCGCCATCATCACCGGCCCGAGAAGACGACTTCCGCCCAATAGAATGGCCGCGCCCAGAGGCCAGAAGCAGGCCTGCCACAGCGGAAAGCCCGCCCAGCTCCCCGGCGGCCAGGCCATCACCGGGCGCGCCAGCAGGCTCAGGGTCGCACTCGGCTCCAGCGGAAGAAAAGGGAGGAAGAACAATCCACCTGCAAAGGTTGCCCCCAGCGCCACCGTTGCCACCCGCCCCACACCGTGCAGGCCCCCCAGCACCGCCAGGGCCAGGCTCACCAGCCCCCCCGCCACCGCCAGCATCCCCCCGCGCTCCAGGAACAAGCGGGCTACAGCCGCCCCCACATCCAGGCGTCCGGCGCCGAATTTTTTCTCATCCCCCCTCGGCACCGCCGACCGCGTC
>JBEIQS010000056.1:0-29571 GCA_040376425.1 Alphaproteobacteria bacterium | reverse complement strand
GGCTGGCGAGAAAGTGAACTTCTACGTCCCGGTTGAAGACGCAGCGGCTCCACTCGGTGTGGGTGGTGCTGGGGGGGATACTGATGTACTCGTCCCGCACCGAGCCGCCCCAGATTCCGCTCACCACGTCGTCGTCATCGATGGTGTAGGCATTCAGGTAGGAGTAGAGATCCACGGGTTTGTCCGTGGTGTTTACGAAGTGAACCTCGTGCAGCAGATCGATGCCTTTCGGCAGGGTGGCGGCCACCCCCTCCGGCAATTGCAGCGTACCCTCTGCGTCTCCGGCCCCGCCAAACATCATGATCGTGGACTCCATGATGGAGGAGTCCGCATAGATGTCGTTGCAGTCGTAGTTTCCGTAGGGCACAGAGGCGGGGGTCAACCCGAAGGTGGACAGGGTGATGTGGTGCATCCCCGCCGTCTGAAGGTACTCGACGGAGTTCACATTGACCGGGATGTCTACCGGGAGCGGATAGACGGAGCACAGCCACACTTCGGTGTAGGGGTCCACCACAATTCCACTCATAGAACCCTGGAAACCTTCCCCCGAAGCCGGGGGAGCCAGCGTGGGTGGCCCTTGCGGGGTGGATTCCTTGGGTTCCGGGGACATACAGGCGACGAGGAGGAACAGCATCTCGGGGTGCTAACCCAGCGTTCAACCTGCATCCACTTTCCTTCAAGCGGCCCCCTCCTCCAGCCGCTTCCGCGCGTCGGCCAGCACCGGACTCTTCTTGGGGGCCTTGGCCACAAAGCGCTCCAGGTGCGGCCGCGCCTCTGCGGCCCGCCCCGCCCGTCTCAACGCCTCTGCCAGCCAATAAGAGCAGTCCACCGGTACTTTTTTGAGATCCAGGGCCTCGGTGAACAGGGCGATCGCCTCGTCCACCTTTCCATCGGCCAGGGCCATACTTCCGCGGGCCCGCCGGCCGGCGGCGCTGTCCGGCCACAGCGGCAAAAGCTCATTGCGAAGCTGCGGATCCTGCGCCGCAACCACCCGGTCGGCCAGCTCCACCCCCTCCTCCGCCTCTGCCGGAACCCAGCTTCGATTGCCCACCTGCAACACCGGACCGGCGCTCTCCTCTCCCACCTCCTTCAAGACCATGCGTCGAACCGGCGCTTCCGGCTGCCATCCCCCTTCGGTCCACATCCGTCCCTTCCAGCAGGCTGCAGCCGCCCCCCGCCGTGCCCGGGGCACCAGTGCTCCCGCATCTTTTCCAGCTTCTACCCAGACTCCCTCCGGGCCGATGGGAGCACGCAACTGTGCCAGCAGCTCCTCCAACTGCTCCGCCTGCCGTGGGTTCAACTGCGTGGCCAACTTCTCCGCCGCCTCCAGGACCGTTTGGTAGCCCAGATTACAGCAGATGCGCACCGTCTCCAGCCGCGTGTCGGGCTTGATGCGGTTGTCACCCAGGGTGGCCACAATCGATGCTTCCAGCTCCCGATTTCCGTTGTATTGCCCCTGTGCCGCATAGCGAAGCAGGCCCACACAGGCGCCCATCCGCACATCCACCCGCGGATCGCGCAGCCCTCCCAGGATCCGCTGCAGGGCTGCCGCTGTACCGATCTCGGCAGCCACCTGGAAAAGGGCCACGTTGAAGCCGGGATCCACGCCGACGATGGGCGCCCACAGGGCCTCCCGCTCGGCCTGGCCCAGCGCATCTGGTGCCCGATGCCGCGACAGAATGTCGGCCACGGCGCCCGCACAATGCAGGCGTACACCCTGCGAAGAGTCCTTGATGCACATCTGCACCAGCCGGGGAAGCTGCTCCAGGCTGCCACTCTGCGCCAGATCCCGGGCCGCAGCGGCCCGACTGGCCAGATCTTTGGCGTTCAGAGCTTCGATGGGATCGGCAGTTTCGGGCATGTGGGGCTCCTGCTCCCTGATAACGCGTTGCCGGTTAACAGGGCCGCCAGAGGTTCCATGCTCGCCCTGCTCAGCCTTCTCGCCTGTGCGCCAGATGTGATTGCACTCTACGCCTTGGAAAGAGAGTCCGCCCTCACTTTTGTTACCGATCGCCCCACGGACTGGCAACCGGACGCCAAGCTGCGCATCTCCAAGCCCGCCCTCTCCACCGCCATCGGTGCCGGGCTGCGGGCGGCAGTTTCCGGCGAGCTCCCGACGGTTCAGGTGGAGCTGCCCCTGGGCCAGTCGGCCAAGATGCGGCCGCACCTCGTGGTGGATCAGGCATCGGTGGTGCCCTCGGAGTCCTGCTCTCCCTGTCTGGATTTTGATGGGAACCTCCTTGGGAAAGTGGAGTGGTCCATCGCCTCGCTGAATGGCTCCTTCCCCTTTGAGCTGGCGGCCTCCGGGGTGCTGGCGGTGGAAATCCGGGACGGTGCCAAGGTGATGGCCCGCCTGCAGACGGTGCGGAAGGTGCAGGTGCAGGTTCTTCGCCTGGGCGGTTTTGCCGTAAACCCATCCTCCAACCTGGAGAAATTCGCGAAGTCGCTGCTGCTGGATCGCCTGGAGCCCATCCTCCTGACCGAGCTGGACATCTCCACCTTGCCCTTCCGGGATCTTCGGCTTTCTACCAATGGCGATGGCCTGACCGTGGACATGCTCTCCAATGTGCCCACCGGTCGCCCGCTGCCGCCGTTGGGGGCGGCCACCTCCGATGTGGAGCTGGCCCTGTCCGAGGCGACGCTGTTGGCACTGGCCCGCCGGGCTGCCTTCACACAGGGGGAGCTGGCGATGGATGTGGTCGCGGATCCCCGGATTTTGATGGTGAATGAGGATTCATTCACCATGGGGCTGCGCCTGTGGCGTCTGGTGGGCCGCGGCTGGTGGCGCGACTACACGGTGATGGGCAAGATCGTGATCGAGAAGGGAAACATCAAATTCAAGCCCGAGAAAGTGACCGAGGGGGCAAAGAGTCCCGGCGCGGGCCTTGTGGATCCGCTCGCGGCGCTCTTCGAAGGAACCATCTTGAATACGGTGGAAAAGGGCCTGCGCCAGTCCATGCCCGCCAGCCGCACGCAGGATCTGGGCGGCGGAGTTCGCCTTTCTTCCGAGGTCAGCGGCGTGCGGGGCCAGAACGGGGCGGTCTTGGTGCAGGGCACCATCGCGGTCCTGCAGGGGGTGGTGGAGCCCAAAGCACCGGGTAGCGCGCCTCCGTCCGGTGGTGGGTCTCTTCGGCATTGAAGCGCATGATTGCCGGTATGGTTGTGGCTCTGGCGCTGCTGGGGCTGCTGGAGGGGGCGGCGAGGCTTCGGCCGCCGCCCGATCCCCGCTACCCCTTGGGCGAGGGTGGGGAAGAGGACATCCTTTTGAAGGGAAATCCCTGGCTACTCTGGGAGCTTCAGCCCGGAGTCCATCGGGAGCGTGGGGTGACCGTTCATGTGAACGCGATGGGAATGCGCGGGCCGGAGCGCGGCCCACCCCGCCGGCCGCGGGCACTGGTGGTCGGCGACAGCTCGGTCTATGGCTTCGGGGTAGAGGATAGCGAGGTATTCTCAGCGCTTTTGGAAGAGAAGCTGGACGCGGACTTCGTGAACCTCGCCGTGCCCGGCTACTCCTCGCTGCAGTCCCTGAACCTGCTGAAGATGCGGGGCTTGGCGCTGGAGCCGGATCTGCTTGTGGTGGCAAATCTGTGGTCGGACAATAACTACGACTCCTTTCAGGATGAGGCTCTGCTGGCTTCCTGGTCGGGCTGGGAGCAGAAGCCGGCGGCGCGGATTCGGGATTTCCTGGGTCGCTCATCCCTTTTCCGGTGGCTGGACTGGGGGCTCCGGGTGGCCCCTTCCGGGCGCCGGGCACAAAAGGTGGGCTGGACGGTGGGGGGCATCGATCCCAAGATCGGCCTGCGTCGGGTGCCGCTGGAGAGCTATGTGGCGGCGCTGGATGCCTTGGCGGCAAGCCTGGATGGACGGGTGCTTTTTGTGGTGCTCCCCAACCGGGAGGATCTGGAGCCGCGCACCAACCCGGCCTGGACCGTGTACCGGCAGGCCATGCGGGCGGTGGCGGCGGCCTGGAAGGCCCCGGTGGTGGAGGGTCCGGCCCTCTTTGCGGCCGCCGGTCGTTCTGCCGATGCGCTCTTTCTGGACGAGATGCACCCCACCGCCCTGGGGCACGGACTGCTGGCGGAGGGGGTGGCCGCGGTCTTGGGGAGCTGGCCGGGGCAGCCCTGGCCGGTGCAGGACCGGGAAGGGGCGCTACCGGTGGTGAAGGACCCCGGCGCGCAGGAGGGAAGCCGCCGCCGACCGGGGGTCTATGGGCGTCTGGTGGCGCCCCAGTTTGTGCGCGGGAAGATCCTGGTGGAGCTTTCGCTGCCGCAGCAGGGGGTGCCCAAGGCCCTGGGCAGCGTGAGCCTGGCCGCGCCCGGGGACTGGGCCATTCCGCTTCAGCCTCTCCCTCCCCGCGGTTTTTTCCGGATCTACCTGGATGAAGCTGGAGATGGTCCCACCGAGGGGGATCGACTCTTTAGCTGGGAGGCCCCCATCGCCGCCGATGGTCGGGTGGACCTGGACCTCAGCGGGCGCTCTCCGCGTTGAGCCGGGGCTGCAGGCTCATCAGCGGCGAGCTCGGCGGAGGCAGCGGGCGGTTGGGGCGACCCTTCTGCACCTCGTAGAGGTCCGTCTCCGAATTCCAGACCACGGAGGCCGTACACTCGGCCTGTTCCCCGGGCCAGTCCGCGGCGCGGATCCAGCGCGCGCAGCGCAGCTCCTGGTCGTGCAGAAGGGTGGACAGTCCCTGCATGGCCTCGCAGCCGTCGTGCCGGTCCCGTGTGCCCATGCCCGTGCGCGGCTCGACCCACCATACACAATCGGGGCACTCCGCCATCTGCTCCAGAGCCGCCAATTCGAAGCGCACCTGCCAGCGCTCGTCCTGCACCGAGTCCCAGCCATCCCAGATTCCGTAGCCCAGGCCCCACAGTGCTGCCAACACGCCCACGGCCCCACTCCACCGTGGCAGCCGGGGCCAGATCCACGCCAGTCCCAGACCCAGCAATGCCGCCGACAGCATCCCCGGCAGCACCAGCATGCGCCGGATGGCGGTCTCCAGCCCGGCGATCCAGGCGACGGTGATCGCCAGTTGACAGGTCAAGAGCAAATCCAATAAAAGCACATAGGGCCGGAATTGCTGCGGCATCCTCCGGATCAGGAGCGCCACCATCAGCCCGCCGATTCCCCACACCGTAGCGCCCGCCCGGGCCGCCAGCTTGCCATAGTGGCCCACGTCCAAGGCGAGGCTCCAGGCCGTCAGCCGCTGCCCCATGCCCTCCCAGTCGTCGTAGTCGATGGGTGAGGCGTTGTGGCCCTCCAGGCCGAGGATCCCTTTCAGACTCAGCCAGAGAGCCATTGCCCAGAAGGAGCGGAGCACCCACAGGTCGCGATGTTGCCAGCCCCGCCACAGGGCATAGATCAACACAAATGGCCAGCCTTCGTAGCGCACCAGCGCCAGGCTGCCCATCAGCAGATCGGCCAGGGTGGTCCGGCCGTGGGCCACCGCGAGCAATCCACCCGCGAGCAGCGCAAAAAACGGTCCTTCAAGGTACAAGGTCGACGACCAGACCGTGAAGGGTCCGAAGGTGGCGGCGGCCACCACACACCAGCCCGCTACCGGACCGCCGACTTTCTCCGCAAAAGCGGCCCACAGGCCCATACCCACGCTGGCCACCACCGACAGCAGCAGGCGCACCACGAGCAGATCCTCGGAGATCCGGCTGACCGCCCAGATCAGGGTCTGCGTGAAGGGCAGCCAGCTCTGCACCAGGATGTGGTCCCGTGCCCCCCAGCGTTGGAAGCCGTCGTAGGCAAAGTTGTAGGGAAAATCCTGGAGAACAACCAGATGCGCCACCATCGCCAAGGCGCCCGCGGCCCAGGGGGCTATGGCGGCGGGCAGCGGGGGAGGGGAGGAGGGCGTCGACATCGGCGCGGACTTCTATCCTGTCTGCGCCGTAGTGGTCCCCCTTCCGCTCACTTCCCCTTCAGCTCCTCCAGGCGGGCCCGCAGCTTGGGATTCTCGGAGCCAAGCCGGAAAATCTGCTCGATCGCCCGTTTTTCGCCGCGGTCGTCCCCACGTTTGGCCGCCACCACCATCACCCCCTCCCAGGCCCATCGGTTGTCCGGCGTCTCCGTCACCGCCTTCCGAAAACGAGCGTTTGCTCCCTCCAGATCACCTAATTGGTACAGCGCCCAACCTTCCATCGCGAGGGGCTTCTCCCGCGCGTCGACAAAGGCCCGATAGTGCCTGCCGGCCTCCTCCGCGCGCCCCAGGCGGCGGGCATACTCGCCGGCGCGGAAAAAGGCTGGGCCAAAGTCCGGGTTGATCTCGCCCGCACGTGCGGCGGCGGCCAGGGCCTGCTCGATCAGGCCCCGGCGCTCCACAGCCAGGGCGAACTCGTAGTACACCCGGGACCCGGTGCGGGGGTCGGCCGGCGCCGCGTCGCGGATGCGCTCCAGCGCGGAGAGGGGGAGCTTTTCAGCAGTTTTGAAGGCAATCTCGGCGCGCCACCCATCCAGAGACACGGCCTTGGCGAGGGCCTGTGTCGCCCGCTCGCGGAAGGCATCGCGGGTCACAAGCTGGTTGGAGAGGCGCAGATAGACCCGGGCGGCGTCCACCAGGAGCTGGGGCTGCTGCGGACGCAGATAGAGGGCCCGACTGAGCGCCAGGTCCGCGGCATAGGCATGGTCCTCCGGTGCTTTTCCGTGCGTACGCACCGCCTCGCCGAAGGCCACGGTCAGGTGCAGCCAGGGGTCCAGTGGGCTGCGGGCCAGCGCAGCGTTGGCGGCCGGCATCCAGCTCTCCACATCATCGGCCCCCTCGGCGGCGGCACGGAAGTAGAGGGGAGGCATCGTGGACAGGCGCGCGGCCCGGTTTCCGTGGTAGTCCGCATCGATGGCCAGGGCCAGCCCTGCCGCGGTCAGGGTGGCGACGGCCAAACCCGCCCAGGCCCAACGCTCGGTACGCGGGGCCTCCACCACACGCTGCGTGGCCCCCCAGGCATGGCCCAGAAGCAGGCAAAAGGGGAGCAAAACGCCGGGTATATGGAGAGGAAAGTCCACCAGACTCTGCAGGAGCACCGCGCCACAGCCAACCATCCCACCGATCGCATAGGGAGAAACGTCCTCCTCCCCCAGCTTTCTTACACATCGTAGTGCAGAATACAAAATGAGAGACAGGCCAAGAAAGCCGACAATCCCCCCTTCCACCAATTGCTGCAGCGGCTCGTTGTGGGCCAGAGGGAAGTCGTAGACCAGGGGCCCCTGCACATGGCCCGCCCAGCCCAGGCCCCAGCCTGCGGCCCCCCAGCCGAAGATCGGCGCATCCAGAAAGGCGCGGAGGCCGGCTTTCCAGACCGCAAAGCGGGACAGCATGGAGTCGTCCTGCCACAGCACGGACCAGAAGCGTCCCAGGCTCCCGCGCAGCCCAAAAGCCACCGAGGCCAGCACGATACCCGCGAGCGGGATGATCACCGCGATGGACAGGTGCAGGGGCTCACGGCGGCGCCGCCAGATCAGGCCGCCCACCAACAGCCCCGCCCCGAGCAGGCCCACCAGGGGCCCCCGCGACCGCGACATCACCAGGCCCACCGCGATCACCGCCACCAGAAAGGCGAGCAGCACCAGACGCGGGATCTTGTCGCCCGCCACCGCGAGCACAGAAGGAGGTTGAGAGGAGCGTTTGGAGCGTTGGGCGTGGCGGCGCACCTCCTCCGGGAGCAGGGGAAACATCGAGGCGGCCAGACCCCAGGCGCAGCCCAGGCTCAGGTTCAAGAAGGCGGCGAAGTGGCCGCGGTTGACAAAGGTGCCAGTGGCGGAGCCCAGATAGGCAGTCTTGATGCCGATGCCGGTGGTGGGGCCGTTTCTCCAGGCCAGGCCCAGCACCGCCTCCATCAGCCCCATCAGCAGGATCCCGACAAAGAGCACCCGTGTTCCGGTGGACGAACGCCCCAAGCGGGTGCCCAGCAGCCAGAAGAGGGGGGCGCTCAGGAGCTGGGTAAGGGTCCAGGGTAGGCCCGAGCTGTCGGCCGCACCCGGGCGCCACGCCTGATCCTGGCTTCCCGCCAACAGATCGGCCGTCCAGGCAGGTTGCAGATCCAGCGCGGCGTCCAGGTCGTAGGTGGCAACAATGCCCAGCCAATCCGTCAGGTTCCCCGTCCACTCTGGTGCAACCCTGTCCATCGCTGCGGCCTGGCCGGGGGCGAAGACCGCCCGGAGGACGGGAGGACTGGGAAGGAGCTGCCAGGCCAGCCACAGGCCCAGAAGCGCCAGTCCGATACGCACCGTTCGGGAGGAAGCAGGTAGTTTTTCACGCCACAGCAGGACCAGCGCCAGCCCTGCCCCCAGGCTCAACAGCGGAGCGCCGTGGGTGGGGAGCACGGCGCCCTCCGGCAGGATGGCGCCCGCGATCAGCACCAGGGCCAACAGCGCCGGAGGCAGGCTCTGCCGCACGGACTATACCTCGTTGGAAGGCGTCGAACGCTTGCGGCCAACGTCCTCGCGCTCGGCACCGTAGTAGGTGTAGTAGTAGTAGTAGCCGTAGGTCTTGCGTTGGATGTCGAAGTCGTTCAGGATCACCCCGATCAGGCGGGCTTCCACATCCGTAAGCTGCCGTTTGGCCTGCATGACCAGGTCCTTGGCCACCTTGAAGCTCTTGACCACCATCACCACACCTTCCACATGGGCCGAGAGCACCACCGCGTCGGTCACCGCCACCACCGGCGGAGAGTCGATGATCACCAGGTCAAAGTGCTGGTTGAGCTTGTCCAACGCCGCGATACAGGCGGGGGAACCGAGCATTTCCGCCGGGTTGGGCGGGCGCGGACCCGAGGGTACTACCAACAGTCCGGGCTGCGGAGTGACCTGAGCCACCTCGTCCACCGTGGCGGTCCCCTGGATCAGGCTGGAGAAACCAACGGAGTTGTCGGGCCCGAAGGCGTGGTGCAGACTCGGGCGCCGCAGGTCGGCGTCCACCAAACAAACACGCCTTCCGGCGGCAGCAAAGGCAATCCCCAGGTTGATGGAGGATGTTGTCTTGCCTTCGCGTGGCCCGGCCGACGTGATCAGGATGCGCGTGGGCGGCTTGCCGTCCTCTCGTGCCAGGAAGTTGATGTTGGTTCGGATGTTTCGACAGAACTCGGCAAAGGCGCTCTTGGGATAGTTGAGCGAGTACAGGTAGCGCTCGCGGGCTGCGTCCCAACCTTCGCCGGAAAGACCGGGGACCGAGGGCACAATCCCCAGGAAGGGGATGCCGAGAGCCTCCACCTCTTCGCGGGTCTTGATGGTGGTATCCATGTAGTCAAAGAACAGGGCCAAGCTGACACCCACCAGCCCGCCCGCCAACACCGCGACGAAGATGTTGCGGACATAGTTGGGTTCTACCGGCTTCTGCTTGGCCTCCGCACTGTCGATAATGCGGATGTTGTTCTCTTTGATCGACGAGGCGACGTTCAGATCCTGCATCTTGTCCAGAAGCTGCAGGTAGAGGTTCTCGCGGGCCTGCTTTTTGCGATACAGGCGATTGAACTCGTCCTCGGCCTTCACGTCCACGGCCAGGGTGGCCGTGGTCAGCTCGCTGGATTGGGTGGAGAGAGAGCGGAACTTGGCCTCGGCCTGATCCCACTGATATTTTCGCAGGCTCAAATCTGCGTTCACTTCGGCGCGGATCTGCTCCTCGGTCTCGACCAGCTTGCGGTCCAGCTCCTGCATCCGGTAGTAGCCGGGCAGGTAGCGCGTTGCCAAGCCCTCGCGCTCGGAGCGCAAAAGGGAGTATTGATCCCGCAAGGTCCCCATCAGCTCGCTCTGCACCAGCATGGACAGTTTTACGATGTCCTTCTGGCCGCGAATGGCCTCCAAGCCAGCTTCATACTCCGCTTTGCGGGTGGCGCGCTCCGCGTCCACGGCTGAGCGCTGCTCGTTGAGCTGGGCCAGGTGTTGCTGGTACAGGTTATCTTTGTCGTCCGAAGATCCGGCGATCAGGTTGTTTTTCCGCCGGAAGTCGTACAGCTCACGCTCGGCATCGGTCAGCTCCTTCAGCGAGTTGTCCTGGGCATCCTTCAGAAAGAAGATTGCCTGCTTCACGCCCTGGTTCAGCTCGTCCATGTTTCGGCGTACAAAAATCTCCACCCAGGCCTGGTTGATCTCCTGGGCCAGCTCGGCGTTGTTGATGCGCACATAGACCCAGACCAGGCGGGTTTTGGGCACCGGCTCGATGGTGATCATTTCCAACAGCGCCATCACCGGATCGTCCAGATCGGAGAATTCCGGGCGCTCCAGCAGGTGCAACTCGTCGATCACCGCCTGGGCTTGCACCCGGCTGCGCAGCTTTCGATGTTGGGTATTGAAGTATTCTTGATCGGAAAGGTACTGACCGGAGCCGTACTGGCCGATGGACTGGAAGTTGGCATAGGCCTGTGGCTGGGCATCGATCTGGATGGAGGCGGTGGATTCGTAGACGGGGGTCATCAACAGGGTGACCACCGTGACACTGCCCACTATCAGGCAGAAGGCGGTGATCAGGGTCCAGATCCGCTTCTGCACCGTGCGCCAGTAGTCGCGCAGGTGCAGCATCTCGGTGAGCGACTCGACTGTATCATCGTCCATCCGGCGGCGAGGCCGATGGGGGCGCGAGGGGGATCCGGGGGGCACCGATGCTCCTTGACGCTGTAGTCTACTCCGCCGGACGGGGAATGGCCACGGAGAAGGGAGGAGGGTGGGGGAGGAGAGGCGGATCCCGGGTTATCTTAAGGGGGGAGGGAGCATGGCAGCTCCGAAAAACCGGGCGGTGGTGATCGGTCTGGACGGCGCAACCTGGGATCTGCTCGATCGCTTTTTTGGGGAGGGTGTACTTCCCAACCTGGAAAGGCTGCGCAAGGAAGGGGCATGGGGAAAGCTGCGCTCCGTTGTGCCGCCGATGACCGCTACGGCGTGGACCTCCTCCATGACCGGAAAGGGTCCTGGAAAGCATGGAATCTACGACTGGACCGAGCCGGTGGGCAGCAGCTACCTCTATCGGCCCATCGACTCCACCAAGGTGCAGTCGCGCACGATCTTCGAGCAGCTTTCAGCATCAGGACAGCGGGTATGTACGGTGAACCTGCCGCTGACATGGCCGGCCCGGCCAATCAACGGCATTGCGGTTGGGGATATGCTCACCCCCTCCAAAGATACCCCTGGTTTTACGCACCCGCCCTCCTTCAAGGCCGAGCTGGACCGCTGGGTGCCAGACTACCAGATCGATACTCACCTCTGCGAAGAGGAAAGCGATCTTTTGCCCTTTCTGGGTCGCCTCCGGGCCATGTTGGAGGGGCGGGCAGCCCTGGTCCGGCGGCTGATGGAGCAGGAGTCCTGGGACCTGCTGTGGGTGGTCTGGGTGGAGATGGACCGGATGCAACATTGTGTCTGGCATATCTTCGACGCCACGCACCCCCACCACGACCCCGCCCTGGCGGCCCGCTACCGGGAGCCCATCCTGGACATCTACCGGCTATTGGACCGGTGCGTGGGTGAGATGGTGGAACGCCGCCCCCGGGGCAGCAACCTGTACTTTTTGTCGGACCACGGCTTCGGACCTTGCCGCTACAAGGTCTTTTTGAACACCTGGCTGGCACAGGAGGGCTTCTTCCGCTTCAAGGAGGGGGGGCACCAGGGGCGGCAGCGGGTGCAGCGCCTGCGGGGAATGCTGGACCGTGCCGGGTTGGACACCCGACGAATCATCGGTACCGCAAAGAAGCTTGGCCTGGGCAACCTGCTGGCTCGTAATTCAGATTCCCTCTCGCGTTTTGCGGCGGATATCGACTGGGAAAATACCCAGGCATTCTGCCACGGCACCAACGCGATCCGCATCAACCTGCGCGGGCGGGAGCGGCAGGGCTCGGTGGATCCTTCGGACTATGACCGCGTGGTGCGCCGTCTGAAGGAGCGCCTGTTGGAGATGCAGGATCCCGAGGGTAATCCGGTCATCCAGAAGGTACAGACCCGCAGCGAGCTGTACAGCGGGCCCTTCGTGGAGGGGGCCGCGGACCTGCTCATCTCCGATCACGACGACTCAGTGTGGTTTTACTACTCCGAAGGGGAAGTTCCCGAAGAGGTCTTTGAGCAGAGCGGCTGGTCCAGCGGCAACCACAAGCCGGACGGCATTTTCCTGGCCTGGGGCCCGGATATCCGGCCGGGAGCGGTGCAGGGGGCGCATATCAACGACTTCGCGCCCACCATTCTGGCCGGACTGGGGCAACCCATCCCCGACGATGTGGATGGCCGTCCCCTGGTGGAGATTTTCGACCGTCGGTCGAAAATTCGTCCCGTCTTTCAAGAAGCAGTAGTATACGAATCAAAAGTGGATACCGAGCACAACTCGGCTACCGATGCTGCCATCACCGAGCGCCTGCGCGGACTGGGCTACCTGCAATAGGGTGGTGCGGATGGTGGCAAGGCAGGTTAGACGCCGCCCGGCGGAAAACCCCCGCTCACTGGAAAGGCCATGCAGGACCTCAAAGCCCTCTCTCTCACCCTGAGAGCCCGTCTCGACGCGCTCCGGGGGCATCTTTGACATCCAGGGAAAACAGGAACGTATAGACGACCTGGAACGGCAGAGCTCCATCGGCGAGTTCTGGCTGGACGCCACCAAAGCGCGCGAGCTGATGCGCGAGAAGGTGACCCTGGAAAAGCATGTGGAGCGCTTCAAGGCGCTGCTGCGGCTTCAGGACGACGCGGAGACCCTGCTGGAGCTGTGGGAGGAGGCCCCGGATCAGGAGCTGGAGCAGGAGGCTTTCGAGACCCTGCGCCGGGTGGAGAGCCTGGTCGGAGAGGCGGAGATTCAACGCCTTCTTTCCGACGAGGGCGACGAGGCGGCGGCGGTGCTGGAGATCAACTCCGGCGCAGGCGGCACCGATGCGGCCGACTGGGCGGACATGCTCAAGCGCATGTACCTGCGCTGGGCCGAGCGGATGGGCTTCAAGGTCAAAATTCTGGACGAGCAACCCAACGAAGATGCGGGAATCAAGTCCTGCACCATCTCGGTGGAAGGCCCCTACGCCTATGGCTACCTCAAGAGCGAGATCGGCGTGCACCGCCTTGTGCGCATCTCCCCCTTCGACAGCAATGCCCGTCGGCAGACCTCTTTTGCCTCGGTGGGCGCCTGGCCGGATGTGGAGGACAACATCGACATCCAGGTCAACGAGGCGGATCTGGAAATCCAGACCATGCGCTCCGGTGGGGCCGGAGGGCAGCACGTCAACATGACCGACTCGGCGGTGCGCATCATCCACATTCCCTCGGGCATCGTGGTGAAGTGCCAGAACGAGCGCAGCCAGCACAAAAACAAGGCCACGGCCATGAAGATGCTGAAGGCCAAGCTCTACCAGCAGGAGATCGAACGTCGTCAAGCGGATCGCGATGCCGTGCTGGCCACCAAGAAGAAGATCGAGTGGGGAAGCCAGATCCGCTCCTATGTTATCCATCCCTACCGGCTGGTGAAGGACATGCGCACCGGGCAGGAGACCGGCGACACCGATGCGGTGTTGGATGGGCGGCTGCTGCCCTTCATGGAGAGCTGGCTGGCGGCACGCGCGAACGGAACCCTTGAAAGTGGGGAGGCAAGTCCATGATTTTTCTGCTACTGGCATGCACCGCCGGCAAGGACACCGGCGTCGACACCAAGCTGGGCGAGATCGTCGCCGAGCGTGCAGGAGAGACGGCTGCCGTGAACGTACCGGTGGCCTTCGGCTACCATTTTGACGGCAAAGCTATCTTTTTTTTCGGGGGAAATCCGAGTGGCACCTGTGAAGATGCCGCGGAGTACCTGAAGAGCAGCATCTTCGATCCCTCGGATTTGCTTGCGGCCGGCACTTGCCAGGTCAGCATCCTGATGAACTACGATGGCGAAGAAGTCAGCTACGAAGACGACATCGCCAATGTCACCCTGTCGCTGGGCTGCGCCATGGACAGCGGGGCCTGGGTATTTGAGACCCGCGACGACGAGGACTACTACTACTCCGGCTCGTGGTGGCAGGGACATCCTGATGCATTTTCGATCACCGTCGGGCCCGGGGAGGGCCAGGACTATGTGATCAGCCTGGACATGGACCAGTACTCCGGCAACTTCATCTACGAAGAGCTGGAAGCCGCCCCCGCCAGCGGCACGGTCTCGGGTTCCTTCTCTGCTACTTTCTGTGAAGACCTCAAGTACGCGGACATTTTCGCGCTGTAGGAAGCACCATGTACGACTTCGACGCCGAGCGCCTTGCCAGGCTGGACAGCCTGCGCGCCGAGGGCATTCCGCCCTATCCCACCAACTTTGTAGTCGAGCATACCAGCCTGAACCTGCGGCTGGCCGCGGAGAGCTATCCGGCGGAGGCCGATCTCGCCGTGGCCGGAGAGTTCACCTTCGCCGGGAGGGTGATGTTCAAGAACGAGATGGGCAAGGCCGGTTTTGCGCGTCTGCTGGACCGTGACGGGCGCTTCCAGGTCTACGTGAAGAAGGACGAAGTGGGCGAGGCCGCTTTCACCGCGTGGAAGCGGGTGGATCTGGGAGATTGGCTATGGGTGCGCGGCACCTTGATGCGCACCCGCACCGGCGAGCCCACACTGAAGGCCACCGAGCTTCGCCTGGCCACCAAGTGCATGTCCTCGCTTCCGGACAAATTCCACGGGATGAACGACCCGGAATTGCGGCAGCGCCAGCGCTACCTGGATCTCTTCGTCAACAGCGAGACGCGGGACACCTTCAAAAAGCGCGCCCGGATCGTCAGCTATATCCGGGAGTATTTCTGGAAGAAGCAGTACATCGAGGTGGAGACCCCGATGATGCACGTCATCCCCGGCGGCGCCACCGCGCGTCCTTTTGTGACGCACCACAACGCGCTGGACATGGATCTCTACCTGCGGGTGGCGCCAGAGCTGTACCTGAAGCGCCTGGTTGTCGGAGGAATGGAGCGGGTTTTTGAGATCAACCGCAACTTCCGCAACGAGGGTATCGACAGCACGCACAATCCCGAGTTCACCATGCTGGAGTTCTACCAGGCCTGGGCCACCTGGGAGGATCTGATCCACATGACCGAGGAGCTGCTGCACGGTCTGGTGCTGGAGGTCTGCGAGGCCGAGGAAATCGACTACCTCGACAAAAGAATCTCCTTTGCCCAGCCCTTTGCCCGGCGCGCCTACGGAGATCTGGTGGCGGAGGCGCTGGGGGTGGATGCCGCGGCCTTGCGCGACTACGATCTCCTGTTGGCTGCGTACAAGGCCCGCTTCCCGCACCACAAGGAGGAGAAGCTGCCCAAGACGGTGGCGCAGATCTGGGAGGCCACCTTCGATCAGGCCGTGGAAAAGAGCCTGATCAACCCCACCTTTGTCTACGGCTTCCCTACCGAGATCAGCCCGCTGGCCCGCCGGAACGAGGCCGACCCGGACATCGCCGACCGCTTTGAGCTGTTTATCGCCGGGCGAGAGATCGCAAATGGCTTTAATGAGCTGAACGATCCGGTGGATCAGGCCGCCCGCTTTGAGGCGCAGGTGCGCGCCCGCGCCTCGGGCGACCAGGAAGCCATGTACTTCGACGCAGACTACATCCGCGCCCTCTGCTACGGCCTGCCGCCCACCGCAGGGGAGGGGCTGGGTATCGATCGCCTCGCCATGCTGCTCACCAACTCGGCGAGCATCCGCGAAGTGATCCTGTTTCCGACGCTGCGGGCCGAGGCGGGCTAAGGCTTTCGTTTCGCCATACCTGCCCACCATCGTGATAGCTGTAGCTCTACAGCTTCAAATGGCTCTATTCTGGCGATGTCCGCCTCGTCCCACTCGCCCAACCAGGCCCAAAAGGCGCCTTCCCGCCGAAAGGCACTGACGCTTCGGGCGGCTGGATCCACCAACCACAGCCAGCGCACGCCCGCGTCGTGGTACATCCGTGCCTTTACCTTACGATCCCGATGTGCGGTGGGTGGGGAGAGTACCTCGCAGACCCAGTCCGAGACTATGGTCAGGTAGGACGCATCGGGTACCTCCGCCATCGTTTCGTTGCGCCATCCAGCGACATCGGGAGCAACCACGTTTGTCTGGCCGTTGACACTCAGGTGCAGCTCGGGTTCGTGTAGAATAATCCACCCTCCAGGCCGGTCATCGCCACCGCCAAAAAAAAACCGATTCAACATTTCGCTGTAGATCTGCCCACCTGTCACCACATGCCGATTGACCGGGCGTGGGCTCACCACCAGCTCCCCCGCCAGAATTTCCCCCCGTTGATCATCGGGAAGCTCTTGGAGGGCCTTGTAAAGTTCCTCAAAGGAGGGCTGCGAGACGGGCGTAGACATGCGCCCATTCTACCCCACCCTTTCCCTTTCCGGCAGCCCTGTGCTATCCTGCGGCCATGACGTTGCTCCTGCTCTCCCTGCTTGCCTGCCGTGAATCCACCGAAAAGTCTCCCGAAGAGGAGAAGCCGGTGGACTCCGGCTTCATTGACTGTACGGTGGAAACCGAAACTTGCGATGGTCTGGACAACGACTGTGACGGCGAGGTAGACGAGGAAGGAGGCGGATCCTGGTACAGTGACCTGGACGCCGACGGCTATGGCAGCGGCGAAGTCACCGTCGCCTGCGAAGCCCCCATGGGCATGGTCTCCCAAGATGGCGACTGTAACGACGCGGACCCCAACAGCTACCCGGGGGCCCCGGCTGCCTGCGCCGATGCCGACCAGAACTGCGACGGCTTCCCCGACAACACCGACGCCGACGGCGACGGCTTTTTGGGCTGTGAGGAATGCGACGACACCGTCGCCACCACCAACCCTTCGGCCACCGAAAGCTGCAACGAGGTGGACGACAATTGTGACGGCAGCGTGGACAACGATGCCGTCGATGCCACCACCTGGTACCTGGATGGGGACGCCGACGGCTACGGTCGTGGCGGCGACACCGTTGCCTGCACCCAACCCACCGGCTTTGTCAGCAGCAACGACGACTGCAACGACGGCAACAACACCGTCCACCCCGGCGCGGACGAGACCTGTGACGGCTACGATCAAGACTGTGACGGCAGCACCGACGAAGATGCCATTGACGCGTCAAGTTGGTTTCCGGACGCGGACAGCGACGGCTACGGCGACGACAATGCGCCCCTGCTGAGCTGCGAAGCCCCCGTCGGCTACGGAGAGGACGGCGGCGACTGCAACGACGCCGACGCCGCCGTCAACCCGGATGCCGACGAAACCTGCGACGGCGTGGACCAGGACTGCGACGGCCTGATCGACAACAACGCCACCGACATGCAGCTCTGGTATGACGACGTCGATGGCGATGGCTATGGCGACGCCTCCTCCTCCTCCTGGTCCTGCACCGCGCCGCCCTCCACCTCTGCCGATGATACCGACTGTGACGACGCCGATGCTGCCGTAAACCCGGCCGCCATCGAAATCTGTAACAGCATCGACGACGACTGCGACGGCCGCATCGACCAGGACGATCCCGATCTGGCCAACGGGGTGCCCTGGTACATCGACTACGACGCCGACGGTTACGGCAGCCCCAATGGCGTCTACACCACCACAAGCTGCACGGCTCCCCCCGGCTACTCCGCCACCGCGGACGACTGCGAAGATCGCGACGCCGACATCCACCCGGGTGCCACCGAAACCTGCGACGGCGTCGATCAGGACTGCGACGGCACCATCGATAACGCCGCCATCGACCCCGATCTCTGGTATGCCGACGCCGATGGCGACAGCTATGGCGACGCCGCCCAGACCACCTTGGCCTGCGACCAGCCCAGCGGCTACGTCTCCCGCAGCGGCGACTGCGACGACAGCAATGCCGCCATCTCTCCCCGCGCGTCCGAAGTCTGCAATAGCCAGGACGACAATTGTGATGGCAGTGTGGACGAAGGTGTGGGCCCTACCGATTGGTACCTAGACGGCGACAGCGATGGCTACGGCGACGCGGGCATCGTAACCAATGCCTGTACGGCACCGGGCGGCTACGTTGCAGACAGCAGCGACTGCGACGATGGAAATGCGTCGGTCAATCCTGGAGAGGTGGAGGCCTGCAACGGCATTGACGACAACTGCAATGGCCAGGTCGACGACGGCCTGAGCATCCCCACCTGGTACACCGACAGCGACGGCGACGGCTACGGCGACCCCGGTAGCTCCACCGTCGACTGCACCGCTCCCGCCGGCACCGTCAGCAACCGCACCGACTGTAACGACGCCGACGCCCAAATCAACCCGGCCGCCGCCGAAGTCTGCAACGGCAGCGACGACGACTGCGATGGCCGCAGCGACGATGCCGATCCCGACGTCACCGGCACCTCCACCTGGTACATCGACTACGACGCGGACAGCTACGGATCCGCCAGCTACACCCTGGATCGTTGCGTACAACCGGGCGGCTATGTCAGCAACCTTGCCGACTGCGACGACACCGACGCGGCCGTCTACCCTGGCGCCGCCGAGCTCTGTAATGGCACCGACGACGACTGCGATGGCAGCACCGACGAGAGCGACGCCATCAACCAGCCCACCTGGTACGCCGACGCCGACGGCGACAGCTACGGTGATCCCGCCGCCTCCGCCCTCTCCTGCAATGCCCCCTCCGGAACGGTAGCGGACAATACCGACTGCGACGACGGCAACGCCGCCATCTACCCCGGCGCACAGGAGGTCTTCGACAGCATCGACAACGACTGCGATGGCTACATCGACGACTACTGGTGGACCGGCACCGGCGCCGACGGAGCGCTGAATGTGACAGGAACCACCAACCTTTCCACCTATGTGTCGGCGGGCCGCAGCTACGCCGATGGGGTCAGCTACCCGGTCAGCGCCATCTCCGGCAACACCCTGACCACCGCCACCACCGCCAACGGCCTTGCCGCGGGCGACGAGCTGATGATCCTGAACCTGCACGGCAGCGACAGCGCCCATGCCGCCGTGGGTCGCTACGAATTCGTGGAGGTGGACAGCGTGGTGGGCAGCAGCATCACCCTGGTGGACTCGGTGGTGCTCTCCTTCGGACAAAACAGCAATGCGGACCTGAGCGGCCAAAGTGTCGTGGTGGTTCGCGTTCCCAACTATACCGATGTCAACGTCGGCAGTGCAGGTACACTGACCACCTCAGCCTGGAGCGGAAGTACGGGAGGTGTCCTGGCTTTCCGTGCGACGGGTACCGTCACGGTGGCCAGCGGCGGCAGCATTGCCGTGGACGAGCTGGGCTACGCAGGCGGCTCCACCGGCACCATCTACGGCAACGATGCCTACCAGGGCGAGAGCTATGCGGGATCCGGAGATGGCAATATCTCCGGCACCTATGGCTACAACAACTACAATGGCGCCTATGTCAATAACTACGGCGGCGGCGGCGCACTGGTGACCGGCGGCGGTGGCAACTATGGCGGTGGCGCCACGGCCGGCACCTCCTGGACCGGGGGCACCGTCCCCCCGCCGGCGGCGGGCGCCACCTACGGAACCGCCGATCTCGGCACGATCTTCTTCGGCTCAGGTGGTGGCGGGGTGTGGTGGGGCAACAACAACCCCGGCTCGGGCGGGGATGGCGGCGGGCTCATTTTTGTCGGGGCTGCCTCCGTACAGGCCACGGGTACCGATGCCTTCAGCGCGATCGGCGGCACCACCTATGCCTGGGCCACCGGCACCTGGACCTACGGCGCCGGGGGCGGCGCGGGCGGCAGCATCTGGCTCATCACCAGTGCCGCCACCCTGGGCAGCAACAGCCTGAATGCCACCGGCGGCTTCGGAGAGACCACGCACATCCGCCTCGGTGGCAACGGCGGCGTCGGTCGCATCCGGGTGGACTACGAGACGCTCAATGGCGACGCGTTCGGAAGCGCCGCGGCGACCACGGCGCTGGCCACCGCCGCCAGCCCCGACGCCGGCCACACCAGCGATCCCTGACCGGAAAAGGCGCCTTTCCCCTCTCTACCATTTGGTCAGGATTTCTCTACCATTCGGTAGAGACGCCTATTCCACCACCGTCCAGAGCAGCTCGGGGCTGTCGGGAAGCTGCTCCAGGGCGGCCGCGTCACCGTTCGCCCCGGCGAGGAAGGAGAGGGTGGAGGTGTTCACCAGGTCCACAAAGAGATCCAGGTCGATAAAGGCGTCGCCGCAGCCGTCGCCTTTCAGCCCCGCCAGGGTGCAGGCCACCGGCGAGAAGCTGTAGTGCCCGGCGGTGGGAAACTCGCCCAGGGCGCGCGGGGCCACGGTGAGGGCGTTGTAGAGCGCAAGCTGGGTGGACCAGATGGTGGTGTCATCCAAGGTGCCGCCCAGGGTGGCCATGGGCACAGAGATGCTCGCAGCGCCCTCCACAATGGCCCCGCCCACATCCCAGGGGGCCCAGGCCACCCCGGCCCACACGCGCGGGTCGGAGAGGTCCACCATATCGCCGTTCCAATCGACCTCCGCGCCCGCGGCCGCGTAGGTGGTGTATCCGCCAAAGGAATGCCCGACCACCGCGTAGCCTGCGGCGGCGTCCACACAGCCTTCGTAGCTTCCTCCCGCCCCATTTTCGGAGAACAGCCAGTCCACCGCGTCGGCGAGGTCCTGCGGACGGCGCAGCGCGATCTCCTCGATGCTGCCGCTGTCGTCCAGAAAGGTGTTGCCGGTGTGGTCCGGGGCCACCACCACCCAGCCGTGGCTGGCCAGGTGCTCGCCGAAAAAGGGAGATTGCCAGCGCATTCCACCACTGCCGTGGCTGAAGGCCACCAGCGGCCCCGGGGCCGGGCAGTCCGGGCTGCCGCCCGCGATGGCCTCGCCATCCAACAGGTCATCGTAGCGGATCTTGTTGCCTTCCAGCTCGTCCATCGTCGGGTACCAGATCTGCACGGGCAGGGTGACACCGGTGCTACCGACGATCTCCACCTCGGCCGAAGCGGCCCTCCACGCGCCCGGTGCGCTATAGTCCGGGGGCGGAATCTCCTCCTCCGGAGGCACTTTTTCGGGCGTACAGGCGGAGAGTAACAGCAGAGAGAGGGCAGCGTGGCGGGCGGTCATGGTCACCTCGGGCAGGCTCTATCCCAACGAGGGGGCGGCGGCGCGTTTTCACGTTAACGGGGCCCATGCTCCTCCTCCTTCTGGCCTGCGACCCCGAAAAACCCACCGACGACTCTGTGGCGCCGCCCGACTGCAGTGCCACCGAAGCCCAGACCCAGCGCCTCGATGTGCCCACCGGCTACCACACCATCGACATTCCCGTGGAAGCACCGTGGCTGGCCGAGGAGCGCACCGTACCGATGGGTCTGTGGTACAACACCGCCGAGACCGAGGGAGATGGAGCGATGTTCCTGGGGATGTTCCCGGACGCCAACTCCCTGGTGGACGCGCCATTCGCAGACCCCAAGCCCGGCTGCAAGCTGCCGTTGATCATCTACAGCCACGGATCTCAGGCCTGGGGAGGCAGCAATTCCCCGCTGCTGCGTCACCTTGCGGCTCAGGGCTGGGTGGCGGCGGCCCCCGACCATGTGAACAACACCCTGGCCGACAATGTAGAGCCGCGTCCGGTGAGTTTTTCGCTCACGCGGGTGGCCGATATGCGCGCCACCATCGACGCGATTGAGAACCTGCCCGAGAGTGATCCGCTGTACGGGCGGGTGGACACCTCCAAAGTGCTGGTGATGGGACACAGTTTTGGCGGGCAGACCTCCTGGCTGATGTCCGGGGCCACCCTGGATGCAGACCGATTGAACGCGCGCTGCGACGAGGGCGCCCCCGGCTGCACGCAGGCCGAGCGCGACGCCTTTGGTACGTCGATGACCGATCCCCGCGTGGTGGCGGTGATGCCGATGGATGGTTTTGCGGGCAGCGACGTGGTGGCGACCACCGGCTGGGGCACTGCCGACCGGCCCATCCTCTACCTCAACAAGTCCAGCGATGGCGATGACGAGGCCTTTGTCACCGCAGCCGAAACCAACCTGATCTGGGCCCGCTTTGAAGGAGCCTGCCACGAGACCTTCAACAATTCCCCGCTGCTCTGTGATGGCTGGGAGAAGTCCTACGGGCTGGATCTGACCGCCGCCTTTATGACCGCCTTCGCAGCGGAACAGATTCTGGGACTGGTGCAGGACCCCTACATCGGCATCCTGGACGGGACCAACTCGCTGGATCCGCGCATCCAGGTTCAACGCACCGACAGCGCCGCGCCCTGAAGTCAGGCGATGGCTCGGACCTCGCGGCTCAAAATGCCGCGGGGGCTGTCGATCTCGGCCACATCCCCCGGCTCCAGGCCCGCCAGGGCTTCGCCCAGGGGAGAGGCGGGAGAGATGATGGTCACCGTGCGGTCGCCAACCCGCACGCGGCCGCCCCCCACCGGGGCCATAAACAGCAGATCGTCGTCCAGTTGGATCAGTGCGCCGGCCTGCACCACCGAGGAGCGCCAGGAGGCGTCAAAGAGCTGGAACCAGGCCACCACCTGGCGAAGGTCGGCGATGCGGAAGGCCAGACCGCGGGCCAGGTAGGAGGCTTCGGTAGAGCGGGTGTCGTACTTGCCTTCGTTTTTTGTTTCGTCGGAGCCCACCTCGTCGCGGCTGGCGGCGGCCATCCGCTCCAGGGCGGCCAGCTCGGTCTCCAGTCCGGCGCAGAGGGCTGCAACGATCTCGGCTTTGGGGGGCAGGGGCATGGGCGCGCTGTAGCCGCTCGCGCCCGGCATGTACAGGGGGCCAAACGATGAATGAAGCCTCATTCAGAAGAGAGGGAGCTCGCGCGCCCGCTTTTTTTGGGATAGAGCACAGACATGACCGCCGCCTACGAGGAGCACCTGGAGTGGTATGCGCGCCTGCTGCTGCATGCGCCCAGCCGGGCGCTGCTGCGGGCGGGGCAGCTTCCGCAGGCCGTCGAGTGGCTGCCCCTGCTGGATCAACTTGAGGAATTTGCGCAGGTCCTGCTGGACAAGCGCCTGATGGAGTTCCGGCGGGCGCTGCCACGAAGCCTGCGTTTTGCACCGGGCCTCGCTGCTGACTATCGGAGCTGGCTGGCGGAGAATCCGGCCCGAGAGGAAGCGTCGGTCTTTCCGCCCGGGCTGGCCGAAGCGCTGCGTGCCCGGGAGGCCCTGTGCAGTCTGTCCCGCGCCTCCGCCTCCACCCTGGCCGACCTGTACTGCTTTGAAGTGTTTGCGCAGGCCAGCCGCATCGATGGAAAAGACCGCTTCCTTCATAGCGAAGTGCCCATCCACGCGATCTATGCGCAGCTTGCCGAGGGGCCCCTGCCCCAAGAGCCCGACGCCGCGCCCCATCGCTACCGCTTCAGCGCACGTGTTCAGTGGAAGGCCGCATGATTCGCACCGGATTCGGCTATCGGCGCCCCTGGCACAAGGCGCTGATCCAGGGGGAGGCCCGGCCGCAGGTGCTGGAGGTGGTGCCCGACCACTTCTTCGCCCGCCCGGAGGCGCTGCGTCCGCTTGCGGAGCGCTTTGCGATTGTGTTGCACGACGTAGGCTGCTCCATCGCCACCCCTCGCCTGGACCCCTGGCGACTGCAAAAACTGAAGGAGATCGTCCAGGTTTCCGGCGCGCTCCGCTTCACCGACCACCTGGCCCTGACCCGGAGCCCGGGAGGCCTGAGCCCGGGCCACCTCGCCCCGGTGCCGATGACTCCCATCGCCTTGCAGGTCTGTTGCGACAACCTCTTGCGGCTCCAGGAGTTTTTGGGCATCCCGGTGGCTGTGGAGAACATCTTTCAGAGCTTTGACCTCCCTGGAATGTCGACTCCCGAGTTCTTGGAGCAACTCCTGGAGCGGAGTGGCGCGGGGCTCTTGCTCGACCTGACCAACATCCTGTTAGAAGCCCGAAATCGCGGTGAAGATACAGCAGAAAGGCTGGAGAGATTCCCCCTCTCCAGGGCGGTAGCCGTCCACCTTGCGGGGGGGCACCGGGGGAGGGGAGGCTGGGTGGACAGCCACAGCCGACCGGTCGAAGCGGAAAGCTACGAGTTGTTGAAATTGCTGCGGGGGAGGGCCGCGATCAGCGATATAGTGATAGAGTGGGATGAGTCGCTGCCCGAAATCCGGGTCATTGCGGCCCAGGCCGAAGAGGCGCGGAGGTTGTGGGAATTATGAGTATCGAAGATGCAGAAACGGCGCTGCGTCGCACCGATCTCTACGACGAAGGGCTGCTGGACGAGGCGGCGCGGGACAAGCTGGCCCGCGCCCTGAAGAGCTGGGCGGGCGCCAAGGTGGCCTTGGTAAAAGGTGAGCTTTCGGACTACCGTTCTTTGTGGGGGCGCCTTGGTCTGGACAGCCGGGACAACCTGCTGTTGATGAGCAACGGCCGCCGGTGGGAGGCAAAAGGCTGGGGCTTGCAGCCTGCCAAGATCACCCGCACGCTGGAAGCGGCCGAGGGTGCGTTGGCGGTCGATCAGGTGGAAGGCCTGAAAACGGCGATGACCGGCTTGAACAAAGCCGCCTTTGGCCCCCCCGAGTGGATTCCCTACGCGGCCGGGGCGGGGACCTTCACGGCGGTGGTGGTGGGCGTGGCGGGCCTGGCCTTCCTTCACCGCCGTGGTCAGTTGATCAAGGAGCGGAAGGCTGCCTATGAAGAGGCAAAAGCCATGGTGGAGGAAGAGTACGCCGCCGTGGTGCTTGCGGCGGACGGCATCCCTGCCAACGACCCGCTGTGGGACCAGGCCCAGCGGATGAAGCGCGGGCTGGTGGCGCTCAGCAAGTCAGAAGAGGATCCCGAGGTGATCCGCGGCAAAGCCCAGCAATACCAGGCAGAGCTGGCGGCCTTACGCACCCGCCTCCGCACGCGGTCCAACTACCCCTAGGTTTTGGAGTTGTGATGGTAGAAGGCAACCTTAAGATCGATCTCCCTTCGGTGGAGACGCTGCGACCGATGACCCTGTGGGAGTCGGTGCGCCACCTGTTCGGGACCACCATCGAGCGGAAGAGTGGGCAGGAGATGCTCACGGTCGGGGCGATGGGCATGTTGGAAGGGCTCTATTTTGCACTTCGGGACTCGGGAATCGAAGATGCGGTCAGTCTCCTGATCGACCGGCGGGTGATCTACCACGACCGGGAGGGCCACACCCGCGACCTGAACCTGCTGCTGCAAGCGGCCGAAGAGAGTGGCCGTCTGAACAAGAACTTTCAGGAGATGCACCTGGTGATGGCCTGTAGCCACGCCGGGCTTCAGGTGATCCTGGATATGAAAGTGCGGGCGCTGAACCCGGTGGGGGTGCCCGAGCTGGAGATCCACCTGTCGGGGCGTCCTGTCGATCTGCGGGCCGCTGCGGGCGAAGATGCGGCCACCTACGCCGAACGTCTGCGTAGCTTCACCGCCGACCCCGCCAATTTCCGGGCCCTCTGTGTCGCGCTGGACGAGCTGGGCAGCCGGCTTTCCCAGCACATCCGGCGACGCCTCCCCGCGCTGAATGTGCAGCAGAGCCCGGCTTGGACGCAGCTTTTGCAGCCCGACCGCGCCAGCCTGCACTCCATCGGAAAGGCGCCCTGGAATGGGAGTGCAGGTTGGCGGGACATCCCCACCTCGCAGCGGGGCAGTGGTGGGGATCGCTATGGCGTCTATGTCTATGACCCCGGCTGGGACTTCACCAACTTCCTGATGTGGAATGCGGTGATGAGCCACCACCACCACCCGAATGTGGTGGTGGTCGACCGCAACGGCAACGCCGCATCGGGGGACGGAATCGACAGCTCTCAGGTCCAGATTTCCAGCGACGGCCCCAGCGTGGATGCGGCGGCGATGGCCGCCGACGGCTGGGGAGGCTCGGCTACGTCGGAAAGTGCCGACGGCTGGGGCGGCAGCGACGTGGCCGACGGCTGGGGAGGCTCCGACGTGGGCGATGCGGGCGGGGATGGAGGAGGTGGAGACGGAGGCGGCGGAGATGGAGGATCGAGCTGCGGAAGCTCCTGTGGCGGGGGCTGTGGGGGAGGGGACTGAGTTCAGGAGGAGAGACGGGCGAGGTGTCCCGCGATGGCTTCGCGGATGAAGGCGGTGCGGGGCGTGTCCCCCCGCATTCCATCCAACTCCCGCAGTTCGCGCTGCGACAGCGTGAGGAGAATGCGCTCTTCTTTGGGTTCTACCGGTTTTCTTCCTGGTTTTTTGCGCAACGGCATCGGCTCACCGAACTGAGTGAGCCATGCCTGATCCACCAGATCCTGTCCCTCCTGCATCTGCTGGTGGTCGATAGAGCAGAAAGGCGGCTTGCCGGTTTCCGGATCGTTGCAGGAAGCACATTCCCAGTGGGGAACCTGCACGGTCAGGGATCGCTCCCCTCGGGTCACTCGTAGGGGATGGGACGTCAGGGCGGCTGTGCCGCCACAACGTGGGCAGGTGCGTTTGGTCATTGGTTCTCCTGAGGATGGAAGCTGATGACAAAAAAAACCCGATATTCTTCCAGCCGAACCCACAAGAGGCCGTGATCGGGGTCTTCTGGAACGAATACCCAAATTACCGCCCCCGTCATTGTACGCGATACTTCCGTGTGGCGATAGTCGGCAGGAGTGAGGTTGGCGACCACTTCATCCGCCAGCTCAACAGGCCAATTCATCTCATCGAGCTAAAACTGAGCTTTGGCCGAATATTCTACCCTTCCGGTACGCAGTGCGTGCGAGAGTCGTCTCAGGAAGCGGACGAGTTGAGAGGCCATACACGAGTATAGCATATATGCGATTTCGATACAATCGGGTGACTGCGCTATCCCCCGTTCAATCCACGCTCACATCCCACCGGGCCCGCGCCACCGGAACCTCCATCGTCGGCAAACCACACTCCTCGCCCGCAGTCGTGCAGCTCTCCAATGGCAGAGGATGTCCCGACGCGGCGCGGGCTTCGATCAGCTTGGCTCCCCAGGACTCGATAGCGTCCTGTACTTCGCCGAGTCCCACGCCCAGCGGGCTCAACGCATAGTGGACCCGCAGCGGCGGCCCCTGCTCCACCTGGCGCAGCACCAGCCCGGCGGCTTCCAGCTCCTTCAGACGCAGCGACAACATCCGGTCGCCGATAGAAAGACGTTCGGCCAAGGCGGTAAATCGTAGCTCGCCCCCGCGCAGCTCGTGCAGGATCACCCCATTGTGGGGCCGCCCCAGGATCTCCATGGCGGTCTTGAAGGCAACGCAGCTCTTCGGGGTGCCGGGCATGTGCCCTCCTTGCAGCAAGGTAGGCCGGGAAGGGCCTTCTGACAAGGGCTTTTGGACGATACTTCTTTTTTGATAGTTGCTTCTTGTCTGGAAGCGCATGGGGACTATACTTCCCTTCCTGAAGCTACTTCCATTTCGGAAGCGCGTCCTCCCGACCTCCTGGAGTCCCCGATGTCCCTGCTGCACAGCCCCTACACCCTTGGCGATCTCGAGCTTCCCAACCGCGTTCTGATGGCGCCGATGACGCGCTCCCGCGCCCCGGAGCACATTGCCACCCCGCTGATGGCCACCTACTATGCGCAGCGGGCCTCCGGTGGACTGCTGATCTCGGAGGCGACACAGGTGTCGCAGCAGGGCCAGGGCTATGTGGCCACGCCGGGCATCTACTCGCCGGAGCAGGAGGCGGGCTGGAAGGGGGTGGTGGACGCGGTCCACGCCAAGGGTGGCCGGATCTACGCCCAGCTTTGGCATGTGGGTCGCATCTCTCACGAGAGCTTCCAGCCGGGCGGCGCGGCCCCGGTGGCCCCCTCCGCCATCCAGGCCCCCGGGCAGACCTACACCGCACAGGGTCCCGCCCCCTTTGCCGTCCCCCGTGCTCTGGAGGCCGCCGAAATCCCAGGTATCATTGCTACTTTTGCCCATGCCGCGCAGGTGGCCAAGAACGCCGGCTTCGACGGGGTGGAGATCCACGGCGCCAATGGCTACCTGATCGACCAGTTCTTGCGCGATGGGACCAACCAGCGGACGGATGACTGGGGTGGCTCCATCCCCAACCGGCTCCGCTTTTTGTTGGCGGTGGTGGACGCCGTCGCAACGGTGTTCCCGCTCTCCCGCATCGGCGTGCGCCTGTCGCCGGGGAGCAGCTTTAATGGCATGGCGGACTCCAACCCCGAGGCGCTCTTCTCGGCGGCCGCTGCCGCGCTTTCCGCACGTGGCGTGGGCTACCTGCACCTGATCGACGCGGTGAAGGGCCAGATGGCCGGGCCCAAGCTCTTTGTCGGTGTGCTGCGCCCGCACTTCCCCGGCACCCTGATCCTGAATGGCGGCTTCGAGGCCGACAGTGCTGAGGAAGCGCTGAAGAGTGGCGCGGCAGACCTGATCGCCTTTGGCGTGCCCTTCCTCGCCAATCCGGACCTGCCCCGCCGTCTGGCCGAAGGGGCCGCACTGAACACGCCGGACTACTCGACCCTGTATACGCCGGGAGAGAAGGGCTATACCGACTACCCGGCGCTGGGCTAAGGGCTCCGCGCCGCGGCGCGCGCCTTCGCCCAGATCTGCAAAAAGGCTTCGGCCGAGCGGTCCAGGGGGCTCCGATCAGCCCCTTGGGCCGCCATTTTTGCGAACATCGGCGCCACCAGCCCAGGGTGCGCCAGACCCAGGACATCCAGGTCGTCGGTGCCACCGGGAGGAAGCGGAAGGCAGCCTTCGCGGCCATAGATGGGGCGGGGGTGGTCTACCCCACCCTGAAAGTCGGAACCCCAGGCCAGGGCTGCCTGCGGCGCCAACGAGACAAAATAGTCCCAGTGCAGGCGGAAATCATCGATAGACCCCGCGCAATGCTCGGTGGGCAGGTGGTCGGGCACCGGGCGGGGGCGCAGGTGGGATCGGTTGGAGGTGACCGCCACCAGACCGCCGAGATAGCGGATCTGCGCATACTCCTGATCGGTCATGGCGATGGGATCGCGGCGGACACCGGCCGGAATTGCATGGGTGTACACCGGCGCGACGTGGTACTGCCTCAGGAGCGGCAACAGGTCTGCAAAGGAGGCATGGGAGCTGTGCGCGAGATCCACGAGGATGCCCGCCTCGATCAGCTCAGCAACACGAAGCACCCCTGTTTTTGTAAGGCCGTGCCGCCGGGGCGCGAAGAGCTCCCGCCAACAGCCCGGCACGTTCAGCAGAAAGAGGCTTCCCCCCCGGCACCATGCGCCGCCGATGTAGTTATCCGCAAGGTGCACGGGGGTGACCACGGCCACGCCCCGCGCGGCCCAGCGTTGTGCATCCGCCGCTCCGTCGTGGACTTTGGTGGCACCCTCGATGCCATGTACGATCGCTTTGCGACCAGAGGCCACAATGTCGCGGGCCTCTTCCGGGCTGTTGGCGATCGCAAAGTGCTCTGAGTGGCGCGCAGCGAAGCTGTCCACGGCGTCGAGTTGCCGCTCGATGCGGGCGCGCATGGAGCGTCGGCTCTCAAAGTCGGTGGTAAAGGGGTTTGCGTACGCCAGACTTACCAGAATGCTGGGGCCGGGCTGGGCGAGCTGCTCCGTGAAAATCTGGGGACGAAGGGCGTGTTTGGCGCTTTGGTGCTCCGGGATCGGGCTGTCGGGGCCCTTCCCGTAGATGGGCACGGCAAGGTGGGCGGCGATGTGGATGTGCAGGTCGACGTAGCCGGGGAGCTCCCGTGGGCTGGGCGCCTCCAAGCGGGCCGCCGGCTGCGGAGCTGCGGGCGGGGCGGGTTCGGATTGGGCGAGGGCGTGCAGGAGCAGCAATAGCGACATGGGGAGGGGGATAACGCGGTGATCAGGCGGATGGCTCCGTGGGGGGCGGGGGCG
>JBEIQS010000311.1:0-5308 GCA_040376425.1 Alphaproteobacteria bacterium | reverse complement strand
CTGGATGGCCCCGGAGGCGCGGGATGTGCACTGGGCCTTCCTGCCCGCCCGCGGCGAGCTGCGCCGGCAGCCCAAGGGGGTGGTGGCCATTCTCTCCCCTTGGAACTACCCCTTCCACCTCGCCGTGGTACCGCTGACCGCCGCGATTGCCGCCGGAAACCGGGTCCTCCTGAAGACCTCCGAGTTCACCCCTGCCACCTCGGCACAGCTTCGCGCCCTGGTAGCTGCCTGTTTTACCGAGGACGAAGTCGTACTCTTGGAAGGTGGGCCGGAGCTGGGCAACGCCGTCTGTCACCTGCCCGTGGACCATATCTTCTTCACCGGCTCCACCGCGGTGGGTCAGAAAGTGATGCAGGCGGCGGCGGAGCACCTCACGCCTGTCACCCTGGAGCTGGGCGGAAAATCCCCGGTGATCCTACACCCTCAGGCAGATCAGGATCACGCCATCGCCCGGATTGCCACCGGCAAGCTCCTGAACGCCGGCCAGACCTGCGTCGCCCCGGACTACCTGCTGTTGCCCGGCGGGGATCCCGCCACCGTGGCTGCCCGGCTGACCAAGACCATCGAGCGGATCTATCCCCGCCTCGGCGACAACGCCGACTACACGGCCATCTTGCAGCCGCGTCACCGCCAGCGGCTTCGCGCCCTGGTGGAGGACGCCCGCAGCAAAGGCGCCACCATCATCGAGGTCAACCCCGCCTCCGAAAACCTGGAAGCAATCGGAAAATTCCCGCCCACCCTGATCGTGGGCGCCACCTCTGAGATGCAGGTGATGCGGGAGGAGATCTTCGGCCCCCTGCTTCCCATCCTCGCCTGCCCCAGCCTGGAGGCCGCACTGGCGCGGGTGGCGGCGGGCCCGCGCCCGCTGGCCCTCTACTACTTCGATCACGACGCCACACGCATCGAAACCGTCCTGCAACGCAGTATCAGCGGCGGCGTCTGCATCAACGAAACCATGATGCATGTGGCCCAGGAAGAGCTGCCCTTCGGCGGCACGGGTGCCTCGGGCATAGGTGCCTACCACGGCTTCGAAGGCTTCCGTACCTTCAGCCATGAAAAGGCCGTGTTCCACCAGTCCCGCCTCTCCGCCTCCGCGCTGTTGGGCGCGCCCTACCAGGGCTGGATGCGACGGCTGACCAAATTTCTGGTGGGCTGAGGCCACCTACCGCCCGGCCAGCTCCACCTCTTCCAGCCGGCGTGCCGTCGGCGCCTCTGCCCGCAGGCTCACCCGTCCGGCGGAGGTCTGGAGCTCCACCTTGGGCGCGCCCGGTTGGTCCACCACACCGGACTGTTCCACCCCACCCAGCCCACCCAGGTCCAGATCGTAGCCGCCCGGCGGCAATACCACCCGCAAATCCCCCATTCCCGCGGCCACTCGCAGCTCCGAAGGTGCGGTGTCAAAGCGGACAAAAGCATCCCCCGTGCCCAGCCGCGCCCGGAGGATCGGCGCACTCAGCTCCGTGGCGTCCAGATCTCCATCCTGAAGCTCGGCGGAAAGCTCCCCGCGCAGTGCCACCACCCAGCCATCTCCCTGGCGTACCGACAAGAGCACCGGAAGATCGGCTGGAATCTCAATATCCAGATCCGTGCGGCACGGCAGCAGGCTCTCGCAGGACGCCTCCACCGTGAGCAGCCCCTCGGCCAACAGGGGCCTGCCCGTCGCCGCCCCCTCCATACGGCGCGTGATGCTCACATCGGAGCGTTCACTGCCCACAATGCGGACATTACCCACCTCCACATCGACCAGCAGCGCAGAGATCTCCCCGCCCACATCAAAGTGGTCGCGGGTGGGAGCAGCACAGGCAAGGAGGAGGAGGTAGGTCATACGGGATAGACACCGGTTAACGACTCTCCCGCGCCCGTGATTCGTCACGCTGTGTCAACGAGCGTCCTTTCGTCGTCAAGAGAAAATGCTCGTTCGGCAGCAGCCCACGGATCCCCACCGGGTTCCAGCCCCCAAGAGCGAAGAAAAGACCGTTGTTTTCTGGCGAAGTTCCGCGACTCTGTTTGTGTTCGACGGACCGCCTCCGCCATGTCTATTGACCTGTCAAGAAAAGCGCTCAGATGTTTGTAGCCCAAGGACTGCATGGGCTTGTGCTGCGGCCCATAGCCGGCGGCACGCAGGGCCTCCACCTCCTCCAGGTAGCCGGCCGCCATCATCCCCAGCACCCGTGCGTCAATGACCGTGTAGAGATCCTCCCGGTCCACCCAGACAATCTCCGCATCCCGACGCAGCTTGGGATCTTCGGCGTGCAGCTCTGAGAGCGGACGTCCTCCGATCTGAAAGACCTCCAGCCCCCTCAGAATGCGCACCCGGTCGTTGGGGTGCAGCCGAGCCGCGAGCACCGGATCCACCTTCTGCAGCTCGATCCAGGGCTCCTCCAGCTTCTCCAGCTCCGCCCGAAGCTGCGGGTCGCCTACCGGGGCAGGCACAATGCCCTGGATCCAGGCCCGGAAGTAGAAGGTGGTTCCCCCACACAGAATCTTAGGCCCCTCCACCGCATCGGCGAGGGCCCGAAAATCCATCGCGGTGAAGGGTTCATCGGGATTGCGCAGGTCCAAGCCATGGTGTGGCACCCGCACCCGCTCCGCCGCCGTGGGCTTCGCGGTCCCGATGTCCATACCCCGGTACACCGTCATCGCATCCATACACACGATGCTTGCGTCGTACTTCTCCGCAATCGCCAGCGCCACCGCACTTTTTCCGGCACCCGTCGGTCCCAGGATCACCAGCGGCTTCATGTCCGGTGGAACCTCCGCTCCAGCTCCGCCACATCCAGGCGCACCACCACCGGCCGGCCATGCGCGCAGACCCCAAAGTCCACCACATCCAAAGCACGCAAAAGCTCCTCCATCTCCGGCAGGCTCAGCGGCTGGCCCGCACGCACCGACGCGTGGCAGGCCATTGTTGCCAGCACCCGCTGCACGCGCTCCTCAGGACTCCGCCCGGGCCCCCCGGCCAGCACATCGTCCGCCGCATCCGCCAGAAGGGTCGCCAGGTCCTCCCGTTGTAGAGCCGGGGGGATCGCGTGGATTGCAAAGCTTCCTCCTCCCATAAAGCT
This sequence comes from Alphaproteobacteria bacterium, assembly GCA_040376425.1. Classification (GTDB taxonomy): domain Bacteria; phylum Myxococcota_A; class UBA796; order UBA796; family SXON01; genus CAITDR01. The sequence continues at coordinate 2,246 of JBEIQS010000311.1, read as the reverse complement.
CAATTCCAGCCCGTAGCGACTCAGCCCCTCCATCCCCTGGGAGAGCACACGGGCCCGCGCCGGCGGCAGCTCCACCATCACCGGCGTCAACAGCCGCTGCGCCGGACCCAGCGCATCCTTCTGTCGGCGCTCCAGGCGCTCCAGGTTCACCCGCTCATGGGCCGCGTGCTGATCCACGATCAGCAACTCTCCACTTCCCTCGCAGAGAATGTAGGTGTTCGCCAACTGCCCGATGATGCGCAGCTCAGAATAGCGCCGCACCGGCAGCAGCGGCCCGCGCCGCTCCAATACCGGCAGCTTCGCCCGCTGGGGCAACCCGGGCGGCAGGGCGGGCAGCCGCTGCACCACCGGCGTGCGGTCGACGCTCTCGCCCGGGCGCGCCACGGTATCCGCGGCCCGCTTTCCACCATCCAGGGCTGACCTCGAAAGTACCTGAGCTTGTGGCACCGCAGCCCGAGGGGGAAGGGTCGGAGGAGGGGGAAGGGTCGGAGGAGGAGGCCGCGATCGGCCCTCTCCGCTGCCCGCCGTGGTCACCTCGCTCGGAACACTCCGCGCCCCCTCCCAGCGCGCGGTCCCTGCCACCTCTGGGACCTCGCCAGCGCCGGTCGATCCCGTGACTTCGTCAAGGGAGGCCCTCGATTCCACCTCATCGATGGAGGAAGAATCGCCGGTTCTATCTCTCTCAGCAGCGTCAAAACTCCTGCTCGAATCTACATCAGCCGTCCCCTCTCCCAAGGCTTCCCCGCGCGACTCCAGCTCTGCACGCAGCACTTCTCGGCGCCCGTCCTCCTCCTGCTCCGCCCGGAATACCTCCTCCAGCTCGGCATCCGTGGGCGCCACCGTGGCCTCCCCACCGGAGGCCTCAGCACTGCCCACATCAAACAAAAACTCGCTTCGATCCTCCATCGGCCGATAGCGCGCCTCGGAAGACACCGGTCGGTGGATACCCTCCGCCGCCAGGGCTTCGCGCAGCCCGGCCGTCAGCGCCTCCTGCACCGCCAGCGCATGGACAAAACGCACCTCTGTTTTGGCAGGATGTACGTTCACATCCACCTCGGAGGGGGAGATCCGCAGCTCCAACACCACCAAGGGATAGCGATCCTTGGGCACAATCGCCGCATAGGCAGACGACAGGGCCCGGCGCAGCAATTGGTCCCGAACAAAGCGACCATTCACATACAGATAGGAGGACCCGGTAGAGGAAGACCGGTGCACCCCCACCGGCGAAACCAGAGCTTCCACCTCGATACCCCCGCGCCGGAACTGCACCGGCACCAGCGCTGCGCCGTGGTCCCCGAGCAGTGCAGCCGCCCGCTGCCGACGATCACCGCCCGAAAGGCAACGGACCAGCTCGCGATCGTCGTGGGTGACCTCCAGATCCAGCCCCGGCCGGATCAGCGCCTCCCGGGTGATCGCCTCCAGGCAGTGCGAAAGCTCTGTCTCGTTGCTCCGCAGAAACTTCCGCCGGGCAGGCACGTTGAAAAAGATGGATGCAGCTCGGATATCCGTTCCCGGTGCGCAGCCCACGCTCTCCACCGTGCGCAGCACCCCGCCCTCTAAAAAAATCCTGGTTCCCTCTTCTTGATCAGCGGGGCGCGTCAGCATTTCAAAGCGGGTGATAGAGGCGATCGACGGGATGGCCTCGCCCCGAAAACCCAGCGAGGACACCTTGAACAAGTCTGCATCCGTGCGGATTTTGGACGTAGCGTGGCGCTCCAGCGACATCACCGCATCGGTGCGGTTCATGCCGGAGCCGTTGTCCACCACCCGCACCATCCCCTTGCCGCCCGCACGCAGATGTACTTGAAGCTGCGTAGCACCCGCATCCAGCGCGTTTTCTACCAGCTCCTTCACCATGGAGGCAGGCCGCTCCACCACCTCGCCTGCGGCGATGCGGTTGACCACCTGCTCGTCCAGAATGCGGACCGGCATCAGCGCGCCAGCCAGGTCCGCAGGCGCTCTGCCACCCAGGTGCTCGCGGTTTCCTGGATCATATAGTCCCCTCCCGGAAGAACCTCAAGCTCAGTATTCGGCTTTTCCCTCACCAAGCGCTCTCCCATCGCGATGGGATGCACCACATCATTCTGACCCCACAGGGTCAGCGTTTTGGCCTTCACCGTCTCCAACTGCAGCGTGATCCGGGGGTTGAAGGCCGGGGCAAGGCTCTTGTGCAGCACCTCGCGGGCGCCTGGCCTGCACCAGGGAAGGTAGACCGCATCCACAAGTCCATCGTCCACCCGCGAAGG
>JBEIQS010000482.1:0-1627 GCA_040376425.1 Alphaproteobacteria bacterium | reverse complement strand
CTGCACGGCGTGCGGTTGAATCCTGTACAGCCCAACATCCTCTTCTATACCCGCGCAAATGGCAGCCTCTATGTGGTGGATTGGGAGCTGCTGCAGCGGCGTCCCACGACGAGGTCCACGCTGGTCGGCAGCATTTCCCACCCCACCTGGTCCCCCGACGGTCTGTGGATCGGCGCCCCCTACGGCGCGCAGTCCTGGAAGGAATGGCGGGTGGTGAAGGGTAGCCAGGTACAAAGCCAACAGATCGCCACGCGGCAAATCGGTACCTTCGGGACCGGGGGGCTGCCTGAGCTGTTCTACGGGAGCTATTCGGAGGACGGTACCTACCTGGTGGTCAGCACCGATGGTGCGGACACGAGCAGCAGCGACGAGATCTATGTCCTGAACCGGGTGACCGGTGTGGAAGCACGGGTGGCCTCGGCCGAGAACGTGCTGCATGGCTCGGCGAGTACGGACAAGCTGGTGCGCGCGGTCGCGCACTTCTACGACGGGACCAATGGCATCATCTTTCACTCCAACAAGGGCTACGATAGCGCCCAGCAATACGTGCTGGAGCCCACCCAGGTCTACCTCGCCGATCTGAGCGGCATGGCGATGCCCTGAGCGACCGCGGTGACGGCGGGGTATGCCGAATCCCCTACCCTTCCCGACGGTGGCCGGTTACCAGGACTGCGGCGGGTCTTGCCGCGCTGGTGCCGGCCCCGGTCTTCAAAACCGGTCGGGGTGCCCTGAGAGGGGATGCCTGGTGAGTTCGATTCTCATGGCCCGCCGCCATTTTTTGAGTAACAGGCATTCTACAAGGATTTCTCGGATGTATCACCGGATGCGTGTAGAACCGGTGTAGCATCGGATTTTGACCCCGGAACCGGAAAATTGGAGCTTCTTTTTCGTCGGGCGGAGCGGGAAACCAGAGAGGTGGAGGCGGAAGTGCGGCAGCTCGGTCTGGACCTGCTGGAGAAGGTGGATGCTCTCCCCTTTTTTCACAGCTCGTGCCCGTTCCACCCTTGACAAACCAATAGTATGGCCATGGCGCCTTCATGGCGCGGCCCCCGGCGCTGCTGCACGATGGTCGTTGGCCCAGAATTCTGGCCTTTCGTGTGTCCGACGTCTTCCTGGAGGTGCAGGACACGCTGGGAGAAAAGGCAGAGCCCGGCCAGTTGATTTCGATGTTTGAGGGCAACCCCGTGATGTGTGCCTACGGAGTCTGCTACGGGTCTCAACGGCGCTAGGGCGAACAGGTCTGCATCCGAATGACCCGGCTGGCGTCGAATGGGACATCTTTCTGGAAGACGCTCAATTCGAGGCCTTCGCGCAAATGACCGCCGGAGAGGACCCGACAGGTGCCTCGATCCGATCTGTGGTAGATCGGATGGTGATCGCCCATGCCTCAACAGCGGACACGGTGCAGGAAGCCGCTGGCGTCTTTGCAAAACCGTGCAGCCCCAGGGGGCGATCACCGGTGCGCGGCAGGTCCGGACGCGGGCTTCATTGACGTGCACAGCGACGTCGATTACTGGCCGGACCGGGAGCCTACTTCAGGAGCTACCGCCATGCACGCATCTGTCTCAGAGCCCAGCGCTTCCCTGCGGGCGCATTGAAGTTGGGAAGCAGATAAGTGTCCCAATCT
>JBEIQS010000344.1:0-4570 GCA_040376425.1 Alphaproteobacteria bacterium | reverse complement strand
GACAGGTTTTGCCGGTTTTCACGCAGGCGCTGACAGATGCAAGCGGGCCACCACATCCACGCCCAACATGTAACGCTCCGCAAGGAATCGTGGGCAGTGAGGCTGACGCGGGTGGATTGGTCCGTGGACGAGGACCCGTGGTCCCGGGATCACTGAGTAGTTGATCTCCACGGCCGATTCCGGATTGGAAAAGGAATCCAACTTCGCGCAGATCAACTTCTCGATGTCCGGCCAGATTGCCCTCGTGGCTGCCGGTCTTCCGTCCATCGGCATGGAGGTTACCGGCGTTACTCCGAGGTCTCAGGGAACTCCACGGTGATGGTCCCTCGTTTCCTCTGCTCCTCCTGCCGGTTGACCATCTCCATCCTGCCGGCGTACCTGCTTCCTTACCGGCACATCCACGTCAACCGCTTCGAGGCCTTTGCTGATCGCCAGGCGGGGGTGGGTCAGGAACCCGATCCCCCGCCCGACGAGCCCGACGCAACAGCGCTGCGTCGGGCCTGGGCTCGATTCGCCATGCGACTCGCCGCCCTCCGCTTCTGTTTCGGCCAGTTGATTGCGTCCGGAGTGAACGACCAAGCACAGCTCTGGATCGCCATGAGGCAGGCCAAACAGTCACTCGCCGGCATCCTGCTTTTCCTCGGCCGGTCCCACAACACCAGCCTTCTGGGCGACTACCTCTGCCTGCGACCCACACCGCATTGATCCCGGATCTCCCTTCCTCCGCCCGGAGTCCAGGCGTTCCCACACAACCGTATCGTTCGGATTGGTGGCCGCATGCCTCAGACTCCCGTCGATGAATCAAAACATCCCTCCCGGCGGCGCCCAGGCCCTGGCCCTGCAGCGTTTCGCCCTCGTTTCAAAGGTCCAGGATCTCCTCCACCAGCGCATCCCACTGCGGACCGCACTGGAGACGGTCGCCCGTGTCCCGGTCCAGGGGACCGATGGCCTGGAGTTCGTCGTCGCTGTCCGCACCCTGGAGGACTGGTGGTACGCCTTTCGCCACGGCGGCTTCCAGGCCCTCCACCCAAAGACCCGCAGTGACCGGGGCCTGCCCCGTGCCCTCACCGCCGAGCAGCAACAGCGCATCCTCGCAGCCGTGCGCTCCCAGCCGGCCATTTCCATCAAGGTCCTCTACCGCCTCTGGCGATCCGAGGATCCCACACTGCCCGCGATCAGCTCCATCTACCGTTGCCTTCGCTCCCACGACCTCGACCAGCGCTCCCGCCGTTTCCAACTCCGACAGACCCTCAGCGGCCCCACCAAGGCCTTCGAATCCCCGGCCGTCAACGAGCTCTGGATGGCGGACTTCTCCCCGGGGCCGCATCTGCCGATTCCCGGCAAGACCACCACACAGGCCACTCAGCTGTGCGCCATCATCGACGATCATTCCCGACTCATCGTCGCGGCTTCCTACCACACCGACGCCACCACCCGCAGCTTCCACTCCACACTCAAGGAAGCCCTCCGCCGCCGCGGCCTGCCTCGCAAGCTCTACACCGATCAGGGCGGTCCCTTTGTCAACGATCACACCCGCCTGGTCTGCGCCAACCTCCACATCCGCCTCCTCCACGCCAAGCCCTACCACGCCTGGAGCAAGGGCAAGATCGAACGCTTCTTCCGCACCGTGCAGCAGGACTTCGAAGCCCTCCAGCGACGACCCGGCCATGGCCCGGCCACCCTCGACGACCTCAACGGCCGATTGGCCGACTGGCTCCAGAGCGTCTACCACGTCCGCGTCCACGACGGCACCGACCAGCCACCGCAAACCCGCTTCCAGAACGCCGCCCACCAGATCCGCAGCGTGGATCCCTCCCTCGATCTGGACCGCCTCTTCTACAGCCGCCTGGAGCGCACCGTCCGCAAGGACGGCACCATCCGTCTGGACAGCCAGCTCTACGAAGTCGATCCCGCCCTGCGGGGACTGGAGATCCAGATCCATTTCGATCCCTGGACCAAGGCCCGCATCGAGGTCTCCCACAAGGGGACGCCCTTCGGCCTGGCTCGTCCGGTCAACCTCCACCTCAACAGCCAGATCTCTGGCAGCACCCACTATGTTGAACGCTGATCTCCAGTCCCTGGCACGTCGATGGGGGGCCTCCGATGTCCCCTTCAGCCATGCAGTCGACGCGTGGGTCGATGCCCCCGAGCTGGTTCATTTGCGCCGGCAACTCGACCATGCGGCTGCCCTGCGTACCCCGATGCTGCTCAGCGGTCCCAACGGGGTCGGCAAATCCGCCCTCGTTGGCCGCTGGATGCGCGGGCTGGAAACCCGCATCCATCTGCCCCTGGCGCTGACCCATGCCACCCTCAGCGGATCCAGCGTGCTCTCCTGCCTGGTCCAGCGCCTCGGCAAGGCCCCGGGCTTCCGACGCGAGACCAATCTGGCCCGCATCGAGCAGGCCCTCGGGGAACTGGAGCACCGTTCCCTGGTGCTGATCCTCGACGAAGCCCAGAACTACTCCGCAGCGTCACTGGAGGAAGTCCGACTGCTCCTGGGACTCAACCTGCCCGAACGACCCCTCTTTGCCCTGATCCTCATCGGCGACGACTACCTGCTGTCCTCCTTGCGCCTGCGCCACCAACGGGCCCTGTTTTCAAGACTCGGTGGCCATTTGCGTCTGAAGCCCTGGCCGAGGGCGCAGTTGACCCAATACCTCCAGACGTCCCTGCGCGCCGTAGGCCTGAGCCCGACGGTGTTGCCGCCCCCGGCGGCGGAGTTGTTGACGGGTGCCAGCGGCGGCTTTCCGCGGACCCTCCAACTCCTGGCCCGGGCGGCATGGCTGGCGGCCGCATTGGCGGAGCGCAACGAGATCAGTGCAGAGGACGTCCGCAGTGCCATTGACCAGGTCCCTTGCGTGCCCGGACTCCAGGCTCCGGAACCCCTCGCCGAACATGAACCCGCCCACGCCGGTTGACGCAGCCATGATCGCCCGGGCCCATGCCCTGTACTGCCAGCTCACCGGGCAGAACCTCCCCATCCGCTACGATCGGGAGCGCCAGTGGTATGAGCTCCTGCGGGCCGGGCATACACTCGCCGACGTCGAGCACGTGGTGCGCTACCTCCAGCGCGAGATCCGTGCCACGCGTCGCAACGTCGGAGCCCTCAAACTCTCCAATCTCCTCCAACCCGATCGATTCGAGGAAGACCTTGGGATCAGCCGCCTGCGCGTGCGCGGGCCAACCGGCCAGCCGACCCCAAAGCAACCGCCGCAAGTGCCGCATCAAACACAGGATCCTGAGGAGCTTGAGCGCCGGCGGATCAGAGGTCTCGATTGGATCGCTGAACTGCGTCGCGATCTGGCCTGAATCCGACGCCCGCCAACCACACCGAACTGGTCCGTGGAGCCATTTCCGGATTATCCCGGGAAGCTCCACGGACCAATGCGCATCCGGGTCTACGGACCAATCCGCCATCAAAGGCCATATCCCCACGGATCCGTTTGACCTTGTCCCCACGAAACAGTGCGAAGCGGCACACCAGTTCGAAGACGCAGATGGGCGACCCATCTCGGGAGGCCGGCTTGTAGCGGGGGTCGCTGGCGTTGTAGTCGTATCCACCTTGTCAGCCGTGGTCGATGGCGCTGGATCGGCTGGCAAAGGCGGGAAAGCTGCCGCACAGGCCAACCATGCAAAGTGTGCAAAGGGACCGCCGTCACTTACCGCTCACAAGAATGCGCTTGCCAAGGTGCATGAAGAAGTTGGTCGACTCCCTAAGGGAAAGCCTGGAAAATTCGGAAGTCCGCAGGCTGGTGATTCAGTAAAAGGGTATCGGTTGGATCCTCCTCATCCTGATGCGGCTCCAGGGACGCCTGAAGCTGGTCCGCATATAAATTGGTGGGACTGGACCGATGGGAAAAGGGGCAAGGGAGGTAGAAGTGGGGCAATCCCTATCGAGGAGTAAGCTGTATGCAGGAGTTTAAAATTCACAACTACGAGCGAGATAATGGGAAGGGGACATTTACTCCTTTTCGACATCTCAGTTGCGAGGAAGGTGCAATTCTGAGAACGGCATTGGGGAGACGTCTAAAGCTGCCGGAGAATGCGTTGGGGTGCGACATCTTACGTTGTATTCATGGTGCTGCCGTTTCCGTGGGTGGTGCCAATGCTAAAGACGATCGGTTTGATCTTCTGCACCTGGTGAGTCGACTTGGGTACGTTTTGCCTGCGGTGGTTTACGTAAATTGGTATCAATTTGATGACATTGACGAACTGAGGGCGATGGATCTGGCACATAGGTTTTCTGACATTTGGTATCCTGAGACAGACGATATAGAAATTGTTGATATCGAAATGCGTTGGATAGTCGCGGTCACTCACGGTGGGAGTGTTAAGTTGCTAGATTTGGGGGTGTAGAGCTTTGCGGGGTACTATCAATCAGGCAGGCCGGACAGCAGACCCTTGGTTTTCAGGGTTCCTGCCTGGTAAAGTGATGCTTGAGAATCCTGCAATGAGAAGTTCGACACGATTCATCTCCAGAAGATGCGCTGCTGCGCTGTTGGGAATCGTGTGTTTGCTTTCAATAGGTTTTCATAGGTCGGCGCTATCCTTGATGCGGGGGACTCGACAT
>JBEIQS010000478.1:0-1665 GCA_040376425.1 Alphaproteobacteria bacterium | reverse complement strand
CTGGCCGGGAAGCTGGGCTTCCCACCACCCGTCGTCGCCAGGCTGCAGGCTCAGGTCCAGCGGACTTTCCCCGGCGAGGCAGTCGAGCCGCGCACTGCTGAGGGCAACATCGTCTTCCAATCGCGCACGGACGGGGTATGGACCATTCAGATCTTCGGTATCTACCGGGCTTTCCAGACCCAACATCCGCGGTGCGGAAATATCGCCATCCCAGAGCTCCCAATCATCAACTGCCCACCCCACGTCTCCGCCCGCGGCATCCGACGCGAAGACCAACCGCAGGGCCGTGGGGCGAGTGCTCAGGTCCACAACGACCGGCGTCCAGCCATCTGAAAATCCAACATATCCCGCTACTTCTGGATAACCATACACTGGCTCCTTCCGACGCCAAACCCCTTCCTCCTCCAGCTCAAACCAGCCCACGTCCCCCGGAAGGATGGCGTACCAGGACCAGAATCGCAGCGTCGGTCGGGAAAAGGCGCTGAGGTCGGGAAGGCTGAACTCCAGGTAGTCAGTGCTGTCGTTCAGGTAGTCGCCCGCCAGGCGGGTGGTCCACACGCGGCTGCCGCTGTGAGCGGTGGGCTGCACCAGCGGCAAACCCCACTCCCACTGCGCGGTGTCACCATAGGAGGTGAACGGCCCACTATCCGCCTCTACATTCCAATTCTGAACGAAAACCGGCGCAGCCATGGCGAAGCTCAGCCACAGCATCAGGAGCCTTCCCCGATGCGATACTCCACCCGGATGTCCGCTCCTGCGGGTGGCGCCTCATCAAAAACAAGGGTCCTACCATCCAATTTCCAGGCGGTCGAGCGGGCGCCGTCCACAAAGACCCGCAGGCTCTCCGACAGCGGCTCCGCTTGCAACACAAACTCCCGCCGCCCCTCCCCGCCCATCACGCTGATCTGCGCCGCTACATCCGAAAAGGAGCCGGCGCAGACACTCTGCACAGCACCGCCAAGCTGCGTGGAAACGGCCGCATAGCGCGCGCCGGGCGTGGCACTTCCAGCCTCCCCCTCGCAGCCGCCCGGTACATCGCCCACCACCGCCGACGCGACGGCCCTGCGGCCGGTGGCTTCTGCTTCTGCCTGCATCCAGGCCAGAAACACCGCATCCACCGCCGCCTCACTCTGGTCGTCGCCATCCGACACAAAGACCACATGCAGGGCGGCGTCCGCTCGACGGAAGCCCAGATTAGCGGCATTTTCCGGGTTCAACGCCAATAGTGCCGCCTCCATCCCCGCTGAGGGGGGAAGGCCGCTGCTGCCCACCTGCAGGGCCAACCGCAGTGCATGCCCGGGGTCGGGTGTGCTGGGCGTGATCACCCACGGCCGCCCCCGCAACTGACCCTGCTCCCGCAAATCCATACTTACCACGCCGATCTGCCAGGAGAGCTGCCAGCCCAACAGGCCGGTCAGCAGGTCGTTTGCGGCCAGGGCAAGCGCGTCCTGCTCCTCGGCCATGCTTGGCGTGGCATCCACCACAAAAAGCAGGTCCAAGCCGGACAAACTCTCTTGATCAAAATGTTCGGTGACCATGACCGACTGCTGCACTTCGGAGTCCGGGTCTTCAAGACCGTACTCCGTACAAGCCATCAGCAGAGGCAGCACCACGATCATCTGATCCGTTAATCGGATCCGTTCGGGTAGGGGTCAAGAGGGAGCG
>JBEIQS010000242.1:0-8110 GCA_040376425.1 Alphaproteobacteria bacterium | reverse complement strand
GCAGGCTGGACTCCAGCTTGAGGCGCTCGAAGGACAGCGTACCAGCGATCGCATCCTCCATCGCATCGGCAGCGTTTGCCTCCAGTCCGGCCCGTAATACCCGAGCTTCCACTCCCTTCATCGAGCCCAAGGCCGTTTGAAGTTCGGCGCGCGTGCCGCCCGTGAGGAAGCGGTGCAAGGCCGCCTGCAACGCGGCTTCGGGGCTGCTCTGCTGCATGAAGTAGACTTGCTTCACGACGGCGACGAGGACGGTGAGGGCCCCCATCCCCAGGAGCAACCAAAGCACCCACTCAGCCCCGAAGTACAGGGCAAGCTCCAAAACTTTTTCTTCAAGCATTCGGCCTCCGGCGCGGACCCGCCCTCAAAACGCCCGTTCCACACGAACCGACTCGGGCGAACCGGCGTGGGAACGGCCCCAGACCATAGGCACAGATGCGGGAATGATCAACCGACATTTTGAACCCCGCGTCGGTTTTTCTTGGTGCCCGGTGCGCCTGTGAGTGGGCCGGGATCGGCGGACCAAAAATGCGAAGGCCCGCGTCCCGATAGGGAACGCGGGCCATAGGGGCGAGGCGGCAGCCGGATTTGAACCGGCGAAATAACGGTTTTGCAAACCGTCGCCTTAGACCACTTGGCTATGCCGCCGAAGGAAACGCTACTTAGCCGTATGGATGCAAGCTGTCAAGCCACCGCCACTCCATGGGGAAAAGGCGTTCGCCGTTGACCGACACGGTAGCGCGAAGGGCAAAGGTCTGCTATCGTGGCGGCTACCTCGGAGAAGGGTATGCGCATTGCTGTGGGGCTTCTGTTGCTGGGAATAGGGGTGGGAGCCACGGGTTGTAAGGGCTGCGATGAGGGTGCGGGCGAGGAGAAGCCCACGGTGGTCAGTGATCCCCCTGAGCCGCACGATGTGGGCTCCTGGCTGAGCATGAAGGCCGACAGCAAGGGCAATCCTGTGGTAGCCTACTACGATCGCACTTCGGACGCGCTGGGCTTTGCCGTGGGGAAGGTTTCCGGTTCTGGTGTCACCTGGGTGACCGAAGAGGTGGACAGCTATCCGGACGAGAACGGCCTGAACCCCGGCGATGCGGGGCGCTATGCGTCGATGTCCTTCGACAAGGAGGGGGTACCCTGGATCGTATACCAGGATACCACCAATGGCACACTCAAATATGCCCGCAAGGACGATGGTGGCTGGAGCACGGCCCTCGCGGATTCTGGCGGGGGAGCGAAGTCTGACGCGGGCTATTGGGCTTCGATGGCACTGGATAAGGACGGAAACCCCGTCGCGGTACACTACGACAAAGGTCGCGGGGATCTGCGAATTGCACGGTGGACCGGGGATAAGTTCCAAGGCGCCATTGTGGACGAGGGTACCGACTATGACCCTGCGGATTCCGGTCTGGAGACCATTCCGGGGAACACCGGCGAATATGCCAAGATTGCGGTAGGCGATGATGGAAAAGAGTACATCGCCTATTACGACCGGGCCTGGGGCGCCTTGCGCTTGGCCGTCGGCAACGGGACATCCTTCAACATCGTCACCGTGGATGACGACGGCGATGTGGGTCAGTGGCCCGATATCATGGTAGCAGGCGGGAAAGTGTACATTGCCTACCAGGACGTGACGCTGGGGCACCTGAAGCTGGCTGTCGGAAGTGGCTCCAGCTTTGAGGTCGAGGTGGTGGATGCGGCCGCCTACACCGGTGCGGATACCGCACTGTGGGTGGATGGTTCTTCGCCGGGAATCCTGTACTTTGACGGTGTGAACAACGATCAGAAGTTGGCGCAGAAGGATGGAGCGGCCTGGAAGATCGAGACGGTGACGGGTTCCGATTCGGCTCGTGGCTACCACAATGAGAGCATTGAGGTGGACGGCACACGTTTCAGCGCTTGCTACGACTACACGACTCGCGAGATCTGGTTCGCCGCGCTACCATAACGGGATGCTTCCTCTCCTCCTCAGTCTCTTTTCCTGTGGCGGCGGCTCGGATATGGTGCCGACCGCGGTTGCACAGCCGATTCCAGCCGTCGGCGCGACCACGTCGTGGGTGGCTCCCACCGGAAACAACATCCGGGTGGACATGTTGGATGTCGGTCAGGGGGACTCGATTCTGATCCGCACCCCGACCAAGACCATTCTGATTGACGCCTCCGAGGGCGTCGCCGACGTGGACGACAAGCTTGCGGCGCTCGGCGTCCGGGGCATTGATCTGGCCGTGGCTACACATCCCCATGCCGATCATATCGGTGGGATGGATGACGTTGTACGCGCGATTCCGATCAAAATGTACATGGACAACGGGTTGCCGCACGACACGCAGACCTACACCCGCCTGATGGCCGACATCGAAGCGAAGGGGATCGTCTATCGGACCGCGGTGGCGGGCACTGTGATCAACCTGGATCTCGGCGCTAAATTCGAGGTGCTGTTTCCTACCGATAGGCCGCTGACCGGGACTCGTTCCGATCTGAACGCCAACTCGGTCGTCACCCGACTGACCTATAAGGACGATTGTTTTCTCTTCGTCGGGGATGCAGAGGAGCCGACGGAGCGTGCGCTGGTCTCCCGAGGCTTGGGGGCCTGTGAGGTGTTGAAGGTCGCTCACCACGGGAGCGAACATTCCTCCATCCAGCCCTTTCTGGATGTTGTTCGGCCGGAATTGGCATTGATCTCGGTGGGAAAAGGGAACAGCTATGGCCACCCGGGCCCCACCACCCTCGGCAGGCTTCAGGGCACGGGGAGTCGGGTGTACCGCACAGATCTGGATGGGACCATCACACTGACCACGACCGGAAGTGGGGTGCGGGTGACGACCGGTACCATTCCGGGGGTGGCTGGTGGCGGCGCCACGACGGCCACCGGCAGCGTCGCGACCGGAGACTGCCCTTACTTTTCCTCTGGCAGTTCCGAGGTCTTTCATGAGGCGAGCTGCGGGCAGGGGGCGCGAATCCTCCCTGAAAAGCGGGTCTGCTATAGCAAGCGGGACGACGCGATAAAAGCCGGGAAACGACCTGGTGGTTGCTGTCTGCCTTAGGAGGCCCAATGATGGTGGTCGATCGGATTGAAGGCGCCGTTGCGGTGATAGAGGTGAACGGCATCTTCGTGGACATACCTCTGGTCGGCCTGCCCGCCGGCTTGAAGGAGGGAGATCGCCTGGAGCTTCGTGTCCTTCCCCGCGAGGAGATCGCTGAATCTGCGGAAGGTGCGGAAGGTGCAGCCGTGCTGGAGCGTCTCAAGGGGCGGTTTCCACAAGGACCGGATAGCTTCGACTTATAGGGAGTGCTGGATGCGTCGTCTGCTTGTTCTCCTGCTTGTTTTCTGCCCGTTGTTCGCTTGGGCGGGCCTGATTGACCTGAACACCGCTACCAGCGCAGAGCTGGAAGGTCTGCCCGGGATTGGGGCTTCCAAGGCGGCTGCGATCATTCAGTACCGCACCGATAATGGCGGCTTCAAATCCGTCGATGAGCTCGACAATGTGCCCGGAATCGGCGAAGCGACCATGGCAAACCTTCGTCCACTGGTGACGGTGGGCGCAGGTAAAGCTCCGTCGGGCGGCGAAAAACCTGCCGCGGATAGCCCGGTGGACGTGACATCGCCGGCGGCTCCGGCGGCCTCCGGCGCGGGCTGTCCGGTGAACATCAACGCAGCGGACGCCTCGGCGCTTCAGAACCTTCCCGGCATCGGTGAGTCCAAGGCCGGGGCGATTCTGCAACATCGTCAGGATAATGGCCCCTTTGCCACCTGTGACGCGCTGGATGCGGTGCCCGGCATTGGCCCGGCCACCATTGCGGGCCTTCGCGAATGTTGTGCGGTGAAATAGTGCTGCTTACTCTTCTGTTTGCCTGCACCGGGGAAAGCCCAACCAAAGATTCCACCAAGGAGTCTCTCCCGGTAGAGGATTCGGGAGGGGATTCTGAGGAAACCGACTCTCCGGTGGATAGCGTACCAGTGGATACCGGCGCTTGCGACCCCGGATCGGGGCAGGAGGGGCAGCTTCTGGTGGGGGATATCCAGGGCCGGGTGGTGTGGACGGTGGATTTTGACCCTGCGGCCGAGGCCCTTGGCAAGACCGACTGCAGCTACACCCGGGTCTACGCAGGGCGCCAACGCATCGACCAGGACTATCTGTGCCCGACCTGCACCTGGCTGGGACAGGCCACCGCGGAGATGACCGTCGGCTACGAAAGCTGCTATCTGCAGATCGACGACGCGGCCCAGATTCGCGAGGAGGTCCTCGGTCTGGCTGAGGTGGACGGAAGCCTGCACCTGATGCGCGCCGGAAATGTGAACGTCACACCACGTGATCTTGCTGCCATCGTTGGCGATGCGTCTGATTTCCAGTTCACCTCAAGCTCCACCTCGGATATGGATGAAGGTGGGCAGGTCACGCTGACGCTGAACGGCGGCTTTTTGATTCGAGACGATTGTTTCTATGCAGATGATCCGACGCTACCCTTGACAGAGCCCAGCGCATGCGGGTGGCCCAGAAACAATCCGGGTGGTCCGAACAGCTCCTATGTGCTGGCGGACGGAGAAATTTTCCCCAATGTGCGCCTGGAGGATCAGTGCGACGCTGAGGTGGACCTGTGGGATTTCCGCGGGCGCTACCTGATCATCGATATGGCAGCTACCAACTGCGGTCCTTGCCAGCAGATGGCAGCCGAGGCGGAGGCGTTCAAGGCAAAGGCTGAGGAGGAAGGACTGGACGTAGAGCTGATCACGCTGCTTGCGGACAGTCTCTCTACCGTCAACCTGCCGGCCGACCTGGCCACACGGCAGTTGTGGGCGGATACCTACGGCATCAGCTCGCCCGTTCTCGGCGACGAGGGCTTTGCCTATGCGCTGTTCCCGCCCTACTTCGACGATGGCAGCGCGGGCTACCCCACATCCGCCGTGGTCGCGCCGGATGGGCGCCTGCTGGGTCTGGTCGGGGGCTTCGGCGTGCGCCTGGACGCAGAGGGGAACGTGGTGGGCAACACCTTTGACGATATGGCAGCCCTGATCCAAGCAGACATGGCCGCTCAGTAGTCCGGACTACATTCACAGGGTTGTCCGGGTTCCACGCCGATGCTTGCCGCGATGACTACTGGTTTTCGGTCACCCATTCGTCGATCTTGCCGGCGTTCTTCGCCATGCTCTGGATCATCATCTGGAGGGCGAAGTTTGTGTCGGTGCCGGCTCCCACCACTTTCCCGACCACCCATGTGGCCTGCATGGTGCGCATGCCTTCACGGGTCGGCGTGACCACGTTCAGGTAGTATTGACGGTCTACCTGGACAATGTTTGCGGGGGTGATGGTGCAGGGCTCTTCCAACCAAGAGCGGTAGACCAATGCCGGGCCCCACTCAGTATCCACCCAGGCCCAGCGATTGCCAGAGTGGGACTCGATCTTGATCAGAGTATAGTCCGACAGTGCGTGTACATCGGCGGAAATCGCCAACTTCTCGCGATTGGCGAAAGATTTCTCGTCGCCTTCCCATACCCGATCATAGCTGACGTAGGATCCGCCATAGATCTCCACCTGGTCGGCCAGCACCAACGCGTCCACCCAGCTCTGAACGTCGTTTTCCGAGATAAAACCTACGGCAGACCCTGACAATTCCGTGTTGTCCACCATCCCATCCCCCAGCGATAGAATGGTCTCTTCGGACAGGTCCTGCACCGTGTAGCCCTCCAGCGTTTCGTCGATCCGGTCCACCAGCCAGGGCTCGAGGTTGTGAACCCCCTCGGCCAAAAGGGCGGTATCTTCATCGGGAACATGCTCAAAGAGGAAGCCTACCAGCTGATCCAGATCGGTGGGAGCAGGTTCCGGAGCCTTGCATGCCAGTGTGGAGAGGAGCAGAAGGTACATGGCACTATCATAGAGTATCTGCGGCTGGATACAAGCGCTTCTTTGCGGGCGGGCCCAATTTCCCGGGGACGAGCAGCCCTTTTCTGAATGTTGTCGTGGGTCTGCCTGCAGTTGCGGCAAAAAGAAAAAGAGGAGCCAGGGGCTCCTCTTTCCGGCAAAGACTATCTCAGACGCGCTCAAACACCGCCGCGGCGCCCATTCCACCGCCGATGCACATACTCACGACCCCATAGCGCCCATTGCGGCGCGCCAGCTCGCTCAGCAGCGTGGCCGTGAGCTTTGCGCCGGTACATCCCAGAGGATGCCCCAGGGCAATGGCGCCACCGTTCACGTTCAGGCGGCTGCGGTCAATACCCAGGGTGTCCACACAGTAGACCGCCTGCGCCGCAAAAGCCTCGTTGATCTCGAAGAGATCCACGTCGCCGATGCTGATGCCTGCGTGTGCAAGCGCCTTGGGAATGGCAGCTACCGGACCGATGCCCATCACTTCGGGAGGGACCCCTGCCACCTGATAGGAGCGGAGAACACCGAGGATCGGCAGTCCATACTTCTCAGCGGCCTCGCGCGAGGCGATCACCACCGCCGCCGCCCCGTCGCTGGTCTGCGACGAGTTGCCGGCGGTCACACTGCCACCCTGCTTGAAGGCGGGGCGGAGCTTGGCCAGGGCCTCCAGGGTGGTGTCGACGCGGGGGCCTTCATCCACCGAGAAGGTGATGTCCTTCCATGCACCATCCACCACTACCCGGGTGGACACCGGCACGATCTCGTCCGCAAAGCGGCCGGAGGTGATCGCGGCCACGGCCTTCTGGTGGGAGGCGTAGGCCAGCTCGTCCTGAGCCGCGCGGGTGACGCCAAAGCGATCTGCGACGATCTCGGCGGTGATACCCATGGGCGTGTAGGCTTCGGGACGGGCCGCCATCAGGCCGGGGTGAGGGGCCGGCTTCTGGCCACCCATCGCCACCTGGCTCATGCTTTCCACGCCGCCGGCCAGTACGATGTTCTGCCAGCCCGCGTGGATAGAGGCCGCTCCCTGTGCCAGGGCCTGGAGGCCAGAGGAGCAGAAGCGGTTGATGGTGATTGCGGGTACGGAGTCGGGGATCCCGGCCAGGAAGGAGCCGATACGGGCAACGTTCATGCCCTGCTCGGCTTCCGGCATGGCCGTGCCCACCACCACATCGTCCAGAAGTGCAGGATCCAGGCCCGGAAGGCGGGCCATGGCCCCCTTCAGGATCTGACCCAGCAGCTCATCCGGACGGGTGTCCTTCAGGCTGCCACGCCCGCTCTTTCCGACTGCGGAACGGACCGCAGCGCATACGACAACTTCACGCTTGGAATTTCCGTTGAGCATGGCGATCAGTTCCTCAGAGGCTTGCCTTTCTCCAACATGTGCTGGATACGGGCCTTGGTCTTTTCAGTGCCGAGCAGGGACAGGAAGGCCTCCCGCTCGAGATCCAGGATGTCCTGCTCGCCGCGCACCGCACCCGAGGCGCACTCGCCACCGGTGAGGATCCAGGCCAGCTTCTTGCCAACCACCGCGTCGTGCTCGGAGATGAAGCCGCCCATCTGCATCTGGTACAGGTACAGTTCGATGGCGGCACGACCTTGCGCACCCGGCAGCTTGATGCTGCGCTTCCGCGCGGGCCGATAGCCCCCTTCGGCCAGACCCAAGGCCAGCATCTTGGCGTCGTAGATCAACCGATCCGGGTCCACCGTGATGCGGTCCGAGGCCCGGAGGAAGGCCTGATCGCGGGCTTCTTCGCCGGACGTGGCGATTTTTGCGGTTCCCAGGTACTCGAAGACCTTCTGCACGAAGGGGTTCGGGTCGTAGGCCACTCCGGGGGGGATATCCCCCAGGAAGCGGGCCAACATTTCCTTACAGCCGCCGCCGGCGGGGATCAGACCCACGCCTACTTCGACCAGACCCGCGTAGAGCTCGCCTGCACCCTGCGTCGCGGCGGAGTGCATGGTGACTTCCACACCCCCACCCAGGGTAAGTCCCCACGGGGCGGTCACGACCGGGCGGCTGTTGTACTTGGCCCGCATCAGCAGGTCCTGCATCCGCTTGACCGCGCCTTCAAGCTGGCCCCACTCCTCTTGCATCGCGCCCATCAGGATCATCATCAGGTTGGCGCCCGCACAGAATGCGTTGCCTCCCTGGTTGCCGACCACCAGCGCGTCGTAGCGGCCGGAGTCGAGCTGGTC
The DNA here is from genome assembly GCA_040376425.1 of Alphaproteobacteria bacterium. Lineage (GTDB taxonomy): Bacteria > Myxococcota_A > UBA796 > UBA796 > SXON01 > CAITDR01. Next base: position 53 of record JBEIQS010000242.1, on the reverse strand, counting down.
CAGACCCTTCTCGTACATGTCGAAGACCAGATCATCCAGCGCGTTCATCTTGG
>JBEIQS010000012.1:0-59390 GCA_040376425.1 Alphaproteobacteria bacterium | reverse complement strand
GGGGTTCCGTCAGCTCCAGCCCCTGGTAGCGTAGCACTTCCGTGGGATGGAGCCCCCAGGTCAGGCCGATATCCGTGGGCCGGACAAACTCCGCCCAACGTGCCCGGGCATGATCCCAAGATTCCGGCTCCAAAGGCGGGGAAATGTCCAGGTGCTCGGATGCGCGGGCCCAAAGGTGGCGCGGGGGCCGAAGAAGGCTCTCAAAGCGCTCCCCGGTAGACAGGCGAAGGGCCACCCATTGAAGAAGGGGAGGTTGTTCACCGGCTTCCGCAAAAAAGAGCAGAAGGTTGTCCTGATCCCGACGAAGGCGATCCAGCGGCGAGGGGCGCGGCGCGTGCCGGCCCGTCGAGGTCGTACGGGCAGCGATGTGCGCGATCTGCTGGTCCACCATCCGGGTAAAAGCAGCCAACATCGGTGAGAATTGCTCTCCCTCCAACAATCCCAAGGTGTAGGCGACCGCTTCAATGGTCGAGAGGCAGTGTTCCGCGGGCTCACGACGGATACGATAATTGCTCGGCTCCGGCGGGCGAAAGCCCAGGCGGGGAAGGGCGGAGAGCAGGGGCGAGCGCTCCACCAACTTCCGGGCGTCGATCCAGGTTCCGTCCACCACCAGAAGGTTGCGGGGCGGGCGCTGCAGCTCGGCCACATCCACCGCATCAGGGCCAGGAAACAACAAAAACGTATCTGGCTCTGTTAGGAGGCCTTCCAGCGTTGGCATTCCCTCTGGACGCATCCCCACAAACATCTGGGAGTTGGGAAGCGACAAATGCGCCAGGCGGCAGGTGCTCACCGGCATCCGCGCCTCCCGCGGGTGTTGCAGGAAGAGCACGCGGGTACGGCTTTGCATGGGATGGATCGCCTCACAAACACAAACGGTCTGAGGGCGACGGCAGCGGAGGCAGAGGGGGCGGGGAAACACGGAGGACCCTCTATACCACGCAAGGCGCGTGCGGCCCGAGCGCCGCAAGCGCCTTTGGGTGGGCATCGAGCCCTCGCGGGGCCCCTGGCATCCCCCCGTAGGCCGGGCTACATGGGCCGACCCTCCCCCGGTGTATGCCATGCGTCCTCTGTACAACAACGTCCTCGACTGCGTCGGAGACACCCCCTGTGTGCGTCTGAACAAAGTCACCGCCGGGGTGCCTGGAAACCTGTACGCCAAGCTGGAGTACATGAACCCGGCCAATTCGGTCAAAGACCGCCTGGGCATCAAGATCCTGGATGACCTGGAAAAAGCCGGAAAACTCAAGCCCGGTGGCACCATTGTGGAGGCCACCTCGGGCAACACCGGCGCCGGCCTGGCCATGGTCGCGGCGGTGCGCGGCTACAAGTGCATTTTTGTTATGCCAGACAAACAGTCGGAAGAGAAGCGCGCTGCGCTACGCGCTTACGGCGCCCGTGTGGTCATCTGCCCCACCGATGTGGAGCCGGATGATCCCCGTTCCTACTACAAGACCGCCGCTCGTCTGGTAGAAGAGACCCCCAACGCCGTCTACTCCAACCAGTACCACAACCCCTCCAACCCCGCGTGCCACTACGAAAGCACCGGCCCCGAGATTTGGCAGCAATTCGGCGGGAAGATCGACGTCTTCTTCGCAGGTCTGGGCACCGGCGGCACCGTGAGTGGCGTCAGCCGCTACCTGAAGGAGAAGGACCCCAAAGTCAAGGTGGTCGGCGTTGATCCTGTGGGATCGCTGTACTTCGACTACTTCCACACCGGCCAGCTCACCCAGCCCTACTCCTACAAGGTCGAGGGCATTGGCGAGGACTTCCTGCCTTCCACCATCAACTTTGACTACATCGACGATGTGGTCCGGGTGAATGACAAGGAGTGCTACCTGATGACCCGGCGGCTGGTGCGGGAAGAGGGGGTCTTCCCCGGCACCTCCTCGGGTGCAGTGGTGGCGGGCGCCATCAAGTGGTTGAAATTGCACGGAAAGCCGGAGATGCGCTGCTGTGTGTTGCTGCCGGACTCGGGCGCGCGCTACCTGTCCAAGGTCTACAACGACGCGTGGATGCGCGAAAACGGCTTTATGGAGCCGGAAACCTGGTTTGGGACCGTCAAAGAGCTGCTGGACAACAAGGGTCGCGGTCGCGAGCTGATCTCCGTCCCCGCCACCGCGCGGGTGACCGAAGTGGTCGGCATGCTGAAGCTGCACGGCATCTCGCAGGTTCCCGTGACTGAGGAAGGCAAGGTTGTGGGCATGGTCCACGAAAACCGGCTTCTTGAGCGCGCATTGGCGGGCGCCCGGTCGGACACCCAGATCCGCGAGATCCTGGAGATGAACTTCTGCACGGTCGATGAGACGACGGAAGTTTCTGTGCTCACCGAGCTGTTCAAGCGCTCCAAGGTGGCGATTGTGATCGACGGCGGCAAGCCCATCGACATCATCACCCGCATTGATCTCATCGACTACATGGCCACCATCACCAACCAGCGGGATCGGGCATGAAAAGCGGTGCTCCCCCCGAAGGTTTTGGCACCCGCGCCATCCATGCCGGTCAGTCGCCTGACCCCAGCACCGGTGCGGTAATGACCCCCATCTTCCAGGTGAGCACCTATGCTCAGAAGGAAGTGGGCGTACATCAAGGCTATGAATACAGCCGCACCGACAACCCCACACGCACCGCACTCCAGGGCTGCCTCGCTGCGCTGGAAGGGGCGGCGCATGGCCTGTGCTTCGCCTCCGGTCTGGCGGCCACGGATACACTGGTTCGCACCGTCGTAAATCCCGGCGAGCATGTGGTCTGCGGAGACGACGTATATGGCGGCACCTACCGGCTGTTCGACAAGGTGCTGCGGCTGCATGGCTTCCGCTTCTCCTTCGTGGACTTTACCAAAGTTCCCATGGAGCAGGCCATCCCCGAGGGTACCAAGCTGGTCTGGCTCGAAAGCCCCACCAACCCTCTGCTGAAAATCACCGACATCCGGGCCGTCGTGGCGCGGGCACATGCGGTGGGCGCGCAGGTGGTGGTGGACAACACCTTTGCCTCGCCCTACTTCCAGAATCCGCTGGCCTTGGGTGCAGACTTCGTGCTGCACTCCACCACCAAGTACCTGGGCGGCCACTCCGACGTGGTGGGGGGCACCGTGCTCACCAACCACACGGCGGCCTACGAGCGCCTGAAGTTCCACCAGAACGCCATCGGCGCCGTCCCTGGCCCCATGGACTGCTTCCTCACCCTGCGCGGCCTCAAAACCCTGCATGTGCGGATGGAGCGGCACCAACAGAATGCCCGCGCCATCGTGGATTTTTTGTTGCAGCACCCCGAGGTGGAGCGGGTCTACTACCCCCTGCACGAAAGTCACCCTGGCTACGCCATCGCCAAATCGCAGATGTCCGGTTTTGGCGGCATGATCAGCTTCGAGCTGAAGGGGGATCTCGCCCGGGCCCGTCGCTTTGTGGCCATGACCAAGATCTTCACCCTCGCCGAGAGCCTGGGTGGGGTGGAGTCGCTGATCGAGCTGCCCGCCGCGATGACCCACGCCTCCATTGAGCCTGAAAAGCGCAAGGCCATCGGCATTGTAGACGGGCTGATCCGGCTGTCGGTAGGGATCGAGGATTTGCCTGATCTTCTTGCCGATCTGGAGCAGGCCTTCGAGGCCAGCCGCGCCTGATGGAGCCTGGCCCGCGCCCGCTACTCTTGAGTGCGGCGCCGGGAATTCCGCTGTTGGGACCGTCGGGATCCTCCGCACACCTGCGCGGAGTGGCCCGTGCGTTGCAGGCCACCTGTGTGGTTGCACGGCGGGAAGACAGCCGGGGCAACCATGCGCCCGACTTCAACCTGCCCATCCTCGAAACCGGAGTTCCGGGCTGGCCTTCCTGGCTACGGCGCTACCGCGACTATCGCGAGGTGTGGACCGCCCGGCGGATCGCCCGGCTGGCCCACCGGCAAAATCCCAGCCTGATCTGGGAGCGGCACAGCCTGTACTCGGATGCCGGGTGGAAGCTCCATACCCAAGGAATTCCCTGGATTTTAGAGGTGAATGCCCCCTTGGTGGAGGAGCGCAGCCGCTTTGAGCAGCTCTCTCTCCCCACATGGGCGCGGACCTGGGAAAAAGAGGTGCTTCAAGCCGCCCCAAGACTGGTGGCCGTCAGTGCCTGGCTCGCCAAGTGGTTGAAGGAAGAAATCGGTTGTACCGGAGAGATTCGGCATATACCCAACGGAGTGGAGCCACATCGCGGCGATCGAGAGGGTACCCGGCGGCGCTTGGGCCTGGAGGGTGCCGTTGTGCTCGGCTTCCTGGGCAGCATGAAGCCCTGGCACGGCGTGGAGCGACTCGTGGAGCTCCTGGAGGTCTTTCCCGAGGCGCAGGGGCTCTGCGTAGGCGAGGGCCCAGTGCAGCTCCCAGCCCACCCCCGCCTGCGCCGTGTGGGCCAGGTGAGCGAGCGCGAGACGGCGGATCTGGTCGCCGCCATGGACGTGGGCCTGGCCCCCTACGCCGCCGACGCCCCGCCCTGGTTCTGCCCCTTAAAAATCCTGGCCTACCGGGCGCAGGGCACCCCCGTAGTGGCCACCGACATCGGAGATTGTCGCCTTCTGACAGGGGAAGGTGGAAGTGTAGTGCAGGCTACGAATGACTTTCCGGAGGCGATTCGGCTTTGGCTGGGAAGGCGGACGGAGCCTTCGGTGCGGAGCTGGACTCAAGTCGTCGCAGAGGCGCTGTGAGCGTGCCCGCACCCCCGATCAACCGAAGCCTCGTAGGACGGTCGGGCCAAGCGGCTCTCGCATCACCTGCGGATGTGACTCGCGGTGTAGCGGCCGAGCTGGATTGATCTGTTGGAGCGGGTGTATCGGATTATTTTGCGGAGTGGTGGTAAACAAATCAGCAACGAACTGTATTGTCGACGGGCCTTGTTGTGCCACCGGCCCGCCTGCCTGGGTTTCTTTGGAGGGCGCAAACATGCCCGGGGGGGCTGAGGCGCGCTGGGCGGGGTGACAGCCGGGATTCTACGGCTGGCGGCCGGGTAGCCGTGCCCCGACGGGGCTGGGGTGAGGATGTGATGAGGAAGGGTTCATTTTTCCCATCCGCTCGGTGCCCTGCGGGCTGTGAAGTAGGGCGGCAACTGTGGTAATTCTGGGCATTTTACTTATTTTATTTGCACCTGCGGCGCATTGGAAGAACCGCCTTTGACATACCTGGACGGGGGGGCTACGGTATGTAATGGTTCCTGCTTTTGAACAAACGGGGTTGTTGCCCCCCTATATCGGCAAAGGGCCCTCCGATCTTGACGGACTGTACTCACCCTTTGTCATTTCCATCACCGAGTTGGTGAGCCGATTTGGAAAAACTGATGTTCGGAAGCAACTTTTAGATGGGTTTCTTCGGTATCGAGCGGCACTTCGGCAGGCTGGTTTTACGGAGGGTGTGCAGTGGGTGGACGGGAGCTTTGTGGAGCACAAGGAGAGTCCCGGCGATATAGATGTTTTGACGATTTTTGATATGGGCGAGGAGGTTGAGTGCTATATTGCTGATAACAATTCTGAATTGTTTGACCATGGCACCACCAAAAACCTGTATCAAGTTGATGCGTATTTTGTGAATTTGCAGGGGGCGATGGAGAGTTGATTGGCGCAACTTACCTACTTCCTCGGCCTCTTCAGCCACCAACGCGGATCGGAACGTAGATGGAAAGGTCTTCTCCAGGTTTCCTTGGGGACAGAGGAAGACGACGCTGCCGCCCGGTCCTTGTTGGAAGAAAGGCATCGCAGGCCGGATGAAAATCCCTCATATATGGCTGGAGTAGTGCCGTGACCTACAAAGACGATTTGGCCTACGCGGAGGCCAACCTGAGAACCGTAGAGCGTCTGAGGGCGAGCAGCAGATCTCCCATGGAGAGGCGTAACCTTCAAAGCCGAAGCGACGAGCTGGAGCAACAAGTCCGGGTAGCGGAACAACGGCTGGAGAGTTTTGCAGAGGTCGAGTTGCTGTTCGACGGCATGCCCGTGCGGGCGCAGGTCGGAATCGAAGCCGGATTTGCTGGTGAGGGACTCAAGTCTTTTCAGGACTATATTTCCACGGTGGCCGCCGCCAAGCTGGGGGAGATAGGACAACGAGGGCCGCTGCCGCAGGGGCCGCGGCTGATGGTCACTGGCACCGGTGCTGGTTCCTTCGGTTTTCACTTGCAGGAAGTGGCTGATCAACAACGGATAAGCCCTTCCCCGCTAAAGGTAGCCGTCGGAGATGCCCTGGGGCTGATGACGGCGGCGTCCAGGTCGGACGATGAATTTGCCGAAGCCTTGGCGATGCAAGATTCGCGTGTCAGTGTGGCATTGAAAAACTTCCTTGGAGTCGTGTACCGTGCTGGTGCTACGCTGAAGATTCATGCGAACCGTGCCTCCGTCCGCCTGAGTAGCCCTGAAGAACTTAAGGAGACGCTCGATCGGGTGGAAAACACAAAAGTAAATGAGGCGGAGGAGACACGAGAGGGGCTGCTGTATGGATGGCGGCTGGGGCGCGGTGATTTTGAGCTGAAGCTGGACGATGGAGCGATCATCTCGGGGCGGGTAGAAGGACAGCCTGTGCTGGAGCGTGGAGCGTCGCTGTTGATGCAGCGGGTAGTCGCCTCGCTGCGGGTGGTGAACGTGGAGCGGGCAGGGAGGAGCCGACCGGTCGTGTGGTTGCGCGGGCTCGAACCTTTGACCGGGAGATGAGACCACCCCGATCAACAATTCTAACTGGGTCCGCCATTGTACCTTACCGATCGGGGACCGGCGGACCTCGTCGCCGCTATGGATGTGGGCACGTTCCTTTACGGCGCCGGCGCCCATTAGATCCACCCGGACAGGACCTTGTTGACAAAAAGGCGCCCGGGCCTCTGGCCCGCGCGCCTTGCACGATCCTGAAGATCCTCCGCTTATCTACAAATCTTTTTCTGAATGAATCTTCATTCAGTGTTGATTCGCCCCCCCGACGGGTCGGGGCCCGGACCACCGAGTGCGGGCTGCGCCCAGTGCCTTCGGACTCCCTTCTCTACTGATCCTCCTTCTTCACTGCCGCCTCCATTCTGCGCAAGTCCTCCGTAGCCTGTGGCTCGGTGGCCAGCCGGAGCTGCTCGATGGCGCCTTGCCGATCTCCCATGGCCCACAGTGTCCACCCGAGCATGTAGGGGCTTTTCCCGCGAATGAATGCCTCTTTCGCCAATGGCCAGTTCTTGCGGTAGAACCAGTAGACGCCGATGTAGATCTGGGCCTCGGTCTCCTTGAATTCACTGTAGTGCCCGACCCGGGCAAAGGCGATGATGGCTTCGTCCTCGCGCCCGGCCTCCCACAGCTCTCGACCAAGGTAGTACCAGACTTCTTCGTGCCAGGGATAGCGCTCGGTGATCCGCTGGTAGCCTGCAATACGATCCCCCTCGGTCATGGAAACCAAGCGGGCTTGTGCTGCCGGATCGCGCTGCTTTTCGAGGATTTCTCTCAACAAAGCGAGCGCATCTTCTCGTCCAAGGCAGTCCGCTGCCTCAAAACGAAGCACCTTAAGCTGGAGATTCAGATCCTCCAGGTACTGCACCTGGGTATGCATGGTGCTCAGCAGGATGCGACCTGCCCGCCGCTGTAGCTGCTGCTCCAGCATATCGATTGCCAACAAGGCAGGTTCTCGCAGCTCCGGACTGAGCCTGCTCGCCTGCTGTTTCTCCAATGGCAGCTTCTCCAACCTTGCCCTGATTCCCTCAAACTCATTGTTTCTGATGTATTCGTTTATGTGCTCTCGGGGGAAGCCGTCACCCTTTGACGCCTTTGCCGAGTAGCGCTGGTAGACTACTTCCGGTTGCACCCATGTTCCGTCCAAGCTGTGGGCCTCCACGATCGTGGCCAGCTCTGCCCGGATGGGGGACCACCGGGTCTGAAAATCGGTGTAGATAGGCTCCACATCCCTGCAGCGATTTTGTGAAAATCTGATAATTCCCTCTAATAAATCCGCCTCTGGGAGCTTGTTCTTCCGCAGCGACCTCAAGGTGGCCCCGACCTCAGACCCATCTTGGAAAAACCGGGACCACGCCAGCTCCAGGCTCTGCTGCGGAGTTTCCTCTGCCTGTAGATACCAGATAGCCGCCTGGTCAAATTGGTTGATCGAATAATAGGTTCTTGCGATGTTCATCCTGGATTGGTAGCGTATGTCCACGTTTTCGCTTTGGGCCAGCGTTGTGAAAATTCGAACACCAGATTTCAATTTACCTTGACGTAAATGTATGACGCCAGTCATAAACTGGGCCTGTTCATGGACCGCAGACGTTTCGCTGACCAGCGTAAAATAGGCCATCGCATCTGCCAGGTGTTTGTCCGCCATCAGGGAGAGACCGTGAAGGTAGTACAGCTCATCGCGTACGGCATCAGGGAAGGATACAGGCGGAATCTTCGGCAGGACCCGCCGTAGGGAGTGGGGATCCCCCGCTGCAAAAGCCAGCCGGGTCAGTCGGGTCAGTGCTTCGGCAAAGTGGGGCGACTTCAGGCCCGCTTTCATCGCCTCTACATAGTAGAATTCGGCGACGTTGGGGAGCCCTTCCCTCTCCATGATCTGGGCCAGCACCCAGGCCTGCTCCGGGTCCACCTGGACTCCGCCGACCATCGCGTTCGTCCGCGCCGCTTCCAGAACTTCGGCGGGCACCTTCTCCTTCTCCATACAGGAGATCTCACCAGGCGGCACCCGATCTGCCGCAATCTGACTTGCCACCTCGGAGGCCGGCGTGCCCGCCTGAAGTAAGTTCAGTACGTCTTGACAGGTCAAGGACCAAGCAGAGGTGATCAGGGCGAAAAACATACCTTACACTACCATAGCCCCTCCGACCGTTCAAATGCGCCGCCTTCGGTGCGAAGCTGGACCCGGGTTGTCGCAGAGGCGCTGCGACAGCCTGCGACACCCCTGCGACAGGCTCCCCGGTGATGTTGGGAGGGTCGGAGAGAGCATCCCGCCCTCTCGACTTCGGAGCCTCCCATGTTGTTCCTCCTCGCCAGCCTCTCCTACGCCCGCACCCTGGACTTTTCCGGTGAGCTGCTGCCCGTCACCACCGTCAGCATCTCCAACGGCTTTGACTACATCGTGGCGCCGCAGTCTCCCTCGGAGTTTGCGGTGGTGCTGACCAAACCCGTCGAAGAGATGACCGGCATCGAGTTCTGGCACGAATATGGCTGTATTCCTTCCCTGGGCTGGCCCAACCGTCCCTGGCCCACCGTGGGCGGGCGCTATGGCGGCATCGGCGGCATCTGGACCTTCTCGCTCAGCCTGGGCTACACCTCCGGCACCACCTTTACTGAAGAGACCAGCATGGCCGTCACCCTGGGCAACACCAGCGCGGGCGGCCGGATGAGTATTTTGTTTGATAACCACGAGGGGGGCGTCAACTGGGCGGTTCTCGCGATGCCCGTGGGCTTGCCCTCCGTCACCACTGCGCTTGGCGGCGCACTGCTGACCGAGGTCTACGGCGTGACCCCTACCGGCTGGCGCAATTGGGCCATCAGCCAAACCGGCCAGAGCAGCGGAAACACGGCCTACGACGGCCCTAATCCGTCCGATGTGGGTGATCTGGCGGACTGGCTTCCGGACGGCTTTCCTGGAAAGGACATGATCCAGGCGGCTGCTGAGTCCATGCAGGCGGTCAAGAACCTCGCGGACTTCCTCAAGAGCGAAAAGACGGTGGAGGATGCCGAAGAAACCAAGGCAAAGCTGGAGGAGAACAAGAACGCCATCGTGGAGTTCATTGAAGGCGTGATCACCGGCTGAGCTGGATGCCGGAGGTTTCGGCCCCCAGCCGCAGCAGCAGCCGCCCGGCCACGGTGGTGGGGTGGCTCTCCGCCAGGCGCCGGATGGCCGGGCTGAGTTCCTCAAAAATGGAAGAAGCCTCTACAGGATCTCCGCTGCAGAGGGCCAGCTCCACCCGCGCCAGTACCGCCGGGTTCCGGCCATGGGGCGGGCTGGCGGCCAAAAGGTTGCGGGCCTGGTCGCACTGCACCCGCGCCTCCCGCAGATCGCCCGCCCGGGCTGCCAGGATCGATAGCTGGGCACGGGCGTTGCCCTCCAGCGTGGGTTCGCCGCTGCACAGGCTCAGGGTGGCCTCCAAGTGCCCATAGGCCTCGCCCAGCGGCGTGTCCGGGAGGACGGCCAGACACAGGCGGCACCAGCCCTGCTGGTGCACATGGCCCAACTTTTGCGCCAGGGCCAGTCCTTCGGTGGCGGCGGCGCGCACTCCCGGCTCGTCCCCGCGCTCCTGGCACAGGCTGGCCAGGGTGACCAGGTGGTTCAAACGAAGACCCTCATCTGCCAGGCGAGCAAGGCTGCGTCCGGACTCGTGGCAGCAGGCTGCCGCCTCCTCCAGCTCTCCCCGAAAGCCGTGTACGAGCGCAAGGTTGTCCAGAATCTGAACTTGGCGGCGGTGATCCTGAATCGCGTTGGCATCGGCCGCAGCCGCTATAAAAAAGGAAGCTGCCTTTTCCAGGTCGCCCTGGTCCACCCACAGGCCGGCCAGGTTGTTCAAAATGGCACAACGTTCGGCGGTGGCGCGTGGACCATGGGCGGCGAAAGCCCGCTCCAGAGCGGCCGTGGCCATCACCGTCTGGCCCAAGATGGAGTACAGGATTCCCAGAAGGTTCGCCGCGCGCAGGCGGGTGGGCCCCTCTCCCAGCTTCTCCGCCGATGTTGCCAAGATCAGGGCGGCGTCGATGTCTCCGCCCATCCGCAGGGCAGAGGCCTCGATCAGGGCAAGGCGGGCTTGTTCGCCCGAAGAGAGCTCACCAACCCGCGCCTTTTGGGCCAGGTCCACAGCCAACGACGCCGGGCCCTGCCGACGCAGCACTTCCCAGAGGGCCTCCAACAGCGGCACGCGGTCGCGCCGTCCCTGCTCCAAACACCAGTGGAGAGCAGACAACAAGTTAGGTCTGTCTAACAAGGCATCTTCGAGGCGGCTCGGCGCAAGAGGAAGGGCGTAGTGCTGGGCGAACCAGGCCGCATGGCGGTTCCGTACCTCGGGGGTGGTACCGCCGAGTTTTTCGCGTCCAAGCTCTTGGATGGTGGGGAGCATCCGCAGGCGCTCGCCCGTGTGGAAGAGCAGAGCGTGCAGGTAGAGCTCCTGCAGCAGGTCGGGCACCCAGGCATCTCCGGCGATCACCGCCTCCGCCGCTTCGGTCGAAAATCCCCCTTCGAAATAGGAAAGACTGGCCAGCGCTTGCTGAGCCGGAGCTGAGAGATGTGCCAGAGAGGCTTCGATCACCGCTCTCAGGGTGGCATGGCGACCGGTGCCTCCCGGCCGGGTCAACAGGCGAAAACGGGCCTGCATATAGCGTTCCAGCTCGGTGATCGAGAGCACGGCGCTGCGGGCGGCGGCCAGCTCGATGGCCAGTGGCATCCCGTCCAAGCGGCGCACCAGATCGCGCAGGCGGGCGTCATCCTCGGCCTCCACCTTTGCTCGCGCCCGAAACAGGTCCACTGCGGCCTCCTCTTCCAATGGAGGAACGAGGAAAATTTCCTCGCCTCGCAGCCCCAACGGTAGCCGGGAGGTGAGGAGGAGACGCAGCCCCGGTGCCTGATCCAGCCAGCGGTCCACCTTGGGTGCCAAAAATTCGAGGATATCCTCGCAATTGTCCAGAAGAAGGAGGAGAGGCCCCATCTGAACAAACACCTGCGGATCGTAGCGGGGCAGGCCCAGCGCCGTCGCAACCGCCAGATCGATGTCCTCGCTGCTGCGGGCCACGGACAGATCCACGAAGGCCGCTCGGGGTTGCTTCTGAGCAAAATGGAGAGAAAGGCGTGTTTTTCCCATGCCACCTACGCCCAAGAGCGTCAGGATTCGGCCCCCCTGGTCAAAATGGGCCTGGAGGGCCGCCAGGGGAGCCGCACGGCCGAAGAAGGGGTCTCGTTCTGCGGGAAGGGGCGGAAGAAGGTGGGTTGGTGGGGGGTCGGGTGGTGGTGGCGGCTCTGGGGTGGATGGGAGGGGCACAAAGCGGAAACCCTGGCCGGTCTCGGTGCGGAGATGGCGAGGACTGGATGGTTCTCGCTCCACTTTGGCACGAAGGCGGTGCAGCGTGTGGTGCACGGCCCTGCTGACCACCCCGGGGGCCGCTCCCCAAACCTCGCGCAGCAGCAGCTCCTCGGTGACCAGCTCGTTGGGGCGCATGGCCAGGAAGGCGAGCAGGGCCAGCTCGCGGGGGGTCAGCGTTTGGCGCTCCTCACCCGCCAAAAATTGGCGGCTTTGAAGATCTACGGTGCCGCGCTCCAGGTGGATCTGAGCGGGCAGGGAGGGTCGTACCAGATCAGCAAGGCTGCGGGGCACTGCGGCTTCTGTGGCCAGCCAGCGCAATCGCGGGAGGGCAGAAAAACCCTGAATACGGGTCCCTACCAAAAGAATCGGGCAAAGAAGGCCCTCTTCCTGCCACGCGGCCAACGCGCCTGCCAGTGCGGGGGTGGGGCTGCCAAACACCACCGCGCTCAAGGCATAGGGCGAGAGACTCTGTCGTGCAAGCTCCAGATCGGCGAGCGGCAACGGCAGCATCCCTGCCTCGACCAGTGCCGCAGCCAGCGTCGGCTGCGGCGGAACCAGGAGGACGGTGATCAACCCGCGGTGCCCAAGAACATGGATCGGAGGCTAACCTGTTTGTAGCGGGGCTCGGTCTCCCCCCGGGCGGAACGGCGTGCTCAGGGCTTGTGCTTCAGGAGGATGGTGCAACCGGAGCCGGCGGCCGACATGGACCCGAAGACTCTGCCACCGGCCAGGGCGAACCTGCGATGGTACTCGGCCTCGTTGTGCCCGCCCCCGACCTTTATGGTGCTTCCACCTCCACATACACCCCCACCATCCCCGACGGCGGCACCGCCTCTCGCGGGGCGATCACCGACACCGCGCCCACACTGGAAAGGTTCTGCTCGATCCGACCCGATTTGTCGGGACCACCTGGAGGGTGGGACCTGGTGACCCACGCGATAGGTTCAAACCCTGTGCAAGATCAGGATTAACGCAGGATTTTTTCGTTGACAAGCCTATTCCGTACCCTTAGAGTTTTCGAAATAATGGAGCTTTTTTGACACCTATCTCCCTCCTCCTGTTTGGCTTGGGATCCCAGGCGCTGGCCTCTACCCTGAGCCTCGCCTCCACCAACGTCAACGGCCAGAACGGCGTGATGTTTGACCTGACCGCGACCAACACCGTGGAAATCACCAACTTCCAGGGCTACACCCGCGCGGCCTACAGCTCCGGCTGCGACTACAGCGTCTACACCACCACCAGCACCCTGGCCAACGTCCTCACCACCCCCTCGGCCTGGAGCCTGGTGGGATCGGGCACCACGGGGGCTTTGGCCGCCAGCGGCACCTTCGACACGCCCCTCAGCAGCCCGGTGACCATCCCTGCGGGCGGCAGGGCCGCCTTCTACGTGACCTTCACCACCACCTCCTGTAATTTGCAATACCGTACCGGCACGATGGGGACCGCCGCGGCCTCCAACTCCGATCTGGCCTGGCTCCCCGGCTACGGTCGGGCGTGGAACACCAGCTTCACCGGCGTCACCTTCAGCTCTCGCGCAATGGAGGGGGTGATCACCTACCGCCCCTGCACCGCCACCACCTGGTACCCCGATGCCGACGCCGACGGCTATGGCACGGCCGGCACCACGCAGTCCGCCTGCTCCCAACCCAGCGGCTATGCCAGCACCAGTACGGACTGCGACGACAGCAATGCTGCGATCAGCCCGGGAGATCAGGAACTCTGTGACGCCGGCAACGTGGACGAAGACTGCGACGGCAATGCCGACAACAACGACAGCAGCGCCGTTGGGCAGTCCGTGTGGGGCCTGGACAGCGATGGCGACAGCTACGGCAGCGCCGCCAGCTATACGCAGGCGTGCGACCAGCCTAGCGGCTATGCCGGCAACCTCACCGACTGCAATGACAGCAGCAGTAGTGTCAACCCCGCCGCTCAGGAGCTCTGTGACGCCGGCAACATCGACGAGGACTGCGATGGCAGTGCCGACGATGGCGATAGCAGTGTCAGCGGCCAAAGTACCTGGTATGCCGACGGCGATGGGGACGGCTTCGGCAACGCCACACGCACCCGCACCGCCTGCGATCAGCCCACCAGCTATGTAAGGTCTGCTACAGATTGTGACGACACCCTCGCCTCGGTCAACCCGCGAGGCCAGGAAGTCTGCGATGCCGGCAATACCGACGAGGACTGTGATGGCAGCGCCGACGATGCCGACAGGAGCACCACCGGCCAGAGCAATTGGTACGACGATGCCGACGGCGACGGCTACGGGGACCCCGCGAGTGTCACCTCCTCCTGCGAAGCGCCCCGCGGCACGCTTGCCGATAATACCGACTGCAACGACGCCAACGCCAGCATCCATCCTGGTGCCACCGAGGTCTGCGACAGCCAAAACACCGACGAGGACTGCGATGGCGCCGCCGACGATGACGACAGTCGGGCCGCCGGCCAGAGCACCTGGTACGACGACTTCGACGGCGACGGCTACGGCGACCCCGGGAGCAGCAGCAATGCCTGCGATGCCCCTACCGGCACCGTGGCCGACAGCGGCGACTGCGACGACAGCGACAACGCGGTCAACCCCGGTAGTGAGGAGCTCTGTGCCGATAGTACCGACAACAACTGCGATGGTCTCACCGACGACCCCACCGCTATCGACGTCAGCACATGGTACCTGGATGGCGACGGGGACAGCTACGGCGACGCGACCTCGTCCACCCGGGCATGCACGGCCCCCAGCAGTTTTGTAGCAGACAATACGGACTGCGACGACGACCTGAACACGACCTCTCCAGGTGCCACCGAGGTCTGCGACAGCGTCGACAACAACTGCGATGGCAGCGTCGACGAATCCTCAGCCAGTAACGCTGGTACCTGGTATACCGATGCCGACGGCGATGGCTATGGTAGCGGCGCCGGCACTCCGTCCTGCACCCAGCCTACGGGCACCGTGGCGGTGGGCGGCGACTGCCTGGACGCCGATGTGGACAGCTATCCAGGGGCCACCGAGCTTCCCTATGATGGCGTGGACCAGGACTGCGACGGTGCGGACCTTTGTGACGTGGACGAAGATGGCTACGATGCGCCTGACTGCGGCGGCAATGACTGCGACGATGAAGACGCCCTGAGCTATGTGGGGGCCCCGGAAAGCTGGTACGATGGGGTGGATCAGGGCTGCGACGGCGGCTCGGACTACGATGCCGACGGCGATGGCTACGACTCCGCCTCCTACGGTGGGGATGACTGCGACGATGCCCGCAACGATGTGTTTCTCGGCGCACCCGACGATCCCTATGATGGCGACATCCAGGACTGCATCGCGGCAGACGAGTACGATGCCGATGGCGACGGCTTTGACAGCGCGGCCTGGGGAGGAGAGGACTGTGACGACGCTTCTTCCGCGATCTACCCGGGTGCAGTAGATACCTGGTACGACGGGGTGGACTCGGATTGTGACGGTCGTAGCGACTATGATGCCGACCAGGATGGCTATGCCACCCCGGAGGGAGGCGGCGAGGACTGTGACGACGGAAATGCGGACGTAAACCCGGACGCCACCGAGCAACCCGACGATGGGCTGGACGGCAACTGTGATGGGGGCGAGCTCTGCTATGTGGACGCGGATGGAGATGGGCAGCGCGAGCCTGACGGTACCACCCTTGCTTCGGAGGATCTGGACTGCGAAGACACGGGGGAGGGGCGCGCCGATGACGCGTCTACCGATTGTGATGATACCGTCGCGACCACCTATGCCGGAGCAACGGAGTTGTGTGACGACGTGGACAATTCCTGCGACGGCACGGTGGATGAGGGCTGCGATGTGGACAGCCCCGTGGACGACTCTGGCGTAGATAGCGTACCCAAGGACGAGCCCACCTGTGGCTGCAGCACGGGTGCGCCGGAAGGGGCGCTGGGGCTTCTGCTTTTGGGCGGGCTGGCGCTGCGACGTCGGGCGCGGCAGGGGGTGTAGGCCGGGGGGGCGAAGTGCCCTCACCGGGGCGCTTGCGGCGCTCGGGCCGCACGCGCCTTGCATGGTGTGGGCGATCCTCCCCTTATTTCCCTCCTTAGGTTCCTGGTTTCCCCGGTTTCGCGAGGCAGCGATCGCGTCTCATCTCTTCCGCCTGCTGCTGTTGGTAGCGGTGTATCACCCCTGGAAGAAATGCGACTACGGTGCTTCCACCTCCACATACACCCCCACCATCCCCGACGGCGGCACCGAATCGGGCTGGGCGATCACCGACACCGCGCCCACGCTGGACAGGTTCTGCACCAGAACAGCGAGGTTGGCGGCGGACACTTTTAGAAGCACGCGATCTTTTGCGCCGGGGTCCAGCGGATAGGGCGCCTTGGCTGAGCCGTCGGTGCGCAAGAATTGGCCTCCCAGCTTGGTCACCAGGCCCTGCAGGCTGCGAAGGACCGTGTCGGGATTCTCCGGGACCAGCAGGTAGCGGAAGGGGGCCGTGGGTGCGCGCTGGGGTTCCACCTCTTCCGGGATCTCGGGGGTCGCGGGGCCAACCGAGATGATCTTCATCCGCGCGTGGCCTTTGGGCGAGGAACCGCTGCTGCGCTTGGTGCTGGGCGGGCGCTCGGCCCCCGGAACCCAGCGGGCGGCTTCCGGCGGCAGCTCGGCGCCCGGGGGGGCATCGATGGAAGCTTTCGCTTCTGTTTCAGAAGTAACTTCCTTTTTAGAAGCTACTTCTGTTTCAGAAGCTTCTTCGGGGGGAGGGGATGGAGGAGGGGCTTCCGCCACCGTGGCGGGTCCAGGACTCTCGGCGGGCTGGGGCCTCGGCCAGAAGTACAGCGCCGCCCCCAGGCCCAGCACGCCGAGCAGCGTGTAGCCCACCCACGACGTTCCCGGTCTCGGCGGAGGCACCCGCAAGGCCGCCTCCAACACCCGTGGCGGGGCCACCAGCTTCAGCGCCCGGATCTGCTCCAGGCGTCCCAGGAAAAGCTCGGTCTCCGCGCGTAATTCCGGGCTCGCCTCCATCGCCCGCTCAAGCTCCTGGCGTTCTTTGGGGGGAAGCTCCCCATCCGCCCACGCGGAAAGGCGATTGCGGAAAAAGAAGGGATCCACTCAGGCCGTCCACTCGTCGCGGGCACGCTGGAGGCGACTGCGGACGGTGGTCTCGGAAATTTCGAGGATCTGTGCGGTCAGCGGCCCATCCACCTGCGCGATGTCTCTCAGAAAAAGCACCGTTCGCAGCTCGGGGCGTAGCCGACGCAGGCGCTCCAACGCGCTGGCGGGTCCTCCCGCATCCGCCTGTGCGGGAAAACGGAGGAGGGCCCGGTAGAGCCAGAGGCTGAGCGCCTCAGCGGGCGGGCGGGTGGAGAGCAGCTTCTGGAAGAAGGAGATCGCTGCTTCTGTCGCGGCTTCTTCTCCCATCGGCAGGCTGCGGAACCAGGTGTACACCGCGTCCTGATGCGAGCGCACAAACTCTTCCCGGGCCAGGGGAGCCCCCTGCCGCAGTGCATCCCGCAGACGCTCCTCAGTCAATCTTCGTCATCCACCGCGATGGGGTCCATCCGCAGGCGCTTGCCGTTCTTCACCGACTCGCGGATCTCCTCCAGAGGCACTTTTTTGAGGGGGAAGATGGCTTTTCGCACCTTGGAGCCACGCAGCGACACGCCGTCCAGCCAGGCGAAGTCCAGGTCCGCGTCTTCCAGGTTGCAGTCTTCCAAGGTGGCATCTTTGAGGATGGCCCCGAAAAAGCTGGCCCCCTCCAGGTTGGCATTTCGGAAGGAGCAGCGCGTCAGGTTCGCCTCGGCGAACTTGGCAAAGCGCAGGTCGGCACCGTCAAAACTCACGCCACTCAGGTCGCAGCCGCGAAGGTCTGCTTCGGCCAAGGTCTCTTTTCGGCGGATCATGTCCTGGACCTGCTTCCGGTTCAGGGGGCGTCCGACCGCAAAGTCGTCCTTCTCCACTTCGGCCGGTTCGCCGCGTCCGGGGGTGCTCTTTCGTCGGGTCATCGTTCCATCCGGTTACTGAGAGAAAGTATGAGATCTGCGGCTAAATTCTGGCCTGCAAAGAGGCCAGAGTAGTGAAGACCGCCGGGGTTCAGCACATTAACTTCCACCACCGATCCGCCGATCACGTCCACCCCTGCAAACCAGATCCCCTCCCGCCGCAGGTGTGGGGTCAAGCTGTCGAGGATCTGTTGGTCTTTGGCGGTTAATGCACAGAATTGAGGCGTAGCCCCCGCTTTCAGGTTGTGGCGCAGCTCACCCGGCGCCCGCTGTCTCAAGTAGCCGCCCAAGAGCCTTCCATCCAGCCACAGCAGCCGCTTCTCTCCGTCGGCGGCCTCCGGCAGGTAGGCCTGTACCACCACATAGCCGTCTCCGGCTTTGAAGGCGCTCTCCATCGCATCTTCCAGGCCACGAAGGCCCCGAATCAACGAAACGCCCCGGCCTCCGCAGGAGCGGGCGGGCTTCACCACCACGCCGGTGGAGCAGGCGGCGGCAAAACGCTCGGCGGCGGACCGCGATCGGGTGACCAGGGTGAGCGGACGCGGCACTCCGGGCAGGGTGGCCAGCCAGCCTTTATGGTTCGTTCGCGGCAGAGAAGCGGGGCTGTTGAGCACCCGGACGCCCGCCTGCTCGGCGAGCAGGGCGAAGCTGTGGACCGCATCGTGAAGCGGGTTTACTCGGAGGAGGAGCACATCCAGGCGGTCTACTTCGATGTTGCGCCGGGGAAGTTGGCGTTCCACCAACATTCGGGCCAGTTCCTCCCGGTTGGGGGGCGGGCTGTCGATGCAGTGTGCCCGGGCCTGGATGCGTCCGTCGGCCTCCACCTCAAAATCCCAGGGTTCAATAAAGCGTAGGACGTGGCCCGCTTCCAGAGCAGCCAGGGCCAGGTGCACGGTGGAGTGGGTGGGGCTGGTTGCCGCCGCATTGGAGATGACGATCCCTACCCGCACAAGGCCCCCGGTGCGGCCATGTAGCGCCTCTGACTCCTTTCGGCATCCCGGCCCGAAAAGGCCCGGATTTCCGTAACGACCCCTGGCAGGGTCAAGAGTGACAGATTAGGCGCGGTTCCTTCGGAGGTCTCATGCGTAATCTTTTGCTCCTGTCCGTTCTGGTGCTCGGTGGCTGTAATCTGAAATACTGGACTGTCCCCGGGGCGCCCCTGCCCTTCGCCAGCGTGAACTACAGCGTGATGGGCTCCACCAGCGCGGAAGCCTGTGGCACCTACATCTTCGCGATCGACTGGGGTCACCTCTTCACCGACCAGCAGGGCAGCATCGGGGGCGGCGGCGCCGCTGACCCGCTCTCCGCCATCCTGGGCATGCTCCCCATTGGTGGTCCTTCTCCTGAGGCCGCCCGCGCCCTCTACGACGCGATCGAGAAGATGCCCGAAGCTACCAACATCTATGCCCCCAAGGTGCATGAGCATGTGACCGGCTTCTCCCCCTTCGGGATGCCCGTCTTCGGCAAGCGCTGCGCCACCGTGGAAGCCCACGGCGTGAAGCTCGGCACCGGCCCGGTTCCCAACGCGAACTGAGTCCGGCGCCCAAAGCGGGCCTCGAAAAAAAGGCTCCGGATGTACTCCGGGGCCTTTTTCGCTTTTCCAGAGGTCTTGACTGGTAAAGGTGCCGCCCTTTCGTCCCGGGGGGAGCTTTCCCTCCTTGCGAGCATGGCACCAATCGGATAGCCCGGCGCCCCCGGGAGCGGCTAGATGAACATCATCCCCGACCTGTACCTGGTCCTCGTCCAGATCCTGCCTTTCCTTGTGGTCATCGTTGGCCTCAAGGTGATCCTGTTCGATCCCATGCTGGCTTTTGTGCTGGAGCGTGATGTCGCCACCCGCGGGGTGCGGCATGACGCCGAGGCGCTGCTGGCCAAGGCCGAGCAGATGGTGGGCCAGTACGAGGCAGCTATCGAAAAAACCCGCGTTGAGATTACCGAGCTGCGTACCAGTCGCCGCGCGGAAGCCAACGCCGAGTACCAGCGGCTGGTCACCGCAGCGCGTCAGGCCACCGACATTCGTGTGGCCGAAGCCATGAAACAACTTGGAGAAGTGGCAGCGATCGCCCGCAACGGGCTCGCTGCTGAGTCCGATGGACTGGCCCACGACATTGCCCAGCAGGCGCTGGGCCGCAAGCTGGAGGGCTGAACATGCTTTGGTTCCTGATTTCCATGGCGTTGGCTTCGGGTGGAGAGGCTTCGGCCGCTTCCGAAGAACACGGCAGCGCGGAAGCTCACCACCTTCCAGTGCAAGAACTCGCGATTAAGAGCACATCGCTCCTTCTCTTTGGTGGCATCCTCTTCGCCATCGCCCGTCGCCCGGTCAAGGACGCCCTCGCCAATCGTGCCGCAGGCATCCGCAAGTCCATCGACGAAGCTACCACGCTGCGGGCCGAGTCTCAGCGTCGCTATGCAGAAGTGGAGGCACGCCTCGCCGGACTGGATCAGAAGATCCAGGAGATGCGGGCTACTGCCGTGTGGGAGGCCGATCAGGAGGCTGTGCGGCTTCGCGAGAAGGCCGCCTCCGACGCCAAGCGCATGGAAGATGTCGCCGGCCGGACCATCCGGGAAGAGACCGAGCGCGCCCGCCGCAGCCTGCGCGAGGAGGCCATCCGCCTCTCCGTCGGGCTGGCCCGCCAGAAGGCCGCCGATGCGCTCATGGTCGATGATCAACGGCGCTTCGCCCGCGAATTCCTCGATGTGATCGGGAAGGAGGTTCGATGAACGAAGGCTCTCTCGCTCGCCGCTACGCGCAAGCCTTTTTTGAGCTTGCGTCGGAAGATGGCGCCATCGACAAGCGCTATGAGGAGCTGACCCATCTGGTGGAAGCGGTGAAGACCGCCGGACCAGAGGCGGGGGCGATCCTCTCCAACCCCACCTTCACCATGGGCGAGCGCCGCCAGGTTCTGGATGCCATCCTGGCCCGGCTGCAAGTCCACCACGACGTGCGCAACTTCGCCCGTCTCCTCCTCGATAAAGGCCGCTTCGGCTTCCTGACCGAAATCCACCAGTCCTACCGTACCCTGGCCGACAAGGCCGCGGGTCGGGTTCGGGCCGAAGTGGTGGCGTCGGGAGAGATGAGCCCGGCCATGCAGGAGCGCATCCGCGAGGCCCTTTCCAAGGCCATGGATAAGCACGTCGTCCTCACCACCCGGGTGGATTCATCTCTGCTCGGCGGCATTGTTGCGCGGGTAGGCAGTCGGGTCTTCGACGCCTCCCTCCAGACCCGTCTTGACAACATTCAACGCTCCCTGCTGGAGAGCACCCAGGCCTGAAGACGGTGGGGTCACCCGCGTCTTTGCATAGGAGATTCCATGGACATTCGCGCTGAAGAAATCAGCCAGATCCTGAAGCAGCAGATCAAGAACTACGACGCCCGGGTGGCGGTATCGGAAACCGGTACCGTGCTCACCGTCGGCGACGGTATCGCCCGCATCTACGGCCTGGAGAACGCCCTGGCCGGTGAGCTGCTGGAGTTTGCCGGTGGTCTGAAGGGGATGGTTCTGAACCTGGAAGAGGACAACGTCGGCGCCGCCGTCTTCGGCGATGACCGCACCATCAAGGAAGGGGATACCGTCCGTCGTACCGGACAGATCGTCTCCATCCCCGTGGGTCCGGCCACCCTGGGCCGCGTGCTGGACGCACTCGGTAACCCCATCGACGGCGGTCCCCCGCTGCCCCAGGACAACCTGAAGCCGGTCGAAATCAAGGCGCCGGGTATCATTCTGCGTCAGTCCGTCGGCGAGCCGATGGAGACCGGCATCAAGGCCATCGACGGCATGGTGCCCGTCGGCCGCGGTCAGCGCGAGCTGATCATCGGCGACCGCCAGACCGGCAAGACCGCGATTGCGATCGACGCGATCATCAACCAGCGGCAGTTCCAGAACCACCCCACCAAGAAGATGCACTGCATCTACGTGGCGGTGGGCCAGAAGCAGAGCACCGTGGCCCAGGTCATGGAGAAGCTCAAGGCTTCCGGCGCGATGGAGTACACCACCATCATCTGTGCGCCCGCCTCCGCGCCCGCACCGCTCCAGTTCCTTGCGCCCTACACCGGCTGCACCCTGGGCGAGTACTACCGCGACAACGGCCAGCACGCGCTGATCGTCTACGACGACCTCTCCAAGCAGGCCGTTGCCTACCGCCAGCTCTCTCTGCTGCTGCGCCGCCCCCCCGGTCGCGAAGCCTACCCCGGCGACGTGTTCTACCTGCACAGCCGCCTGCTGGAGCGCGCTGCCAAGATGTCCGATACGGCCGGCGGCGGCTCGCTGACCGCTCTGCCCATCATCGAGACGCAGGCCGGTGACGTGTCCGCCTACATTCCCACGAATGTAATCTCCATTACCGATGGCCAGATCTTCCTGGAGTCCAACCTGTTCTTCTCCGGCGTCCGTCCGGCGGTGAACGTGGGTCTCTCGGTGTCTCGCGTCGGTGGCGCCGCCCAGGTACCCGCCATGAAGGCGGTGGCCGGTCCCCTGAAGAACTTCCTCGCCCAGTACCGCGAGCTGGCGGCCTTTGCGGCCTTCGGCTCCGACCTGGACGAAGTCAGCCGCAACACCCTGAACCGGGGTGCCAAGCTGGTGGAGATGTTGAAGCAGGACCAGTACAGCCCGGTGTCCATGCACCTTCAGACCATCCAGATCCTGGCGGGCACCAAGGGTATCTACGACGACGTCCCCACTGCGGATGTACGCCGCTTCATCACCGACCTGATGGTCTTCTTCGAAGGCCCTCAGAAGGCGCTCATGGATGAGCTGGCCCAGAAGCTTACCTTCAAGGGCAACGACCTGGAATCCCGCATCCTGGAGGCCTGCAAGTCCTTCCGGAAGAGCTGGAAGTAAGCCATGCCGTCGCTGCGCGACATTCGGACCCGGATCGGGTCCGTCAAAAACACCCGCCAGATCACCAATGCGATGAAGATGGTGTCGGCGGCGAAGCTGCGGAAAGCGACTTCCGCGGCGACGAATGCGCGTCCCTATCAGCAGGCACTCGCCGCGACCCTTCAGCGGGTGGCGGCCAAGGCCGGGGACGTCGAACACCCCCTCCTCTCTCCCCGCAGCACCGTGAAGAAGGTGGCGGCCGTGGTCTACTCCTCAGATCGCGGTCTCTGTGGCGGCTTCAACGGCAGCATCTCCCGCAAAACGGACGAGCTGCTCAAGAGCTGGAAGGCCGAGGGCAAAGAGGTGATTGTGTGGACCAACGGAAAGCGCATTCGCGACTTCCTGCGTTCCCGCGGCCACAACGTGGTGGAGACCCGGGTGGACCTGAAGCCGGCCCAGTTCGAGGAACAGACCCAGGCCATCTCCGCCTGGCTGACCGAGGGCTTTGATCGGGGCGACTTCGACGAGGCCTGGCTCTGCTTCAACCAGTACAAGAGCACCTTCTCCCAGATCCCCACCTTCATCCGCGTGTTGCCTCTGGCGATCAGCGGGGAAGGTGCGTCGGATGCCGAGTACATCTACGAGCCCTCTGCGGCCGAGATCCTGGGGAATCTACTGCCTCTCTACCTTCGCACCCTCATCTTCCAGTCCTTTCTGGAGACCGAGGCGGGCGAGCACGCCGCGCGCATGGCGGCGATGGACTCGGCCACCCGAAACGCATCGGACCTTATCGGTCGTCTCACCCTGGAGTACAATCGCTCCCGGCAGGCGGCCATCACCAAGGAACTTATCGAGATCATCTCGGGCGCTGAGGCGCTCTGAGCGGAGCAAGTATGGAAGCAAGCCAGGGTATTGTAAAGCAGATCATGGGACCGGTTGTGGACATTGAGTTCCCTCCGGGTCAGCTCCCCCCCATCTACACGGCGCTGACGCTGTCCAACCCGTTTATCAGCGACAAGGCGGATAACCTGATCGTCGAGGTGTCCAAACACCTTGGCGAGAACACGGTCCGCTGCATCGCGATGGACGTGACCGACGGCTTGCGCCGCGGCCAAAAGGTGACCAACACCGGCAACCCCATCCTCATGCCGGTGGGCGATGAGACCTTGGGGCGCATCCTGAACGTCATCGGCGCGCCGGTGGACGAGCAGGGTCCGCTGGGGAACACCCTGGCCTGGCCGATTCACCGCCAGCCTCCTTCCTTTACGCAGCAGTCCACTCAGGTGGAAATGTTCGAGACCGGCATCAAGGTCATCGACCTGCTGGCCCCCTACGCCCGCGGCGGAAAGATCGGCCTCTTCGGCGGCGCCGGTGTAGGCAAGACCGTTCTTCTGATGGAGCTGATCCGCAACATGGCGGTGGAGAAGGGCGGCTTCTCCGTGTTCGCAGGCGTCGGCGAGCGTACCCGCGAAGGGAACGACCTCTACTACGAAATGATCGAAGGAAAGGTCATCAAGGTGGTGGAGAACGAGAAGGGCCACCCCGTCAAGGACGAGAAGGGCTACGTCAAGTTGATCCCCTGCAAGTCTCAGGTGGCGCTGGTCTACGGCCAGATGAACGAGCCCCCCGGGGCCCGTGCCCGCGTCGCGCTCTCCGCGCTCACCGTTGCGGAATACTTCCGCGATGAGCAGGGCAAGGACGTGTTGCTCTTCATCGACAACATCTTCCGCTTCACCCAGGCCGGTTCCGAGGTGTCCGCACTTCTGGGTCGTATCCCTTCCGCGGTAGGCTACCAGCCCACCCTTGCGACGGAAATGGGTATGCTCCAGGAGCGCATCACCACCACCACCAAGGGCTCGATCACCTCCGTGCAGGCCATCTATGTGCCCGCCGACGACTTGACCGACCCGGCGCCCGCGACCTCCTTCGCGCACTTGGACGCCACCACGGTGCTCAACCGTAAGCTGACCGAGATCGGTATCTACCCTGCGGTGGATCCCCTGGATTCGACCAGCCGTATTCTCGAGCCCAAGGTGGTCGGCGACGACCACTACGCCGTGGCCCGTGCGGTGCAGAAGGTGTTGCAGCGCTACAAGGAGCTGCTCGACATCATCGCCATCCTCGGCATGGACGAGCTCTCCGAGGAGGACAAGCTCACCGTCGGTCGCGCCCGCAAGATCCAGCGCTTCCTGTCGCAGCCCTTCTTTGTCGCCAAGCCCTTCACGGGCGCGGATGGCAAGTATGTAAGCCGCGAAGAGTCCGTCCGTGGCGCCAAGGAGATCCTCTCTGGCAAGCACGACGCGCTGCCCGAAGGCGCTTTCTACATGATCGGTGGCATCGACGAAGCCCCTGAAAAGGCTCGCGAGCTGGCGAAGAAGGGCTGATCCATGGCTATCAAGCTCCAGATTGTCACTCCACGCGGCAGCGCCTTCAGCGGCGAGGTGTTGGAAGTGCAGGCGCCGGGGACCTTGGGAGAGTTCGGGGTACTTCCCGGACATATTCCCTTCCTCACCACCCTGCGCCCTGGCAACCTCACCATCCGCAACAGCGATGGCAAGCGCAGCCTGAGCATCGGCGCCGGCTTTGCCGAAGCCGGTCCGAACCAGGTGGTGGTGCTTACCGAGAGCTGCGAAGGCTGAGGTTTTGTTCAAGGCTTCCGGGGGTTTAGCGCCCGGAAGTTGAGTGGCCTTCGAGGGCTGCTCTTGACATGGGCGCCGGAGACGGCGCCTTTGGTCGTTTTGGGCGGGGATGTTGCCGGGACCTGAGTGACGTTTGACGGTCCACCGGCGTGCGCATATAGAAAAGACATGGGCGGTGACCCGACCTTGCAAGGAGTGACCGATGATGCCCAAAGAGACGGTTCAGATGCTTCGGGAGCTTCAATCCAGGCAGCCATCGCCGCCACCGAGCGAGGCGTACGCGCAGAAGCAGCACGCTATGGAGGTGTCCCAGAAGGCGAGGAGGGAGGATTTGAATGGCGCGCCCTCCGCACCTTCGCGGCTGCGCACGGGCGTTTGATCTCGCCAGGCGCCTATGTTTTTGGGCCAGGCGGACGGGAACATGACGTCTGCTACCTCCACACTCCCGACGTGGGAAGTCGCTGGATCAAGGCGACCCATCCGTGGTACACCGGCTACACGGTGGAGTTGGTAGAAGGACGGCCATTACTTCTGAATGCCACCGCACTTCCCTACCTGCGCCGCCTTCAGCTTCAGATAGACATGTTTGGCAACGATCTTCGGTTTCAGGGAGTCATTGAGGATCCCGGAGGTTGGCGCTGCGTAACCAGCCAGCGCCACATCGACGGGCTGGCACCCACCCTGCACGAGATCGATGAAGGACTGGTGGCATTCGGCTTTCACCGCCTGGATATTGAACATATGGGCTACGAAGGCTCTCACAGCTACCTGATGGGCAACATCGGTCTCTTTGATGCCCATCCCGCGAATTTCCGTATTTCCGAGGGTATTCTCGTTCCCATCGACGTGATCCTGGTCGAGTTCAGCCCGGAGGATGCGGCTTGCCTCCAACAACGGCTCGCGTGAGTGGCCGTAGCCGCCAAGGGAGGACATCTACGATGAAATCACCGAAGAAACAGAAATAACCGCCTTTCAGAAAGGCTCTGCAGGTCGTCGACCAATGCCCTCCTACGGGCAGGTGCCGTCCGCACCGATCGCGTACAGATCCGAGACCTCCTCGACCCGCAGCGCCCGGTCCCAGATCATCACTTCATCGAGCTTGCCCTCAAAGGATCGGCCGGCCGCCAGCTCGCCGGGGAAGGTGCCCAGGTAGATCCCGGTGCCCGCGACCGTATGGATGGGGAGCTCACCGGCTTCTGCGACGGCGCCGTCCACGTACAACACGGTTCGGTCACCCACGGAGGTCACGGCGATCTGGTGCCAGTGTCGAAGTGTCAGGGCGGGACCTACGACCGCACTACCCCACTGCGAGAAGAAGGGGGCCAGTCCCGTGCTCCCCAGAATGTAGCTTTCCTCGTAGCCGCCCAGGTTTCCGTAGCCCGCAAAAATAGCCTCGTTTGAGGGGATTTCTCCATCCAGACCCACAGCACCATCGAGCGATCGGTGTTTCCTGTGGGCAGCCCGACCTCGCTGGCGGACACCATGTCGCCGGGTTCGAAGGTGATCGCATCCCCCACCTTGCCGCTGGCGTAGGACACCGCTCCTGTGGCCGAGCCATGGCGCCCCCCTACTTCGTCCATCAGATCGCCATCTCCCCGCCAGATGGAGACGGCTCCGGGAGGTCCGACCTGGCAGATCACGCCGTCGCAGTTCTGGTCCACGCCGTCCCCGTCGATTTCGGGGGCGCCTGGCCATACGCTGGGCTCCTGATCATTGCAGTCCACGCAGGCGGCAACGGTGTCGCCGTCTGCATCGACAAAGGTCACCGATCCGTCGCAGTTGAGGTCGGTAGGGTCGGTGCAGCCTTCCTGAGCGCCGGGGTAGGCGGCCGGGTTGGTGTCGTCGCAGTCGCTGCTGTCGGTCCGGTAGCCGTTCGGCAATTCACAGGCGGCGAGCTGGTGATCCGGGTCCCCGTAGCCGTCGGAATCCATGTCTGCGTAGAAGGTAGAAGTGACGCCCTCATCGCTGCTCCCATCGCAGTTGTCGTCCACCTCGTTGCAGGTTTCGACGGCGTCCGGGTGGATGGCAGCATCGAGATCGTCGCAGTC
This sequence comes from Alphaproteobacteria bacterium, assembly GCA_040376425.1. Lineage (GTDB taxonomy): Bacteria > Myxococcota_A > UBA796 > UBA796 > SXON01 > CAITDR01. The sequence continues at coordinate 31,956 of JBEIQS010000012.1, read as the reverse complement.
CGTGGTGGTCGTGTAGCCGTCCCCGTCCGCGTCGGCGGGCTCTGAATTCGTGCCGCCGCTATCCACGCCAGGTGGGAGCTTTCCGTCCCCGTCGCACCCAAGGAGGAGGCAAAGCACCCAGGGAAGGAGGCCGAATTTGGATCGTCGGGTGTGGGACATACGGGGCTCCGTGTTCGCGGGAGTATACGATAGGCGGGCGCGAGTTCAAAGGTGCCGCCCCGATGCGCGAATGGGAGTGGATTCCCCGCCGACAGAGTCCTGGTCCAGCTCGGTCTTGAGGAGACACCACTTGTCTGCAAATGGGCGGCTGTGAGCATGCCTACCCGCGACACGGCCTTTTCCAGGATAAAGACGTGGCATGCTGTTCTTGATCTCCTCCGCCCTGGCCGGGGTCCTGGTGGTAACCAGCACCGACATCGACGATGACTGCTGCGGCCAGAAAGTGGTAGTGGCGGTTCAAGCCCTCGATTTTGTCGAGGCCATCGGCGTGGACCCCGCCACCGACCAGAGCTGCGTGGTGCTGAAGGCGGCGGTGGACGAAGCCCGTCTGCGCGCGGCCTTCGAGAGTGCGGGCTTTCCCATCCAAAAAATCGACACGGCCGAGAGCTGTCCGGCGGGAACCAAACCCCGCATCGAACCCTGGGCCAACGTGGCAGATCTGGATGCCCGCATCGTCTCGCATGGCGAGCTGGTCCCCCTGGATCCTGTACCGGGGAAGGTGACCGTCTATGACTTCGGGGCGCCCTGGTGTGGACCCTGCATCGGGGTGGCCGAGGCACTGAAGGCAGCCTTGAAGGCAGAGAGTCGCTTGGCGGTGCGGGTGGTGACCCTGGAGGGGAACGATCCCAAGGAGAGCTTTGCCCAACCGGTGGTCAAGCAGCACCTGGAGTGGGCGGAAGGTCTGCCCTACCTGATCGTGGTGGACGCCAAGGGCAAGGTGCTCTATCGGGGAAGCGTGGTGGAAGATGCCCTTGCAAAGGCAAAAAAGGCGCTGAAATGACCATGTTGCTGGCCCTGCTCATGGGGCTGCCGCCGGCACTGGGTGCCTGACCGGGTTGAAGTAACCCGAGCCTCCAGGCTGGAGGTTCACGCACCAACCCATACCTTGAACCTGGTCAATTCCGGGCGGACGTTCTTTTGTCCGGCACCGGCGTGCGCATCCAGCACCAGGCTTTCTGCCCCGAAGTTGCACCGCTGCTCTGTGCCGAGCAGGAGATCCCGGTGCACCTGCATGATCAGCAGATCACCTGGTTCCGTCTGGAGCCGGGTCTGACCGCCGGGCTGGGCAAGGGTTTTCAGCTTTCGCTCACCGTTCCGGTGGACCTGCGTGTGGTGCGGGTAGACTACTACACGCTGGAAGGAGAGGTTTTTGACCCTCCCTACGCCGATATTCACCATCGGAACGAGACGCTCGGGGGCCTGACCGACGGCACATGGATGCTGCGGTGGTACAGCATGCCGCTGCCCAAAGTGCTGGTCGGCGTCGGCCTGGGCAGCAGCTTGCCCTTCGGTAAAACGGAAGAAGATCCATTCCAGCTCACCGAAGAGGGCCTGACCCACCAGCATCTTCAGCTTGGGTCCGGCTCCTTTGTTCCCGGAGCCGAGCTGAGCCTGCTGTGGATGTCGCCCCGCTGGAGTTTCTGGTTCAGCGCCTCGGGGCGTCTTCCGCTCTACGCCAACAAAAAGGGCTACCAGCCGCCCCGCAGCCTGAACCTCTCGGCTGGGCCCGGCTTCCTGGTGGTCAAGCCCCTTCAGATTCTCGGCACTGTCGACCTGCTTTCCGAAAGTGCGGAACTATGGCACGGCGTACCTTATGGGGGGCGAACCGCCCTGGGTGGCAGCCTGAGCGGCATGTATAGCCTCAGTAAACAGGTTGTGCTGCAGGCGCAGGTGCGCGGCACCTTTGCGCAGTGGAACATGTCGCACCACGACACGGCCGAGGAGGAGGGCTCCTTCGTGCAGCGCGTGGTCGGAATGGCCGGCCTTTCCTGGACTTTTGGGAAGGCGAAGGAAGAGGAAGAGGCGCCGACGCTGCCCTGAAGCCTACTGGCCCGAAACGCTGATGGTGGCGGTCTTTCCGGCTTCGATCTTCACTTCCTGCGTGTAGTCGAGGCCCACGTCCACATTCACCACTTTGATCGTGTGGTTACCTGCGGGAAGCTCCCAGGTCTTGGGCGCGTCACCCTTCTTCACACCATCCACGTACACGGTGCCCCAGCCTCCGCGCACGGTCACCGTCAGCTTGCCCACCGCAGGCACATTCTGCGGGGGAGGGCTGGCATCTCCCTGCTTTTGCAGGGTGTAGTTCTGGGAATCCCGACCACTGCGTGGCAGGTTCACCAGGGTCTTCACCGTCTGGTAGCCGCCGGCGCGCAATTCCAAGCCCACCCGCTCACTGGCCTTTCCAGTCCAGTCAAGCGGCGTTTTTCCGACGACCCTTCCATTGATCACCACCTCCGCACCGGCCGGGCTGGAGCTGATTCGAAGCACGGCGGTACTGGCGGTGCTGGTCTCCTCCCGCCGGTCGCTGGGCGGAGGCGGAACCACGGGGTTGGCGGTCAGAACCACGGGCACCGGCAGCGTAGAGCCCGCATCCAAGGTCATCTTCTCTTCGTAGGCCTGGTAGCCTTCCGCCTCCACCCTCAAGGTGTGCTCGGCGCCGGGGGTGACCTCTTCGATCACCACCTCTTTCTGCTCGCCGTACAACCTTCCGTCCAGGTACACCTTTCCCGCCACCGGGCTGACTTTTACACGGATGGTACTCGTGGTGGGCGCCGCGACCTGCACCTGCATCTCGGATGGCTTGGTTTGGACCGGCTGATCCAGGTAGATCCAGGCAACCGCCCCAATCCCGATCATGATCACGACGGAAAGCAGCACGATCGCCGCCACCAGGGGCATGCGAGACGCAGTCGGCTGCTGTTGGGTCTCCGCCACCGCTTTCCCGGGCTGGGAGCGGGCGGAGCCACCCTCTTCCCAATCGGGCTCCAGATCTACAGACGCCGCCGTCTCGTGCATCGCCTGCGCAAGCCGGGTGCCCTCTTCCATACGATCCCGTTCCCCCGAGACTTCCTCGGTGAACAGGTCCTTCATGTACAGGGCCAGGCTCTGCTGCGTCACATCGGGCGGCGCGGGGTACAGGAAGTCGAGCAGGTCTGCGTGCAGATCGCGCGCGTCCGCATAGCGGTCGTCGGGATCCACGGCCAAGGCGCGCATCACGATCTCGTCCAGCCGGGGCGGGACGGTGTGGTTCATCTTGGAGGGCGCCTCGAAGTCGCCGCTCTTGATCTTCTCCAGGGTCTTCAGCTCGGAGTCGGTCTTGAACAGTCGGCGCCCGGTCAGCATCTCCCACAGGATGATGCCTACCGAAAAAATATCGGAGCGCCGGTCAATATCCTTTCCACCGGCCTGCTCCGGGCTCATGTACTCGAACTTGCCCTTGAGCATCCCTTCGTTGGTGGTCTCTGCGCAATTGGCAGCCTTCACAATGCCGAAGTCCGCGACCTTCACTTCGCCGTTGTAGGAGACCAGGATGTTGGAGGGGGACACATCCCGGTGGACGATGTCCAGCGGAGCACCCTGCAGGGTGGTCCGTTTGTGTGCGTAGTCCAGACCCTTGGCGGCTTCCATCGCAATGTACACCGCGAACTCGCGCGGAATCAGCTTGCGACGTTCGGCCAGCTTGCGAAGTACCTGCTTGACATCTTTGCCCTCTACACACTCCATCGCAATGAAGTAATTTCGGTCGATTTTTCCGAAATCGTAGATGCGGACGATATTGCCATGCTGTAAGAGCGCGGTGATCTTCGCTTCGTCCATGAACATCTTGACGAAGGAGGGATTCTCGGAAAGGTGCGCGAGAATCCGCTTGATCACCACTACATTTTCAAAGCCACCGTGCCCGAAGGTCTTGGCCTTGAAGATCTCCGCCATTCCCCCCATTGCAATACGATCCACCAGATAATACCTACCGAAAGCTTCAGGTGAAAAGCCTGGGGCGCGGGGTGTATCGGTAGAAGGCGAAGGCTGAGCAGGGTCCATCGGCGTTCGCTCAAATTACCGGCGAAGGCTTGGCAGGTCAACTGCGAATCTGCTCTTTATCCTAGGAGATGTAGATCCCTCTCATGGAGGGTGCGGATCCGTCTCCAGATAATTCGCGACGGGCGAAGATCTCTGGCTTGGGATAACACCCGCGCATGGCGCGTCCTGTTGTGCTGGTGACCACCGATCATCGCCCTGCCCGGGCCGAAGCTCCTCTACCCGGCGGGCGCGTACGCCCGCCAAGGGCCGAGGCCTACGTCTATGAACGCATCGTGGAGCGCCTCAGAGAGGCCGGAGCGGCCGTCCTGCTCCTTCCGCCGGGAGAAACCGACCCCCTGGCTCTCCTGAGTCTTGTGGACGGTCTGGTGGTCACGGGCGGCGCTGCGGACATCCATCCCGCGCACTATGGGCAGCCGGTTCTGGGCAGGCTGGACGGCGTGGACGAAGCCCGCGCCAAGATGGAGCTGGCCCTGGCCGCCGCGGCGATCGCGCAGGGAATCCCCATCCTTGGCATCTGCGGTGGGCTTCAGGCCATGGCCGTGGCGGGCGGTGGCAGCCTGATCCAGGACATCGGCACCAGCGTGGGGGGGGCCTTGGAGCACGAACAGCCCACCGACCCCGCGATGGCCTGGCACCCGCTGCATGTGGAGGAAGGCTGGAAGGATCTTTTCCCGGAAGCGGTGAACTCCACCCACCACCAGGCCATCGACCGCTGCGGCGTCCTGCAGCCGGTGGCACGGGCGCCGGACGGTGTGATCGAAGCCGCGGTGGTGCCCGGCCATCCCTTCGCCGTGGGGGTTCAGTGGCACCCAGAATGGATGGATGGACCACTATTTTTGAAGCTTGTCGAAGCCAGTGCGAGCAGGCGAGAGCAGACCCGCGCATAGGTGGGTGCGGCCCTCCCGCACCCCCGCAGCGCTCAGGCCGCGGCCAGCTTCCGCCCGATCAACAGCATCATGGCCGTGCCGAGCAAACTCAGGGCGACCGCCGTCAAAAAGGCCGCCGGCCGGCTCACCTCTTCCCACAGCAACCCGAAGCCGAGCGCAGCGGGGAGGGCGAAGAGGCCCGTCACCAGGTTCCAAGCTCCAAAAGCCCGACCGCGGAGGGTGGAAGGCACCCAGCCGGTCACCAGCGCCTTTTCTGCACCCTCCGCCAGCCCGTTGTGCAGGCCGTGGATCAAAAACAAGGCCACCGCCCACCCTGGAGTAGTGCTATAGGCAAAACCGATGAATACTGCGATATGTATCAGTTTTCCTGATATGAACATGCCCATATGACCCAGACGATCCGCCACGGGACCCGCCCATAAAGAGGAAATCGACTTCACCACGTGAAGGCCCATCCAGAGCAGGGGAAGCCCGCTCAGTGGCACCTGCGAGCCGCCCGCCGCCAACAGTAAAAATCCCTCTGAGCCGGCGCCCAGTCCCAGTACTGCGGTCGCCCCCAGGAACCACCAAAAGGTGCTGGGGAGAGGTTGGTTCTTCTCCACGGGGCGTGGCGGTTCTGGCGGTCGGGCCTCCTCGCGCAGCCCGAAGAGGAGCACCCCAAAGGCGAGTAGTCCCGGCAGGGCTGCCGCGTAGAAAATGCTGCGGAGATCCCATTGTAGATAGGAAAGCGCCACCCAGCCCAACAACGAGCCGATCACGGCTCCGGCGTGATCCATGGCGCGATGAAAGCCGAAAACCTGCGCCCGGTGCTCCAGCGGTGCGGCGGCGCCCAAAAGGACGTCGCGGGGGCTGGTTCGCAAGCCCTTGCCCACCCGGTCTCCGGCGCGGATCAACACCACCGCATCCACCGAGGTGGCCATTCCCATAAAAGGCCGAATAAAACCGGAAAGTCCGTAGCCGGCCAGAATCCACGGACGGCAGGGCCGACCCCCGTCCACCTGCCGACCGGACCACAATTTCAAAAGGGATGCCACCGCCTCGGCCATCCCTTCCATCCGGCCCAGAGCGGCGGGACCGCCCCCCAAAACAGTAGTAATAAAAGATGGAAGCAGCGGAAGAACCATCTCGGACGCCACATCGGTCAGCAGCGAGGTGATGCTCAGCGCCCAGACGTTGCGGTTCGGCTTCCAGGTCAAGGGTGCAGCTCGGGCTCCGAGCAGGCCACCGGCTCCAGTTGAAGGGTCACGTGCCCGATGCCAAATTCCGTACGTAAAAGGGTGCGAAGGGCGCAGAGAAGCTCTGGCGTATGCTGGACCGTCACCACATGGCCACTCATCGCCACCTGTCCCGCACCCAGACTCCACACATGCAGATCGTGCACCCCCTCCACCCCCGGTTGGGCAAGCAAACGGGCCCTCAAACGCCCCACATCCACGCGGGCGGGCGCACGCTCCATCAGCACGGCCAGAGACTCGTCCAGAAGCTGCCAGCCCGAGCGGAGCACCAGCAAGGCGATCAGGGCGGACGCGGCGGGGTCTACCCAGGTCCACCCCAGGATCCAGGCGGATAGACCGGCCAGAATTGCCCCGACCGAGCCCAGCGCATCCGAGAGCATGTGCAGCCAGGCGCCGCGCAGGTTCAGGTCGTCCTGGTGGTGGTGTCCCAACAGTTTCAAGCTAACAAGGTTCACCAAAAGACCCACCGTCGCAACACCAACCACCATCGGGCCCGCGAGGGTTGTCGGCATCCAAAGCCTCTCCCATGCTTCATAGAGGATGCCCAACGACAGGACCAGAAGGGCAGAAGCATTCAGGAAGGCGGCCAGGATCTCCGCACGTTGAAAGCCAAAAGTGTGCTGAGCGCTGGCGGGCCAGCGCGCCATACGCACCGCAAACAGGGTGATGGCCAAGGCGGCGGCGTCCGACATCATATGTCCGGCGTCGGCCACCAGCGCAAGAGAGCCTGAAAACCAGCCACCAAGCGCTTCTACCACCATCCAGACCAGCACGAGCGCAAGCGTGACGCTCAGCTTTCCCTCGCGCCCCTCGCTGTGTCCGTGTGTGTGGCTGTGCCCGTGGTCGGACGGAGATGCCGCGTGTTTGTTGGGGAGCGAAACAGCGGGAGTGGCAGGGTGATCGTGGTGATGCCCGTGGTCGTGACTGTGCTCATGCCCATGTGTGTGCGCGTGGGCGCCGTCGAGGTCTTCGCGGGAGGCACCGGACATCGCTGGCACCTATCATTGCGGCCGCAAGCTGTCCCCCGTACATCGTCCTGAGTGCCGCAGGCGCCCCGAGGTGACATCGGCCTTCCTTTTCGTTAAGATTTGCACCTGCAAAGGTGAAAATATGGAAAAACCCTTCGTCAATCTTTCCGAAGTTCCGTTTACCCGTGAAACCCGTCATGGCGACGGATTTGAAGCCCGTCTCGCTCCCATCGGGACGCTGGTGGGGGCCAAAAAGCTCGGCTACAACCTTACGGTGGTGCCACCAGGAAAGCGGGCCTTCCCCTTCCATAACCACCATGCGAACGAGGAGATGTTCGTCATTCTGGAAGGGGAGGGGACACTCCGCTACGGCGATCAACGCTGGCCGGTGCGGGCGGGGGACTGCATCAACTGCCCGGCAGGCGGCCCCGCACACCAGCTCATCAATACAGGCACGGTGGACCTGCGCTATCTGGCGGTGAGCACCACCATCGATACCGACATTTTTCAGTATCCCGACTCCGGCAAGTTCGGCGCTGTGGGGGGGCGGCCCCCCGGTAGTCGTCCCCAGGAAGCGGCATTTTCCGGCTTCTTCGAGGAGAGTGGCCGAGTGGACTACTGGAAGGGCGAGTAGGTGGCCCCGCTTCCGGCAGATCTACGCGCCCGCTATCCCGACGCAACCACCTTCGTTTTTGGCGACAGCGAGGCCCTGTCCGACCGACTTCTGTCCCTGGTGCGCTCAGGAAAGAAGAGGGCAACCTGCGGCGCGGTACGCGACTTTTCCGCCGAGGGTGACCCCTTGCCGGTGGTGGGACGTCGCGACATTGCCCTGGAGTGGGACGGGCGCCCCGCGCTGGTGATCCAGACCGTCGAGGTCACGATTCGCCGCTTCTGTGATGTAGACGCCGATTTTGCTCTTGCGGAGGGCGAAGACGACAGCCTGGAGGGCTGGCAAGAGGGTCACGCCGCCTATTTTGCCCGCAACGGAGGCTTTACGCCGGAGCTGGAGCTGGTGTGTGAGCGCTTTGTGCTGGTGGAGGATTTGCGGGGGGATGGGGGCTGAGCGTTTCGGCTCACCCGTGGTCACCGGCCCCAGCCCGAAAAGCAAGAACCCCCGGACCTTTCGGACCGAGGGTTCAGGATGGCGGAGCGGACGAGACTTGAACTCGCGGCCTCAAGCGTGACAGGCTTGCGTTATAACCGACTTAACTACCGCTCCATATCACTACGGGCTATCGCCCGAAGCTCCACCCTATTAACCAGCTCCCACGCGCTTGCAAGGGAGGTCAGCAAAAATTTTTTGCTGGTTGGGAAAGAGGGAGGAAGAAGTAGGCGGAACAGGGCTTGAACCTGCGACCCGTGCCTTGTAAGGGCACTGCTCTTCCAACTGAGCTATCCGCCTATTTCTACATCATAGCCCGCGGCGCGCCAATCGGCAAGGGCTGATGAAAAATCAGCCTTGGTCCGAGCGATAGGCCCTTGGATGCGCATCGGCTTCGGGATCGGGTTAAGCAGAATAATGCACCCTCTCCCCCTCCTCCTCGTCCAGCTCGCCTGCATTCTGCTGGCCAGCCGGTTGCTTGCGCGGGTGGTGGCGTGGCTGGGGCAGCCGTCGGTCATCGCCGAGGTGGTCGCTGGGATCGCGCTGGGGCCCTCGCTGTTGGGGCTGCTCTGGCCCGAGGCGATGGATACCCTCTTTCCCGCCAGCTCTTTGGGGGCGCTGAACCTGATCAGCCAGCTTGGGCTGGTGTTTTTTATGTTTCTGGTGGGCCTGGAGTTCGATCCAAAGCTCCTGGAGGGGCGGGGTGCTTCGGCCTTCCTGATCTCCAACGCCTCCATTGTGGTGCCCTTTGTGATGGGGCTGGGTCTGGCGCTTCCCCTGCACGAGAGTCTTGCGGCGGAGAACGCGGATCTTCCCTCCTTTGCGCTCTTCATGGGCGCCGCGATGAGCATCACTGCCTTCCCCGTGCTCGCCCGAATTCTCACCGAAAAATCGCTGATTTCCACAAAGGTAGGGGCGATCTCCCTGGCCTGTGCGGCACTGAACGACGTGACCGCGTGGTGTATACTCGCCTTTGTCGTGGCCTTTGCCAGCTCCGCAGGGCTGGGTTCCGCAGCCGTGACCACCCTGTGTACCCTGGTGTACATGGCGGTCATGCTGTTGGTGGTACGCCCTCTTCTGGCGAGATTGGGCCCGAAAGAAGGTCAGGATGTCTCCTCGGAGTTGGTGGCCTTCTTCTTTCTGGGGCTGCTTGTCTCTGCGCTCATCACCGAATGGATAGGGATCCACGCGCTTTTTGGCGGCTTTTTGATGGGGTCGGTGATGCCGCGCGACCGCGGCTTCACCCACGCCCTGGCCTCCAAAATCGAGGACTTCGTCACCATCGTCCTTCTCCCCCTGTTTTTTGCCTGCTCCGGGCTTCGCACCCAGATTGGACTGGTTTCCACCTGGGGAGATGCACTGGTTTGTATGGGCATTATTTTGGTGGCATGTGTCGGGAAATTCGGGGGGAGTGCGATTGCGGCGCGCCTGACCGGGATGAGCTGGCGGGAGTCCGGGGCCATCGGTATCCTGATGAACACCCGTGGTCTGATGGAGCTGATTGTCCTCAATATCGGCTTGGACCTTGGGGTTATTTCGCCGCGCCTGTTCACGATGATGGTGATCATGGCCCTGGTCACCACCTGGATCACCAGTCCGCTTTTGGAGTGGATCTACCCGCGCGAAAAGATGCTCGCCGAGGTGCTTACGCCCCCCTGGGCCGCCCAGACGGTGTACCGCTGCATGATTTGTATCGCCGATCCGGCCATCGCCCCGGCGATGGTGCGGCTCGCCCACAGCCTCCGCTCGGACACGCGCGACGCCCTCTTGGCGTTGCACCTGCTTCCGGCCGACCGCCCCTCCGTGTACCTGCGTGTCCAGGCGGATCCAGAGGACCCTCAGGCCCTGGATGCGGTGGGAACCTGTGCCGAAGAGCTGGGGATCCAGGTGGAACATCTGGCCTTCGCCTCCTCCGCGCCGGCCGAAGACATCTGCCGGGTGGCCGAGGAAAAAGAGGTGCCGCTCCTGCTTCTGGGCACACACCGCTCCCTTTTGGGGCGGGATTTGCTGGGCGGCATCGTGGGGAAGGTGTTGGCAGACAGCCCCTGCGATGTGGGAATTCTGGTCGATCGGGGCATGGAAAAGGTGGAGAAGGTGCTGATCCTGGCCGAGAATCCGGCGGTGCGCCGGGTGGCGGATTCGCTGCGTCTCCGCGGAGTGGCGGTCAGCACCTTGCCCGCGCGTGCCCACCTGTCGGAAGTGGGGCGCGAGTACGATCTGATTCTGGCGCCTCTTGGCGAAGTCTTGGAAGAAGAACCTCCGATTTCGGTATTGGCCTTGGCGTCTCAGTCGCCTAACAGCCAAAGCGCCACCTTCCCATCGTCCACCGTGGGGTAGCCCAGGCAGGCGACCACCTTGTCCAGCTCCCGAAAGCCCTGCTCCCGTCGCACCAAAAGGCTTCGGAAGCCCAGCGGAGCCAGAGAAGGGCAGCCTCCTCCTCCCAAAACCGTCGCCACGTTGTCCGCCTGGCCGTTCATCATGCGGCTGGGCATAGCCGCCACCGGCTGCCGGTGCACCGTTTGGAACCAAAGGCTGCGCCCGCCGGCGGCCTCGGTCGGGGGTAGGTCGAGCACCGGTCCCTTCGGAATCTGCAATACGGGCGCGGGAATACTCAGGTCCGCCGTCGGCAGTGGGACTGGCACAGCAGAGCCCTTCCAGCCCTCTCCCACCACCGCTCCTCCCACCAGCACCAGCACCGCCGGCGCCCAATTCGGGAGGCGTTGCTGGATCACGCGTCCTGCTGCGAGCAGCGCCAACATCGGCACGAAGCTCAGCAGATGGGCAGGAACCAAGGGCATTCGCAGTGCCGCGGCCGTGAAGGTGACCAGGGCCGCTCCGGCCACCCGTCGCTCTCCCCCCCAGAAGGCCAGCGCGATCAGCGCCGGAATCAGATAGCCCAGGTAGATCGCCGTGACCTCCACCGGGTCGGGCCCCAGATCCACCTTGTAGAACCACGAAGGCGAGGGCGCCACCCGTCCGGGCATCCCCACCCAGAAGGCGGCCAGGGCCATGACCACCATCGCGCCGATGGTCCAGGGTTCTACTCCTTTTTCCCGCAGCCGCAGCCCGCCGAAGACCAGGGCCGCGGGCAACATCCCCGGCGCCAGCAGCCCGCCCACAGCCCCCAGCAACAGGCCCCAAGGCCCCAAAGCCAGGCCCGGCAACAGCGCCACCCAGAGCCGCAGCGCCTCCGGGTCGCCCACCGCAAGCCCGGCGATCAAGGCGGGAGAAGCCAGCAGAGCGGCCAGTGCCGCCGCACGCACCCACTCCTCCTCCTTCCGCAGCCACAGCGCTCCCACCCCCAGGCTCAGTCCAAAGTCCAGGAGCATCGTGGACTTCAGCACGGGCACCACGCCGATAGCCCGAACCAGCGGGGCCAGGAGCCGCGCCATCATCTCGGGCGCGGGCCCGTCGATGATGCTCGGAAAACCCAGCCGAAGGCTGCCAAAAGCCTCGCTCCACCAGGAATGTAGTCTGAAATACACTCCAGAGCTGGGCAGGCCCGGGAAGCTATCGCTCGCGATCAAGCCGGGGAAAAGCAGAATCAGCGCCGGAATGGCGGCGATTCCCAGAAAAAAGGCCCGGCGAAGGTTGATCAACGCCCGGGAGGGGCCGCAGGAACACCCTTGGGCGGACGCAGCAGCAGGTCGATGGTGTCGGACAGCTCGGCCACATCCATCCCGGCCGCCTTCATCTTGTCTACCAGGACCCGACTGCTGGCGAGGTAGGCGGCCACTTCAGGAATGGGTGGCATCATCTTGTCCACCACAGGCAGCGCGGCGGTGTGGGCCTGGATCTCGGGTACCAGCGCCTGTGCCTTGGGGTTGGCGCGGGCGGCGGCAAGCTGCTTCGCCCAGATTTCCGGCGCGGCGCGCAGGTGGACCTCCAAGCGTCCCGGGCCCCGCGGTGGGGACGCGGCGCCGTTGGGGGCGGCGGCTTCGGTGCCCAGCGGTGGGCCCAGCGGCGTGCCCACGCCGCCGTCGGCCGGGGTGCCTGCGGTGGGCGGCGCTGCACTGCCCACCGGCACGGCGGCGGCTTCGGGGTTGGGGGGGGCGCCCGGACTGCCAAGCGGAATGTCGGGCAGGGTGGGGGCGCCCTCGGGCAGCGCGCCGGGGCTACCCGGGGTGCCGGCGGCCGTGGGGGCGCCTTCCGGTGGGGTCCCGACCTCTCCCGGTGCCCCGGGGGGACTACCGGGCGCGCCGGGGGCCGCGCCATCGGGCGGGGCGCCGGGTTGGCCCCCGGGCTGGCCACCAGGTGGGCCTCCGGGGGCTTGTACAGCCTGAGCGTCCGGATTCAGGCCCGGGGCCTGGCTTGTGGTCGGGGGCGCAAAGTAGACCAGAGCGCCGCCCACCAGCACGCCCGCCATAAAAGTGGCGAGGGTACGGATGCTGTCGCTGCCCTGCTCGGGAGGTTGTTCGGCCATGGGCGGGATGTAACCTGTCGCGGCCGAAGGCTACCAGCCGTTCGCCTTGGCCAGGGCGCTGCCGGCCGCCCAGGTGACCAGGCGGCGCGGGGCCACATGGCTGAAGAAGGCGTTGAGCTTGTTGATTTTCCCCGGAATGATGGCGGTCTTCCGGCCAAACATCCCCGCCAAGCCGATCTCGGCCACTTCCTGGGCCCCCAGGATGGAGGGCGCCATGAAGCCGGGAGTCTTGGCCTCAGCCACCTCGTTGAACTCGGTCGTCGTGATGCCTGGATACAGGGTGCTCACGGAAACCCCGGTTCCCTGAAGCTCAAAGCTCAGAGCCTCGGAGAAGTGGAGCACATAGGCCTTGGTAGCGGCGTAGGCGGAGACGTAGGGCGAAGGGAGAAAAGCGGCGGCAGAGGCCACATTCAGGATGTAGCCGCCCTGGCGCTTGACCATCTCCTTGGCGAAAAGCTGGGTGAGCTGGGTAAGGCTGACCATATTGACGCGGAACATTTTTTCGACGGCTTCCAGATCCATCGACAAAAATTTGCCCTGCATGCCGTAGCCGGCGTTGTTGATCAGCACGTCCACTTTGAAGATGCGGGTGGCCTCCACCAGCTTCTGCGCGGCGTCGGGCTCGGCGAGGTCCTGTGCCAGCACCACCACCTTCACGGAGTGGAGCTTCTCCAGCTCTTCTTTGAGCGTATCCAAGCGGTCTTTACGGCGTGCCACCAGAATCAGGCCGTAGCCACGCTCGGCCATCTGGCGGGCCATGGCCAGGCCGATGCCGCTGCTGGCGCCGGTGATCAGGGCATAGCCGGTCTTCGACTCGCCGCGCAGCGCACGGATGGGCCGCGCGATGTTGTGGTGGTGGAGATGGTTGGAAGAAAGCTCCCAATCCTCGTAGTAGGTCCCGAAGAAGCGATCAAAGACCGAGAAAGCGGCCGCATGGTTGACCAGGTTTCCGCGCCGGCAGTGGTGCAGCTTGTGCGCGTGGTTGTCCATGAAGATGTATTTCAACCAGCCGATGTTGTAGGTCACGCTGGTGTGGTCGGTGGCCTGGAGCGCCAGAATCAGGAAGTAGGCGGCCCAGGTGGCGGGCAGGTCCATGCCCATCACGTACGAGAGCACGATGAGAGACGGCTGGAACTGGGTAAAAGCCGTATCCGCGATCGAAGACTGGTTCCCACGCAGAAAGTCCAGCTCGGTCACTGAGTGATGTGCGCCGTGCTTTTTGCGATAGTACCGGACGATCGCGCCATCTCCAGACCCGTGGCTGACCAGACGGTGGATCAGGTAGTAGGCGAAGTCGGTGCCAATGGTGGCCAGGGCGATCAGCCACCAACTGTTAGACAGTGCAGGGTAGGGACTGATGTGCTTTAGGGCCCACCAGCCTACCGTGACAAAACCACCACCGATGGCGATCCCCTTGATGAAGACCATGCCCATGCCATCCCACCACTCCTTGGGGGTGGGGGCGGGCAGCTTCACCGACGCATTCCGCTTCTCTTCCCACAGCGTCAGCGGCGTAAAGATCGCTGAGACTGCCATGAAGGACAGGAAGGTTGAAGTCAGGGTTACGCCAAAGACGGCCAGAAAGACCACAAAAAGAGCAGGGGAGCCGAGGTGCATGATGCTGCCATAGATGGCGTTCCCAAGCTGCTCTTTTGGAATTGCGGGCCGATCCAGGCGTATGTAGGTCTCTGCCATCCCTGCTCCAAAAACTTACCGAATGGTATAGGATCTGGAGCCGGTTGGGGGGGCTCAGATGCAAAAAAATATACAGCCCCCCGTTTTGGCGTCAATTTCCGAGGGTGACGGTGACCTTGTTCATCCGCACGGGCTTGGAGACCTTGCCGCTGCGGGTGCCCAGCGCCTCGATCTTCTTGACCACGTCCATGCCCTGGGTCACCTTTCCGAAGACGGGGTGCTTGGAGGGCGTACGGTTGTCGAACCAGTCCAGGTAGGCATTGTGGACGGTGTTCACGAAGAATTGGGAGCCACCGGAGTTGGGGGCGCCCGTGTTGGCCATGGACAGGGTGCCGGGGTCGTTGGAGATCTTGGCGGTGAACTCGTCCTTGATGTTGCCCAGGGGGGAGTCGCCGGTGCCGGCGTAGGGGCTGTTGGGGTCCTTGCTGTGCTTGCAGCCAAACTGCAGCATGAAGTTGGGGATCACCCGGTGAAAATGCAGGCCATCGTAGAAGCCGCTCTGGGCCAGCTTGATGAAGTTGCCCGTGGTGATGGGCATGTGGTCCTGGAAGAGCTCGGCGTGGAAGGTGCCTTCCGAGGTATCAAAGGTAACGGTCGCGTTTGGCATGGGGACTCCTGAAGGGGCGCTGTTATAACCGGGGAGCCGGGCTTGGCACAGGCTTTGCAACAAGGAGGTGATGCGCCCACACCTGAGCCTCCCTCAGCCCCCCGCCGATCCGGTGGCCGCCCTGACCGCCTGCCATGATCGTATCCGACAATACACTTCCGGCTTGGAGCGGCTCTGTGCGCTCCTCTCCCTGCGCGATCCGCAGGTGCCCCCGGCGGCGGCGCAGGCGCACCGCTACTTTTCGGAGGGGCTTCCGCTCCATGCCGCCGATGAAGATCGGTCGCTCGGGCCGCGGCTGATGAAGGTGGCGCCAGAGGCGGCTCCACTTGTAGGCAGATTGGCAGCGGAGCATGTGCAGATCGATGCGGCGCTGGAAGTTTTGCTGCCCCTGCTCCTGAAGCTCTCGGAAGGGGGGACGGTGGAGGTGGAGGCGCTCCGGCATGCGAGTCGTCAACTTTCATCGGTGCTGATTCCGCACATCCTCCTGGAGGAGGCTGAGCTTTTTCCGCTGTGCGCGCGGCTGACGGTGGCGGATCGGGAGGCTTTTCGGGAGGAGCTGGTGGCGCGGAGGAACAAGTGAAGATCGAGTCGTGGCGCTTCTTTTTCCCGGCTGCACTGATGCTGGGGGTGGCTGGTCTGGGTCTGTGGGCGCTGCAGCTCGGGGGGCTGTGGGGTGGGGAGAGGGGAGAGCATGGTTTTCTCGGGTGGATGATAGGGAATTTATCCTTTTTGTGTGGGAGTGGGCCACAACGAAATGGATTCCGCATGCGGTAGGGTGGGGGCTTTTGGCTAGGCATCGGTGGGCCCCCCCTTTTTTCAACTTTGTGGACGTCCACAAACTTGAAAAACTACCCACCCCCCTCCAACACCTCGCGCAGTCCCTCCTCCAGCGGGCGGTTCCGGAAGTCCAGGTGGCTGTGGGCTGCCTGCGTGTCGTAGGCCACCCAAATGGGAAGGGGAATCGGCACGATGATGGGGCCACGCCCGCGAATCTGTGTGAGCGTGCGCAGAATGGTGACGATGGAAGTGGGCGGTCCGGCCAGGTTGAAGGCCCGGCCGGCCAGGCGGGGGCGGGCGACGGCGGCTACGACCGCCTTCGCGACATCCCCGGCATGCACCATCGGAACACCAATGGTGGGTGCGAAGACGAGGCGACGGCCAAAAGCGCGCAGGAAGCGGGCGGTCCAGCGGCTGTCGCGGCTTCCGTAGATGGGGCCCGGTCGCAGCACCGTCAGGCCCAGCCCCAGCTCTTTGGCCAGGGTCCAGGCCCGCTCTTCGGCAAGGTGCTTGGTGAGCGAGTAGCGCCAGTCCGTGGTCAGGTCGCTCCACGAGCGCCAGGGCTTGCTGCCGTAGCGCTCGGTATCTTCGCCCAAAATCTGCCGCAGGCGGGTCCGGTACACGCCGGTGGACGAGATCAGCACCACCGTCGGCACGCCGGCCGCCGCAGCCGCCCGGAGCGTGTTCTCGGTCCCCTCCACGTTGGCCCGCACAAAATCCTGCATGTCGCCCAGATAGGAGCCCAGCGCGGCATTGGCGACCACCGCCCGCGCCCCCACAAAAGCGCGCGTCAAGGCGGCAGGATCCGACAGATCGGCCTCCGCCACCTCGGCTCCCCGCGCCTGGAGCTGCGCCACCTTTCCGGGGCTGCGCACCACGGCGCGCAGGCCGCCGCTCAGCAGGGCCTCGGCGATGTGGCTGCCGAGAAAGCCGGAGGCTCCGGTGAGGGCGACGGGGTTCATGGCCGGAAGCTATCCTTTTGGCCGGGCCGTTGGATCGTGGCCGCCGGCCGTGCGCCTCAGGGCACGCTCAGGTTCACCCAGGATGCTCCGTCGTAGGCGGGCTGTTGGCCGGTGGCCACCAGCAGCACCGTGCCCGCCTGGACGGGCACCGAGAATGGCGCCGCCTCCTGATAGGCCCGCACGGTCTGCTCCCACAAGGCAACGCCATCCTGGAGAATCACGAAGTGGACGCCCGCGGACGGGTTCATGTTCTGGTCGTGGACCCCGGCCGCGCCGGAGAAGGTGCCCGCGCCGACGGTCAGCGCCACCCGGCTGGGGGCAGGCGCGTAGATCCCCTCGCAGGCGTGGACCCCGCCCACCATAAAGCCGGGTCCCCAGCCGCTCGCCCCGATCGTCGCCGAGCCCTGCACTGCGTTCAGCTCCCACGCGGGAGCGTCGGCACAGTCCGCAACTTCCTGGCCGGCAAGGCGGGCGAGCCGGGTGTGGAGGAAGAAGCGCAGGTCGATGACCCGCTGCTCGAAGGCCGCACAGGACGTGTAGGTGTCGGCACAGGCCGCCGCGCGGATCGTCTGGGTATAGCCGTTGATCTGGTGGTCCAGGCGCTTCCAATCCAGGGGTCCCGCGAGCAACGTGTCCAGAAAGCCGGGGATGTCCCACCCGGCTGCAACCGCCCGGGCGTGCACCGGGTCGGAGTACAGCGCGCCGGTGACCGGGTTGTAGCGTGCGTGTGACCACAACCAGGGTTCTTCCAGGCCCATCTCCAGCGCATTGGGGAAGTAGTAGGGGTAGCCAAGGTCGGCATCCAGGTCCCAGGCGATGGGGGTGATACGCCCCTCATCCACGTACAGATAGAAATTGTTTCCATCGGCCGCGAATTGATCGATGGCGCCCATGGCCGAGCGGGTCACCGCGATGCGGGTGAAGCGGTCCACGTCCACCGCGGCGGCAAAATCTTCGTCCGTCCCGGTCGCGGTGGCGTCGATGGCGGCCAGGATCTCACTTCCGTCGCCTCCCACAGAGGTTTGGGGGACATACCAATCCAGCACCGTACCCCAGGTGATCGGATTCAGCCCCTGGCCGTACATCCAGGTTCCCATTCCATAGAGCGGCCCATCGTCGCCCGCGTACCACCGCTTCAGGAATTGGTCGTCGATGGACTCCATCACCACAAAAAAGCCCGCGAGGTTGCCATTGACGTAGACCTGAGCCCAGCCGGTGCGCGCCGCCGGAAGCCCCAGCTCCCGAAGGGCACGGGTGCCTACCACTTCGTTCAAAAAGCCCGCATCCTGCGTGGAGCTGTCCAGCTTGATCTGCTCCAGCCCGCGCCACTCGGTACCCGCCTCGTAGCGGTCGAAGTCCAGCTTGAGCGGAGGTTTACCGGCAACCACCGAGCCCTGCCCGAAGGCGCGGATGCCGATGTTCGCCACCACCTCGCCATTCCAGGCAAAGTCGGCGGCAACCCAGAGCTCGGTGGCGGGATTGTCCCGCACCTGCAGCCAGTCGCCCTCCGCCATCGTCAGGTCGATCCGGTGCACGGCCTCCAGGTCAAAAACGGCGTCGGCCTCGTCTTCTGGCGGCCCGGTATCCTCCGGCACCTCGGGAATGACCTCCACCCCGGTGTCGGGCGCCTCGGGACGGTCGAGCGGCAGGTCCTCCGGATGGCATGCAACAAGCAGGAGCATGGGGGAGAGTATCCCGGCTCGGGGCACATCGGGCGGCCATCGCTGCGGGGAGCTGCTCCCGGACAGAGGTGCGCCTTTCGGCACTGAATGAGGGTTCATTCAGCAGGGGGCGGGGTAATAAGGGGAGTTTTCTCCACACCATGCAAGGCGCGTGCGGCCCGAGCGCCGCAGGCGCCGGTGGGCATCCCGGTGGTCGGGGATGGAGCGCCCCACAAGGCGTCTGTGGGCGATCAGGGGTAGGGATTCGGCAGCGCCGCTTCGATGGCGGAGGCGGTGACCGGGCTTCCGATGGACAGGATCTCGGCGCCGGGGCCGATCAGCACATAGGTCGGCCGGCTGCGGGAGTTGGGGTCGTACAGCCGGTCCGTGGCGGCGTTGGTGTCCTGCAGCACCGGGAAGCTGAGCCCGTAGTAGGTGGCCCAGGCCGACAGATCAGCCTGGTTCACGGCGTTGCGTTGGGCGTCCTGGGAGGCAGCGGTGATCGCGATGAAGCCGTAGGATGCGTAGGTGTTGTATTTGACCTCCAGACCGGAGGCTGCCGCTTGGCAGGTACTTCACCAGAACTCGCTGAAGTCCAGGAGAACGACCCGGTCGCAGAAGTCATGCAGCCGCACCGTGTCCCCGTTCTGATCCATCATCGCGAAGTTGGGGGCGATGTCCCCCACAGAGGTGCCGGTAGAGACAATGCTGTTGCGACAGGAGCCCAGCGCCCAGCCGCCGGTGAGGGCGTGGTCGGTGCTGTCCAGCGGGTCGGTGTAGCCGCTGACCTCCTCTCCATCCGCCCATCCGTCCCCGTCGGAGTCGGCTACCAGCGGATCGGTTCCCAGCGCCACCTCGTCGCCATCGTTCAGCCCGTCGTCGTCGCTGTCCGGGTCCAGGGGGTCGGTGCTGAGCTCATCGGAGTCGTTCAGCCCGTCGCCGTCGGTATCGGCCCCCAGATCCCAGCCGTCGCAGTCCTGATCCACGCCGTCCAGCGCCGTCTCGGCTGCGCCCGGGTAGACCGTGGGGGAGCTGTCATCGCAGTCCAGGGCGTCGTCGTCAAAGCCGGCTGGGGCGCTGCAGGCGGTGGTGACGCTGCCGGCGGTGCCATGGCCGTCGGCGTCGGCATCCTCGTACCAGATCGACGCGTCTTCGGCGGATGCTTCGTCTACGGTGCCGTCGCAGTTGTTGTCCCGGCTGTCGCAGCGCTCGGTGGCGCCGGGGTAGATGGTGGCGTCGCTGTCGTCGCAGTCCAGGCAGGCTTCGGTCTGATCCCCGTCGGCGTCCACACTGCCGGTAGAACCGTCGCAGTTGTAGTCGGTGTTCTCGCCGCAGGCTTCGGTCGCCGCCGGGTTGAAGGCGGCGTTGGCGTCGTTACAGTCGCCTCCGTAGGGCACATGGCCGGCGGGAGCGGTGCAGGTGTCCACCGGCACATCGTCGTCTCCGTAGCCATCGCTGTCCGCATCGGCGTACCACCGGCTTGTACCGGTCACGTTCGGGTCTTCGTCCTCGGTCAGCCCGTCGCAGTCTTCGTCCAGGCCCAAAGCATCGCAGGTCTCTGCTGCACCGGGGTTGATGTTGGCGCGGGTATCGTCGCAGTCCACATCAGCGGCATAGCCGTCGCCGTCGGCGTCTTCGGGCGGGGGCTGGGAGTCCTGCCCGGAGTCGCCGGAGTCATCGGCGGAGTCCACAGGCGGGGAGTCCTGGTCCGACGGGTCGCTGTCTTTGCCGGGATTCTCGGTGGTTCCGCTGCAGGCGGTGAGAAGAAGCGGGAGCCAGAGGCGCATGGTGGGTCTTTCCTTCGTCCAGACTATCCGCGTTGGCCTGCGGCGCGTGGGCCTCGGCGGGCCACCATCACGCTCAGTAGCAACGGGTACGAAGGGGGGCGGGCCTGTGCAGGCGGTGGCTATTTTCTGCAGGCAGTGGTGAACCAATCCGGCTCGGAGATCCACGACGCGAAGTTTTCTGGGACTTCGTCCAGCGGTTGGCTGGTGGACAGGCCATCGGTGGGCAGGCGAAAGGTGGCGACGTCGCAGGTGCCGTGCCGGCAGCGTGCGGCCAGCTCGCCCTCGATGTGGACGCCCGATTGCCCACTTCCTTCAGGGCCTTCGCAGATCCAGTTTGTGGCGGTTCCCACCGGCTCCGTAGCGGGCCAATCTTCTGGCACCGGAAGCCCCACTTCGGCCACCAGCCCGTAGGCCATGTTGCTGAGCGACCACACTTTTCCGCCTTCTCCCGCAATTCCGGTGTCCACCCACCGCTGGGCAATGGCGGCGGGGCTGGTGTAGACCGGGACAAAGGCCGTGTATTCGCTGGGGAGACCGAGGTGGCCGCAGTTCAGGCTCTCATCGCCCAGGCCCCGCAAGACACAGGGATTTTCGCCATGATCTCCCACGATCACCAACTTCAGATCGCCGAGCCGCCCGGCCTCCCGGGTGGCGTCCAGGATCCGCCGCAGCCGGTCGAACAGCCGTGGGCCCTTGAGGCTGTTGACCGCGTCCTCGATCATGCTCCAAAACAGCGGTCTCCAGCGGCTTTCCTGGTCCTGCTTGGTGACGGCGAAGAGACGTACAATTTTTGCGTTGAAGTCGTCCGAGAGCCAGGTTTCGACCCGGTCCGCCGTTGTGTCGGCCAGACCGTTGTTGACGGCGATCTGCCACAGCTCCTCACAGGCGGCACTGGTAGGGGTGGACCAACAGCGGGGTTCATGGCCTCCGGGCTCGACAAAGTTCAGGAACATCTGAACGCCGTGGGCGGAGTTCAGTTGTTTTTCAAAGCTGTCCAGGGCTCCCGATACCGGACGCTCGCTCTCTGCCACCCCCACGATCTCTCGCGGACTCAGCGCGGTCTCCCACACCTTGTCCGCACCCTGGGTGAAGGCGGTATGGCCCCACCCGCAGGGCTCTTTGCTGGAGTCCCCTAACATCAGGTTGTCCGTACCAAAAATATAGAAGCCGCCGTTCTCCTTCCGGATGGTGCCCAAGACCGAGTCCTGCCCACAGGGCGGCTCGGGGAGGCTTCTTCTTTTGCCGATATTGTTTTGCGGAAACAAAAATCGCGCATGAGACTCACCGGTCCAGCTACTGGGGGCCACGGCCCCCTGCAAACAGGCCAGATCCAGGCCGTACTCGCCCACCAAGGCCTGTAAATCGGCGCACAGGCCCACCTGGTTGGCCATCGCCAGTGACAGCGTATCCACCGTAATTACGATGGTGATCGCGCGTTCCTCGGCGCTGCGCGGGCTGCATCCGCCGCCCAGCATCAGCAAGGCCAGGGCCCATTCCGGGCGGAGTCTCCCGCCCGGTCTGCCGCACATTCCCGGCGTGCCCGCTCTCAAAAGCCCTCCCACCAGTCCATGGCGATGCCTGCAAAGTCCTCGGGAGCCTGATGTCCGCTCTCGGCGCCGTACAGACAGAGCCTGGTTTCTGCCGTACACCCCTTGTGTTCGATGCAGCTCCCGACGGAAAGGTTCAAGTCGGTGGTTTTATCGTTGCATCCGTGTTCTTCGGCCCAAAAGTTGTCCTGTTCCTCTCCGAATTGCCCGGGATAGTCCTGCCAGGTGAAGTGGTCGTCGGCGATGCCGAAGAAGGTCCAGACGGCGGTGTTGCCCGCACAGGAGAGGTCGCCCTGGTCGGGACGGAACCAGTAGGGCTCGTTCGCGGCGATGGGGATGGCGGCCCGGACCCGGTCGCCCAAGAAGCAGGCGACGACGGCGGCCATGTCGCCGCCCCAGGAGTGTCCGGTGGCAAAAATCCGCTCGGTGTCGATGCAGTAGGAGGCCTCCAGCTCGTCCAAGATGGCCTCGGTGTAGACCAGGTCCTCCATTCCATCGGCGGGGGCGGCGTGCGGGCCCAGCAGCCAGCCGCCATAGTTGCCCCAGCCGTCAAAGTCCCGCCACAGCGGGTCGGGATATGCGAAGATCGTGGGCTCGCTGGCGTACTTTTCCAGGTCCAGGTAGGGTTGGATCTGCTCGCCTACCCAATTGGTTCCGGGGTAGCCGAGCACCAGCCGGTGCGGAACATCGGGGTCGTAGTCCTTGGGCAGGGAGAGAAAAAACCCTCGAATCCCGCCACCTTTTGCCCCTGCGTCGATCTCGACTTGCACACCACCGGCGCGAAGATTGCTGGGCTTCCCACAGCCGTCGGAGTCGGATGGGAGCTCTACGCTGTCTTCCTCCTCCGCGGCACTATCCGTCCCGATGTCCGGGCTGTCCTTGGTGGTGTGGTCGGGCGCGGTGCAGGCCACAAGCAGCATCCACATGTCGTTGCATCCTCCCCCTCCTTCTAACGCAGGCCATCGGCGACACCGCCTGCTGGTTAGGAGGACGCATGTCCCGTCGTCCTGCTCGCCCCCGCGGCCTGGTTCTCCCCTGATGCGGGCCCTCCCCACCCGCCTTCCGGATGTTCTCCTGTTGGAGCCCCAGATCCACGAGGACGAGCGCGGCTTTTTTATGGAAGCGTGGAATTTCACCACCTTCGCCGAGCAGGGGATACAGGCGAATTTTGTTCAGGATAACGTCTCTTTTTCGAAGAGAGGGGTGCTTCGGGGGCTGCACCTTCAGCGGGGTCTGCCGCAGGCCAAGCTCCTTCGTGTCCTTTCGGGCGAGATTTTTGATGTGGTGGTGGATCTGCGCCCCGGTTCGCCCTCCTTCGGGCAGTGGGCAGGCATTTTACTGGACGCATCTGGTCGGAAATCTCTGTGGATTCCCGAGGGGTTTGCGCATGGCTACTATGTGACCAGTGCCGATGCTGAGGTCTTTTACAAGGTCACCGCGCCCTGGTATCCGCCGGGCGAGCGCGTGATCCGCTGGGACGACCCCACCCTGAATATCACCTGGCCTCTGCTGAATGGCGAAAAACCACTGCTTTCGCCACGCGATGCGGCCGGGCTGTCCCTACAGGATCTGGACTGACAATTCAGCTTCGGACACCGACAACCACGACCGTCACGTTGTCTTCCCCGCCTGCCTTAAGGGCTTCGGAAACCAGGGTTTCCGCCAGATCGGCCAGATCGGTGCGGTCGCAGATGGCGGCGATGGCCTGATCATCCAGCGGATCGGTGAGCCCATCGGAGCAGAGCAGGAATACATCACCCGGTTGCAGCGGGCGCGTGGATGTATCGGGCTCTACAGGCCCATGATAGCCCACCGATTGGGTCAGGTAGTTGCGATGTGGCACCTGCCGGGCCATCTCGGGAGTCAGCCGGCCGGCGTCGATCTCCTGCTGCACCACCGTATGGTCGCGGGTCAACCGCAGGATCTGCCCGTCCCGAATCAGATAGACCCGGGAGTCGCCCACGTGTGCAAGGTGGGCCTGATCGGCCTCGACCAACAGCACACACAGGGTGGTTCCCATGCCTGAATACTGGGGGTTGGCCTGGGCTTCCTTTCGGATCCGATAGCTGGCCTGGTTCATGGCATAGCGCAGGCGCTCCCGCAGCTCGTCCGCCGGGTCTTGCACGTTTCGGTCGAGTCGGGTCTCCTCGGGAGAAGGAGCTTCTTCGAGCAGTTCTCGGATCGTGTCCACCGCCACGCGCGAGGCCACTTCTCCAGCCGCGTGCCCGCCCATCCCGTCGGCGACGACAAACAGACCTCCATCCTCATCGACAAGGAAGTTATCCTCGTTGTTTTCACGAACGGGTCCGGTGTCGGTTCGGACGTAGGCTTCCAGGCGCATCTCGGCCTCCCGGGTGTTTCATGTTTGGCACCCGCCCACGGAACGTATAAAGGAGTGGGGCTGGCGGCCACCTCCAGCACGCACGGATGCACGATCCTCTGCTACAGCAGCGTCTCGGTGCCTGGGAGATTCATTCTCTTCTGGGACGCGGAGGCATGGCCACCGTCTATGAGGTGCAGCATGTGGAATCGGGGGAGCGTCAGGCGCTGAAGCTGATGAATCCCGGCGTGGAAGGCGCAGAAGCGCTGGCCCGCTTTGAGCGCGAGTTCCGCCTCCTCTCCCGGCTCTGCCACCCCAACATCGCCGCCGTGTACGAGGCCGGCCTGTTCCGTGATCGTCCCTGGTATCGAATGGAGCTGGTTCGTGGCGTGGATCTCCGCAAGGTGGTGGAGGGCTGGGAGTCGCGGCCCCCCTCCGCTGCGGAGCGTTTTGCGCTGGCCCGCTCGGTGCTACGGCAGGCTGCGGCGGCACTGGAGTACATCCACCTTTTCGGCCTGGTGCATCGGGATCTTACGCCCGGAAACCTGATGATCCTGCCGGACGGTAGCCTGAAGCTGATGGACTTCGGGGTGGTGAAGGAGGCCGGTGGTGAACTGACGAGTCATGGCGAATTCCTGGGGACCGTGGCCTATGTTTCGCCAGAGCAGATCCAGGGGCAGCGCGTGGACCGTCGCGCCGACCTGTACTCCCTGGGTGCGGTACTCTATTTTTTGTTGACAGGTCGGAAGCCTTTTGTTGCGCGCACCCTGGCCGGCTTTTTGGAGAAGCAGCTCCACCAGGCGCCCCGCCCCCCCTCGGAGCTGGCGGAAGATGTGCCCCCACTTTTGGAGGACGTCTGTCTTCGCCTTCTGAAGAAAGATCCTGAAAAACGCTTCCCCACGGCGACGCATCTGCTCGCGATGTTGGAGCCGCCAGGGCCCTTGGGCCCCCAGCCCTTGGTAGGGCGGGACCTGGAAGTTCTGGCGCTTTCCGAGCGGGTGATCCGCTGTACTGCCGGCTCGGGGGGTGTGGTGCTGATCACCGGTGCCAACGGCATGGGGAAGAGCCGGATGGCCAGGGTGGCAGTGGATGTGGCGAAGCGCTGCGATATCTTCGCCATCCGCACGCATGCGGCGGCTTCTGACCTGCCCTTAGGTGCCTTCGACCGACTTTTTGATGCGCTGGCCGCCGGCGGCATGAGCGGCCCCCGCCAGCTTGCGGAGGCCCTTCGCGGTGGTCGGGTGGATCGCCATGTGGTGTACTCCACCTACCGCAACCTGCTGATCGGCCAGCACGGGAACCCGCGCCTTCTGCTTCTGGACGATTTTCACCTGCTGGATCCTTCCTCCTGGGATCTCCTCCAGTACCTGATCCGGAACACGGTGACCTTGGCCGAGCAGGCGGTGCTGTGGGTGGTCACGGCTGATCCGACCATGGACGAGGAGAAGATCCAGCGCTTCAAAGAACTTTTCCGGCCAGTACAGATCATCCTGGACCCCCTCTCGGTGGAGGCGGTCGAGGAGCTGATTGGTACGCTGGTGGGCGAGAGCCCGGCGGCGCGGGTTCTGGCGCAGAGGATCCACCAAGAGTCAGAGGGTAACCAGGGCTTTATCCAGGAGATGCTGCGCGGACTTTTGGAGGAGGAGGTGCTGGTGGCCCGCGATGGGCGCTTGGAGCTGAGCCTGGATGAGAGCCAGATCCAGCGCTCCACCCTGCCGGTTCCCAGCTCGGTGCGCGCGGCCATTGAGGCCCGTATTCGCCTTCTTCCGCCCTCGGTGCGTATGGTTGCGGAAGTGTTGGCGGTCGGCGTTCTGGAGCTGACGCCTGAGCTGCTCTCCGACGTCCTGGGGCGCTCAGAGGTGGATGTGCAGGCGGAGCTGTCGGCCCTGGAAGCTCAGGGGCTGGTGAGGGGTCGGGTTGGTGAGCGGCGCTACGGATTGGCTCAGTCCTCCTTGCGGGAGATTTTGCTGGAGCAGTTGACAGAAGCCCAGCAAGCAGCGGTACATCAGCGTATCGGGCAGGTGTTGGAGCGGCGCGAGCGCCACAACCTGGAGCGGGTGTTGGAGCCGCTGGCCTGGCACTTTGAGCAGGGCCAGCTTCATGGCAAGGGCTATGCCTACCTGGTCCGTGCGGGGCACAGCCGCCTGGACAGCGCATTTATGATCGATGCGGCCGACTATTTTACGCGTGCGTTGGCGCTGGAGCCCTCCGCCCGCGGCCAGCTTCCGCTGGACGAGGCGGACCGTCGCCTGGCCGGTCTGCTGCTGTCCCGTGCCCGTGCCCTGCAGCACCTGGGCCGCTTCGACGAGACGCTGGATGACCTGACCCGCGCCCGCAGCCTGGCCGAAGAGCTGAGGGACGACGACCTGCGCGCCGAGGCGGCGGGCGAGCTGGGCCAGCAGGCACGCCAGCTTGGGCGTCTCGAAGAAGCGAGGGCCTATGCCCAGGAAGCGCTACGGACGACCGGCGGTGCTCCGCGTTCGACGCCCCTTCAGGTGCTGGCCGGGGTGGCGTGGGCGCAGGGAGATTTGGACGAGGCCCGTCGCTACTGGCAAGAGCTTTTGACGGTGGGGGAGGCGACCAAAGATCCTCGTGCAACCGCCTTTGGCTACAATGGCCTGGGTCTGGCCGCCCTGTGCAAGGGCCAGACGGCCGAGGCCCGCCGCAGTTTTGAGCAGAGTGCGATGATTTTCGAGCAGGAGGGGCTGGTGGCTCCCCTGGCGACGGCCCGCGGAAATCTGGTGGAGATCCACCACTTTACGGGAAACCTCAAGCGCGGTCTGGAGCTGGCGGAGCGCACCCGCAGCGAGTCGCGCGAGAACCACCACCCACCCGGTGTCGCCCGATCTCTCTGCTACAAAGCGCTGATCCTTTGCGATATGGAGCATATCGACGAGTCCCTGACGGTGGCCGAAGAGGGGCTGGCGATGCTTTCGGAGCTGGGTGATCCCTCGGAAGAGCTGTTTGGACGTGTTGTTCTGACACGTGCTGCCTGGGCTGCGGGCGAGCTGGATCGGGTGGCGGACGAGCTGGATGCCTGCGACGAGCTGTTGCCACGCCACGATAGCGAAGGGTTTACGCCGATGATTTTGGCATGGCGTGCGCGCCATGTGGCGGCGAGCGATCCGGAGCGCGCCCAGAAGCTGCTCTTGCAGGCCCAGGAGGTGCCGGGCATCCGCTGGCCCTATCAGGAGTGCCGCCTGGATCTTGCTCTTTCTCGCGGCTACGCCGCTTTGGGGGACCGGGCCGAGGCGGCACGCCGTGCGGAGTCGGCGGTGCGCCGTGCAGATGCCTGCGGCTTCCGCCTCTACGCCTTGAAGGGCCACTGTCTGGCCACTCTGGGGGGCGACGAGGTGAGCCGGGCGCGCCATCGTCGTATCGCAGATGGGTTGGCACGTTCTCTTGCGGCCTCATTGGGGCGCGAGGACTCTGAGCGCTTTCTTGCAGCTCTGTGGCTGCATCCGGCGGCAGAGTGAAGTTCACTTCCATGCCGCAAGTGGGGGACCGGGTCGGTCCCTACCGCATCACCGGCGAGCTGGGTGTAGGTGGCATGGCCACGGTCTACCGGGCCGAGGGGCCCACGGGCGACGTGGCCCTGAAGGTGCTGCATCCCTCTCGGGTGACTACCGAAGAGCGGAAACGTTTTGATCGTGAGTATCTGACGCTGAAGCGTCTTTCCCACCCGCATGTGGTGCGGGTTTTCGACGCGGGGGTGGCGGGCGAGCATCCCTATCTGGCGCTGGAGCTGGTGGAGGGCACCGATCTGGGAACCCTCCTGGAGCGCTGGGAAAAAAAGCCGCCCACCGACCGTTTTGAGCGGGTGGAGAGCCTCTTCCGCTGCATCTGTGATGCGCTGGGCTACATCCACGAGCAGGGGCTGATCCACCGCGATCTGAAGCCCGGGAACATCCTGGTCTCCCACACCGGCGTGCCCAAGCTCTCCGATTTTGGTGTAGTCAAGGATACCGATCACTTCAATACCTCTTTGACCGTCGTGGGCAGGTTGGTGGGCACGGTGGCCTTTATGGCTCCCGAGCAGATCATGGGTGAAAAGGTAGATTCTCGGGCGGATCTTTACTCTCTGGGGGCCATCCTCTACAACCTGCTAACGGGGAAAAAGGCGGTACAAGCCGACAGTATCGCCGGCTATCTGAGCCGCCACCTGTCCCAGGCGCCGCGACCGCCCTCCGAGCTGGACCCGACCATCCCCCGCCACCTGGAGCGGGTCTGTCTGAAGCTGCTCGAAAAAGATCCTGCGCGACGCTATGTTTCTGCCCGTCAGGTGTTGCTGGCTCTGGCCGCCGCGCCGCCCACGCTGCTGCCCATCCACGGTCGCGCCGAGGAGCTTCGTCAGGTGCAGGATCGGGTGCGCGCCTTGGTGAAGGAGGGCGTTGGAGGTGTGGTGGCCGTGGTGGGCGGGCGTGGAAGCGGTCGGACGCGCCTGCTGTTGGAGATTGCGGAGCGGGGACGGGAGCAAGGGCTGCGCTGCCTGATGGTGGGGGCCACCCCGGATGCCTTGGAGCAATTGTTGGAGGGTCTGCCGACAGCTCCCAGCACGGGGGAGCTTTCCTGGCGCCTGATGGAGGGCTTGGGCGATACCCCCACGCTTCTGGTGGTGGATGATCTGGATCTGGCGCCGTCGGCCGTGGCCGAAGGTCTGCTGCAGGTGCTCCAGCAAAAACTCACGATGGAGGCAGGGCCGCTGCTGTTGGTGTGCAGCAGTCTGCCCGAAGGTGTGGATCCGCCCGCGCGGGTGGTGGATGCGCCCGCCTCCTATGGGATTCTTTCGGGGGTGGACACCGGCCTGGGCGTGGAGCTGCTGCGCCCGGGCGGCCTGGATCGGGAGGCGGTGCGCGGCATGCTGCGCGATCGCGGCCTGGGGGGCGGGGTGGGTGCCGTTCTCGGCCGCCGCCTTCAGGAGGAGCTGGCCGGCGTACCAGGGTTGATCCTGGAGCAATTGGATGCCTTGGCCGCTGCGGGCTGGGTGCAGAAGGGGCCGGATGGGATGCTGCGGGCGCTACGGCCGGTGGAGTCCTTCCGGGGCAGCGAGCCTCTGCCTCTGCCGGACCGGGTACGCTCGGTAGAAGCACGCTTTTTGGAGCAACTCCCGCTGTTGCAGCGCGAGGTGGTAGAGGCCGTGGCCGTGCTGCGTGGGCCGGCGGCCACGCCCGCTTCGGTGCCGCTGCTGTTGGCGTTGACCGGTGCAAGTGATGGGGCGCTGCAGGAGTCCCTGCGGCTTTTGGAGCGTCAAGGGCTGTTGGAGCTTCGGGAAGAAGGAATGGAGGAAGTCTATAGTATTCCTTCGGCCCGACGCGCTCAGGTTGCCATCGAAAGTATGGCGCCGGAGCGCCGGATGTTGTTGCACCGTGTGGCTGCACTTGCGATGCAGCAGCTCTATCGCCGCCGCCTGGGGGCCATCGCCGAGGTGGCAGCCTGGCACATGATCCAGGGCGGCGATCCGGCGGGAGCCTATCCGCTGTTGATCCAGGGGGCGGGGCGGGCGCTGCGCCGGGGGGACACGGCTACGGCGCGGCAGTTGAGCCAGCGGGCGCTGGAAGCCCGCGAGGCGGCAGAGGCGACGCTGGGCCCGGTAGAGGCGGCGCAGCTTCGGCGGCAGTTGTTTACGACCCTGGGCGACGCGCTGCGGTCGTCGGACCGGATCGAGGCGGCGGGGGATGCCTATGCGCAGGCCCTGCTGGCGGCGCGCTCCGAGGGGGATGTGGCCTCGCAGGGGCGTGCCTTGGCAGGGGTGGGGCTGGTGGCACTGGCGCGCGGGCGGATGCCGGAGGCGATGGGGGCGCTGGAGCAGGCGGTGGTGTCGCTGCCGCAGGGTGAGATCGTCTGGCCCGAGGCGGCGATGGGCCTGGCGGTCCTTCGCTTTCAGCAGGGGGATCTGGGGGGGATGAGCCGGCTGTTGCGCCAGGTGCAGGAGCTGGGCGAGGCCGGCGGGCGGGCCTGTGCGATTGATGCGCTCTGGGGCGAGGTTCTGTTGCGTCGGGCGGCCGGTGACGATCCGGGGGCGCGCACCCTGGCGATGTCGATCCAGGGGCAACCTGCCGATCCCCGCGCGGCCGAGGCATGGGTGCGCCTGTTGCGCCAGCGGGCCGAGCTGGCACTGTTTGCGGGTGACACTGCCGAGGCAATGTCGCTTTCCGACGAGATCGAGGAGCTGTCCGAAGGTTATGCACTGGCGACGGGTGCGGCGGTGGCCGGCTCGCTGCGGGTCTGGGCGCTTTGGCAGGCCGGGGAGCGGGCCGAGGCGGAGCGTCTGGCGCGCGAGCTGAAGGAGATTTTGACGGTCGGGAAGGGACGTTTGTTGGGAGTCTGGGCGCCGGTAGTGCGTGCGTTGGCGGTGATGGAGGAGGGAGCCGATCTGGCGCCTCTCTTCCAAGATCCATCCTGGCCCCCCGATCTTCCGGCGGACACGGAGTCGCTGCGCCTGGCGCTTTTTGGCCTTTGTGCGCCCATCAAGGGGGATGCCTGGGAGGCCGCCCGTGTGCTCCTGCGCCGCCCTGCAGCGGCCGTGGCTTCGGTGCAGGCCCGTCTGGAGCTGGATGCGGTCCGGATTCTGTTGCGCACCGAAGATCGTGCGATGGCGCGTCAGGTGTTGGTGGGCTTGCGGGATCGCTTGGAGCCGCGTGCGCACAAGGCCTTGCTGGGGGAATTGCGGGCTTTGGTGGGGGTGCTGGGGGAGTAGAGGGGCTATCGGCCTGCGATCTGGACACAATTCAGAGTGAGTACATTCTCCGTGGACGTAGAATCTCCGCTACATTCGGAGATGTCCATCAGGCAGGCTCCGGAAGCCTGCTCGCAAGCATCACACAGCATCTGGGTTTCATGGAAGGAGACCTGTTTGACCTCGACATGGGGGCAATCATCGGCACTGGCCCATGAGTTTGTGCAGGCCATGGGGATGCTGTCGGGCTCGCCGGTGGCGTCGGACAGCAGCGCACAGGCTTCGGGCGCCGAGGAGAAGGGGAGCTCTTCGGGGGCACAGGCGAGGAGGAAAAGAAGGGTCATAGAGTCAGCCCCCCCGCAGATGCAGCCGTTTGCCCTCCACCTCCACCTCCTCCCGCCACAACTTCTGCTCCCAACTGAGCGGTCGTTCATCAAAGATCAGCAACCAACCCTCCGAAGTCCCGAGCCGATCCAGGTAGCCCACCGTCTGCTCGATGCCCTCCTCCCGGATGGTCTCCAGGCTGTCGTGCTCGGTCACCCGCTTCAGCTCAAAAGCGTGGATCTCCCCTGCGAAGTGGATCACCACGTCGATGCGGCCCCGGCCCAGGGCAAATTCCCGCCCCACCTCGCCCCCGCCGTTCACCACCTTCTGTACCCAGGCCATAAACACAATCTGCGGCACGGCTTCGCGGTAGGGGGTGTCGTCCCGCCTCCTCAACGCATCTGCATGGCGACGCCACCACACAAAAAAGCTGTCCACCAGTGCCCCCACATCCAGCTTCCCGTTGCGTAGCCACTCCCGCTCCGGCAGGTTGGGCTGCCGGGACAGGGTCAACAGCCGCACCAGCACTTCGCGATAGATAGGGTTGGCCGCTTCTATCCTTGGTTTTTGGCGTAGCAGGCCCAGGTCCACACAGTACTGCATGTCGTCCGAGGAGAGATCCACCGTAAAGTCAGGTTCTCCCAACAGGATCGGCTTGATGATCCGGGCGATACGCTCCTCTTTCAGGCGCTCGGAGAGGCTGTCGATGTGGGTGGTGCGGGCCAGGATCAGCCGCAGCTTGGCCTCCTGGATGTGGTCGGCGGTGATGGTCTCGCCGTGGGGGGCCAGCTCCATCACCACAATCCGGGCGAGTGCGTTGACCAGGAAGGGCTGGCCGGAGGTCCAATAAAAGGCGCGCTCGATGGCCGCCGCTTCAAAAACCTGGCCGGTGGTGTCGGTGTGCTGTTGGTAGAGGGAGGCCACCTCGGCTTCGGTGAAATTGC
>JBEIQS010000054.1:0-30005 GCA_040376425.1 Alphaproteobacteria bacterium | reverse complement strand
CCGTCAGCACGCCCCGACCGCTGATCTCCGCTATTCCCGCCGGGTCGGTGGGGACACTGGACACCACAAACAGCACCTTCTGGCCGTTGTGGCTGTAGATCAGGTCGGCCGGGGCGGCGTCGTAGGCATCGAGGACCCTTCGGTGCAGCGGCTCGGCACTGCCCACGTCGATCACCTGGGTCCATGCGGCGATTTGGGGGGTGGGCAGACCGTCGGCGCGCATGGCGGCCCACTCTTCGATCAGCACTTCCAGGGGTCGCAGCCCCAGCACGTCGGCGAAGGGGCTGAAGCTGGAGAGGTTGGTCAGGTCGACGTAGACAAAGTCGATGCCGCTGTCCCACAGGGTGGTGGCATGGGCGCGCGCCACCGTACGGATGTCGGGAGATTCGGCGACGGCGTCGGGCTCGGGGTAGGGGGCTTCGCCGGGGCGGGGGCGATAGAAGCTGTAGTAGCCCAAGGTGGGCCGCTGGTGCCAGTGAAAAGCCTGGGCTTCGGAGAATAATCCTGCGTCGTACACCAGGTCGGAGAAGTCGAGGCTGTCGCTGCGCAGCACATCTTCGATGGTGTAGCCTGGACTACGGATCGCCGCGTCGTAGGCATAGGCATGCCAGAGCAGGTAGAAGATGCCCACCCGCTGGGCGGGGTAGTGACCGGTCCAGGGCTCGGGATCGCTGTCGGCGTCCGTGTCGGTATCCGAGTCGGTATCCGAGTCGGTATCCGAGTCGGTGTCGGTGTCGGACTCCGAGTCGCTGCTGCTACTGTCCACAGGCTTGTCACTGTACACAATGTTGGGGCTGCAGGCGGCGAGGAGGAGGAAGAGATGCATAGCGGCAGTGTAGCGTTTTCTGGGCGGGGGGGCTGCTGCCGGCGCAGTCCGGGCTCGCCTGTGGGGCAAGTGCCCTCAGGGCTGGGAGCGCCCTGGTCGTGTGGGGAGCCCGAGGTGGGCGCGCGACCCGATGGGCGTGCGCCGGAGTGTAGGATGCGGCACCGGCCGATAAATTCGGGGGTGGGTCGAGTCCCACCAGATCTGTTTGCTGATTGATTTATCGCGCTCTGAGCAGAGGAGAAGGAGCACGCGGGACCTGTGCGCCGGTTGGGGAGGGGCCGTCCGGGGAGAGGCGGGGATAGCGGACTGTGTGGAGGCGGGGAGGGGGCCAGGCCGGGGCAGCCGGGTCGGGTAACAGAATTACAACTTTTTTGGAATCTTGGCGCTGTGTGGTGTAGGGCGGATGCGCGTGTTGTATAGGCGGCATGACCTTGGCGTTACGATGAGCGCGCGCGATGCCTACCTAACCATTTATAACAACACGGGCTACGACCTGATCAACCTTCAAACGCCCACACCGAAGGACGGCAAAATCAGCTCCGCTCCGGCCTCCACCATCGGGGCGGGGGGCAGCAGCCAGATGGAGGTGTCCAAGTCCGGCGATGCCTCCACCGTCGGTCCGCAGGGCTACATCACCTATCAGGTCTGTTGCCAGGGTCAGTATCATACGGTTCAAATCAACTGGAATTTCCCCGACAACAGCGCCACCAGTGCGGCGTATACGGTGAGTGGGGACACCCGGTTCGCGCCTTCCAGCACCACCAACAACAGCTACGGCGAGCACACGCAGTACATTGATGTGTACATACGTTTTTCCTCTACCGCGCTCAATAATTGGGACATGGTGCTGGCGATCACGCAGGCCACCCTGAACAACCAGCTCCAGCTTCTGGCCTCCACGGCGCTGATGCCGGGCAAGATCCAGGAAAGCACCTCCTCTGGCACGGTGTCCCTCACCCTGTCCCGGATTTCCGCCCCTTCGGTCCTGATCACCTCGGTGACGAACCAGCTTCTACTTCAGCTTCCTGTCAAGAGCGGTACCGTGACCCCCACGGGGGCGACGCCCGTGGATCTGACGGGCTACACCATCTCAGTCCCAGCGAATATCGCTGCGGCAGACCTGACTTCTTCGGAAGGCCTCTTCCTATCACCGGAGGTGGCGGCGCGGGTCAACGCGCAGCTCGTCAACGGGCTCTCGGTGCTGGCGCTCTCGCTGGACGTGCAGGCGGCGGCCGTCGCCGGGCAGGATGCCGGCGCCCCGAAGCTGACCGCCACGAACGGGCAGAATTCCATTACGGACCCCGCCACCCTGGCCACCCTGGCCGATGGCCTGTCGGCCTGGGCCACGGCGCGTGCGGCAAAGGCGACGGTGGGGCGTCTGGTGTTGAGCTGTGTGGCCTATTCCCACTCCCCCACCGCGTCGCAAAGCAGCCTTCCCGGCCTGATCCCCACCCAGTCTTCCTTTTCCACCACCTACAACAGCAGCAACCCGGAGTGGTCCACCCTGAATGTGTTGATGATGGTCAACGGTAACCTGCCCTCTGCGAACAACCTGAGCACCTTTTCGCCGCTGATCAACGACGCTTCCGTTTGGATGCTTCAATGTGTCGATCTGTACGCCTTCACGCAGGGCTGTGTAGTGCCGGTGATTCTGCCCGCCCTGCAGGTGGCTCTGGGTGCGCAGTCTTCCGATTGGGGCAACAGTACGTCCACCTACTGGAACATCAGCTATGAATGCGACAATCGCGATCAGAACGACGGGAAGGGGGAAAAGACGGTGGAGAACGACGAGTGCGACTACTATACGGTCAACTCCGCAAATATAAACTGTGACGTCAGCCTGGTGGACCCGACGCTGGCCATCCGCGTGTACATCTGGGCGAACCTGGAGTCAAAGACTACGAAGTACCCGCTGTTTGGGGCCGACTGGGTGCCGGTGCTGGTCAACGACACCACGGATACAGCCTCGGAGACGGCCTACCTTCTGGTGGCGGCCACTCCGGAAGGGACGCTGGGACTCAGGGTCTCAGATCCCGCCAACAACGACCCCTATTCCGCACCGGTGCTCTCGCGGGGCACCCCGGTCGCCAAGACCGGGGTGGTGCAGGACGTGGTGAGCTGGGTGAAGGACAGCCTGAGCATCGGCGACAATGTCACGACATTTTTGAGTGCACAGCAGTCGCTGGTGAATAATTTTCAATCTGCACAACATGATAACCCATTGGGTGACCTGGGTATACTTTCTGTTGTACTCAGCCTGCCCGCCGGTCAGGACTACACCTATGGCACGGTCAGTCTGCTGTCGGCCGGCTACGTCCAGATTCCTCTTTCTACCCGCTCCGTCTGAAAGTATTTTTGTTTGAGGTGTTCGATGTCCACGCTTCCACCCGTCACTTCCTCCGTTTCAGCCGAGCTGATGACCAACTACATCACGGGCAACGCGGTGAACTCCAACCTGCCGTTCAGTGTGGTGCTGGATAGCGCCGGCGAGCCGATGCTCCTGAGCATCGGCGCTTCTGCCGAAGATGCGACCCGGAACGACCTTTTTGTGCTCCAGCGCAGTGACACCGAGCCCACAGGCTGGACCTTGCTGTCCCTGACGCCGGACAGCAGCCAGTCGGTGCAGCTCCTCTGCGCCAGCCAGGGGCCGAAGGGCGACATCGTGATTGTGGCGGCCGTGGACGACGGGGCGGGCGGCAGCACCTTTTATGTAAGCAACCCGCTTCCACCGGACACCAGCGCGGCGATCTGGTCCGACCCCGGCGCCATCTGGTTGCCACGCCCGGGGGCCCCGGCCGCCTCGCCGGTAAATCGGATGATCATGGGCGATCATCGCCCGGAAGAGGGTGCGCCCCTGGTGGTGGTGGAGCTGAACCAGGGCTCCACCGTGGAGCGCTATTTCCTGGACGCCGGCCCGGACTCGACGGAAAACCTGTGGACACCCTATCACCTTCCGCAGGATCAGAAGGAGCTGCTGGACATTGCCGTAGGTCGGATGGTGATGGACATCCCCCGGCGGGGCACCTTTTCGCTGTACACCACCTCCGATGGCAGCTTGGAGCTGAGTTTTGCGCCCGTGGGAATGACCCAAAGTGGTCAGCCCCTCTCTCCCAAGACCTTCGCGGCGCCGGCGGGGGCAAGCTGTCTGGCCAGCTACCCGGACCTGGACAAGGCAGGAAGTTCCATCCTCTTCACCGGTGGCAGCGGGATCTCTGCCTACGACGTGGACGCCCTCTCCAAGGCCCGACCCTCTGGCACCGCCCTACCGACGGCGGCCGGCCTGAGCGACCTGAAGCAGATCCTGGCGCTTGGGCAGGGGGCCGACCTGCGCCTGTGGGCCCTTACGGGGGGACAGGTGCTCTACACGCTGGCCTACCAGGGAGAGAAGGGGCAGTGGAGCCCGGCGCTCTCCGTGCGCACGGATGTGGCGCAAATGGCCGCCCTGTCCAACCGTAGCCACCGCTCCGATGAGCTTTTTGCAGTGTCCTCCGCCACCACGCCGCTGGTGATGCGCCTTTGGCAGGATTCAACTACCGGCTTGTGGACCGAGTCGGACATGCCGGCCCCTGCGTCCGGCAGTACCCGGAGCTTCACCTGCTTCACCTCGGTGCTTCGTTTTCTGGACCAGAGCGGGAAGCCCTTGGCCAATATGCCGGTGCAGATCAGCGCTTCGCAGTTGTCCTATGTCACGATCAACGGCTACTACAAGACCCTGGACGGCAGCTCCACCCCGATCCCGGTGCAGACCGATGTGAACGGCGTGGTGACCCTGATCAACCGGGTTTCCACTCTGGCCACCCCCGTCTTTCAGGTGGCGGCCGATGGCTTGGCTACACCCCTGATCGTGGACCCCTCTACCGCGCTGCGGCAGCGCATGTTGAGCCAGCTTTCGACCACCAATCTTGGCGACATCACCCTTTCCGATGGCAGCAAGCTGGTGCCCGACGGCGTGGACCCGACCACGCTGGCCAACGTGCAGGCCGGCGTGAACCAGCTTTTGGGGATTGCGGGCGGCCTTCCTGCCGATGGTTCTGCCCAGTCCGGTGGGCCCACGGTGGGAAGTGTCACCGGGGGCTCCACCTCGCTGTTGGTGCGGCCGTCGCGGTCGATGGAGCTGGGGGTGGTGGGTGATGTGTTGGGGGTGCTGGACGACACGGTGAGCGCCGTGGTCTGTGTGGCGGGGGATGTGGTCCAGACCTGCATCAATGGCGTCGAATCGGTAGTGGGCTATACCATTCGTGCCGCTGAGGAGGCCTGGGAGTTTGTGGTGCAGGTGGGCGAGCAGGTGATCAGTTTTGTGATCCGCACCATCTCTGACGTCCTCTCGGCGCTGACCTGGCTGCTCCAGGAGATCGAGCTCACCGTCGAAAAACTCATCACTTGGGTGGGTTTTCTCTTCGATTGGGATGACATTCGGGACACGTACAATGTTTTTCGCAACCTCGCCGTCCAGGCGATGGACGCCTTCAGCGTGGGTCTGGTGATCGCGGAAGCTGAAATTGTCGCTTTTCTGGCCCATCTTGGGGAGCAGATCGAAGCGGCGCGGGAGGCGGTGATGGCCAAGGCCGGCGCCACCACCTTCACGCAGGCGGCCACCACCACCAATGCCGGGCTGAGCCCGACGGTGGCATCGAACAATGCGGCGCTCTATAGCACCCCGGGCGGAAGTTTTGCCTACTACCAGCTTCAGTATGGTGGCGTGACCAACGTCTCCGATCCGACGGTGAGCAGTGTCGGCAGCGACATCCAGGCGGCCTTTCAGGCGATGGTGACGGTGCTGGGGGACGCCTGGACGGGCATCGAGCAGACCTTTCAGGACCTGATCACACTGCTGCAATCGCCCGACGTGACGCTGGCCGCCGTGCTGGAGCTGCTGACGGCGGATGTGTTGGCCACAGTGCTGGCAGTGGTGACCGACCTGGTCCAGGACTTCTTCGTTGTGATTGGCGAGATCACCACGATGGTGATGACGGCGCTGACCTCGCCGGTGGACATCCCGGTGATCTCGGCTCTGTTTGGGCTGATCGCCGGTGGCAGCGACCTGACGGTACTGAACGGTTTTGCGCTGCTGTTGGCGATTCCCGCGACCATCCTGTACAAGCTGGCGACGGGCAATGCGCCCTTTGCCAATGGAACCTTCGGTCTGGACACGATGACCTGGGAGCAGATCCAGACCACGCTGGGGCGCGGCCCGGGCGCGCTGCAGCTCCGCAGCGCCCGTGGTACGACCGAGCTGGAGGCGAGCACCGGCGCGCTGGTGTACAGCGCGGTGGGCGGTTTTGCGGCCCTGATCGCAGAGGAGTGCAATGCCATCGTCTTCCCGATGGCGGTGAATGCCGAAAAGGACGGCTATCCGGGGTTGGCTGCGATCGTGTCGTTGGTGCGCACCTCGATCAACGTGGTCGGTCTGGCCGGTTCCGTTCCCTTTGACGACGACGGCACGCAGCAGCTTGTGGATCGGGTGATGTGGGGGCTGTCTGGAATTGAGTGTGTGACCGCCGGGGTCGCGGCCACCCAGGGGGTGTGGACGGGCTTGAACTTCAAGAGTGACTCGATCGAAGAGCGGGAGGCGCACCAGGCCACCAACGAGCTTTTGGCCCGGGTGGATGCGGGGGCCTGCATCTTTGTGGGCCTGGTGGCGCTGGGCTGTGACACCTACAGCTTCTACCTGGAGGCGCAGGAGACGGAAAACAGTCTCTCGAATCCGACTTTTGCATGGGACTACGAGAAGCTCTTTGCCAACTATGTGGCGGACATCGCGCTGGCCGCGGAGGGGGCAGCGAGCTTCATGAAGGATCCCTACTTCAAGGTGCCGACGCTCGCCGTGGCGGTGGTCTTTGATGGGCTGACCTTTGTTTTGGATCTGGCGCGGGTGGGGACTCAGGCGGCGGAAGGTCTGTACTACCAGGCGCGCTGAGGGCTGCGGAGGGGGGCATGTCCGGCCCGGCGCCTGCGGCGCTCGGGCCGCACGCGCCTTGCGTGGTGCTGAAAATACTCCCCTTATTTCCTATATTTCTGCTGAATGAGTGTTCATTCAGCGAGGGGCGGCACCGCGGCGGCGCAACAGGGCGAGCGCGCCAAACAGCCATGCCATGCCGATGGTGGAGGCCCCGGCGCTGCTGCTGCAGCCGCAGCCGCCTTCGACGGTGAAGGCGCCGGCGAGGTAGCTGCTGGTGCCGTCCGGGTTGACCACGTCCACGTCGTGGACGCCGGCGGGCAGGGCGGTGGGGGAGCGGCCGGTGATCTGGCCGTCGTCTTGCACGGTTGTTCCGGTCAGGGCGACGCCGCCGATATGGACCTGGGCACCCTGCACAAAGCCCTCGCCGGAGATCAGCACGTCTACCGCGGTGCCCTCCTTGGTGGAGGCGGGGGTGATGGCGTAGAGGTCCAGCTCGCCCACGTCGGTGTCGCTGTCGGTGTCGGTGTCCACGTCGGTATCGGAGTCGCTGTCGGTATCGGTATCTGCGTCGCCTTCGCCCCATCCAACACGCATGATCCAGTCGCCGTTTACGCCAAAGCTCTTGGCGGTGCCCCACTGCCCGCCGGCCTGGATCCAGTTGAGGTTCTCCTGGCTGGTGCCGTCGGTGTCGTTGGCAATGGTGGGGTTGCTGGAGTGGCCGTCAAAACACATGACGATGGCGAAGTTACCCTCGGTGATGGGGTTGAGTACAACTTCGGCTTCAGCAAACTTCAACGTGGAAAGGGCATTTTCAGAGCCTGCGAGGGCGAAGCCTTCGCCGCCCACCATGGAGGTGGGCTTGTTGTTGCTGTCCACGTTGTACAGATACATGCCGAAGATGGCTTCGCCGCTGGGGCCGGCCATGACGGTGACGTACTCGGGGGTGAAGGGGTAGTCGCCAGGGCTGGGCTCGTAGACCGATGCCCAGCACTCGCCATCCACAAAGCCAGTTTGGAAGGTGATAGACTCCTGAGTACCATCGCAACGGCAGCTATCGTTTTTCAGCTCGGTGCTGTGGGCTGCGGGCAGGCTTAGGAGAAGTGCGATCAGGCTGGGCATGGGGACTCCGGGGCTTTGAGCAACCTATCACCCCGTGGGGCTAGCGCAAAAACATCCGCCGCTCCAGCTCCTCCCGTTTTTCGGGGCTCAGCTCGGTCTGGGCGAGGGCGGCTCGCAGTTTTTCGGCGTTTCCAGCGATGGGTCGGTAGCCGCAGCCGGGCAGAAACTCGGGCCAGGGCTGCTGGAGCAGGGCGCGGGGGTAGTCTCTGCACATAAAGGGGCGGGAGTGGTAGCTGTCACACTTCCGGGTCTTCCAGTCGAAATGTGCGCAGCGGAAGGCAAAAGTCTGGCTTTCATCATCGGCTTCGATGAGGGTGAAGCCGTTGACCTTCTGCTGGTAGGCCAGGAAGAGCTGCCGTAGGCGCGGCAGCTTCCACAGCATGGGTCCAGCTTTGATGGTCGGTTTTTCGCAGCAGTTGGCGCAACTGCCGCAGCTTCCGGCAAGCTGGTAGCCGCGCTGCCGGGTCATTTTTTGAAGCACCCGGCGCAGTCCCACTTCGGCCACCCAGCAAAGGCGGACGGCGGACTTCAGGAGCGAGAGGGGGAGGGGGTCGCGCATGGGGGGAGCTAAAATAACACCGTGTCCACCATGTCAGCCCGTCTCGGTTTGCCTGGCCGCTACGTCCATCCCGAGTTGTCTCCGGTCGCGCGGCGCTGCCCGACGGGCTTTCCGTGCTTATACAAGAACCATGTCTCTCCGCAACCTGCTCGTCGCCACCTTCGCCGTTGCAGCCGGGGCGCTGCTCGTCACGAGGTCCGCATTGGCCACTGAAACCCCGACCTACGACGTTGTGCGGAGCTGGCCTGATGCCGAGCTCCGCCGCTACGGCCCCACCATCGTGGCGGAAACCCGCGTGGAAGGGGCGCGGGAGGAGGCGAGCACAGAGGGCTTCCGCCGCCTCGCAGGCTACATCTTCGGCGGGAACCGCGCGCGCGCCTCCATCGACATGACTGCGCCCGTGGGCCAGACCGCGGCCGGCGACCGCATCGCGATGACCGCTCCGGTCGGCCAGGTGGCGGCGGGAAACGCCTGGGTGGTGACCTTCACCATGCCCTCCCTTTGGACCCTCGCCACGCTTCCGATCCCGAACGACCCGCGGGTGACGCTGCGCGAAGTCCCCGGATCCCTCCAGTTGGCCCGCCAGTACTCCGGAAGCTGGTCGGAAACGCGCTACGCGGCGGAGGCCGCGGGGCTGAATGCCACGCTCGCGCGCGAGGGTCTGCGCCCGCTCGGACCGCCGGTGTGGTCGCGCTACGACCCACCCTGGACGCCCACCTTCCTCCGTCGCAACGAGATCCTGATCCCGGTCGCGGAGCCCTGAGCGCGTCTTAGAAGTCTGCGAGGGGTGCAAATCCGGCGATTGCGGCGGAGTGGGCGGGGGCGATCCACTCGATCTCCTCGGCGCGCGGGGCCAGGCGCTCGGCAAGCGCGCGCACGCTCTCCTCCGCCTGCGCGGGGTCATCCGAGCGGTCCTCTGGCACCGCCACCAGCTCTCCGGCCGCATTCACCAGTCCGGCATCGCCGAAAACCAGCGTGCCGCCTACCAGGTACACTGCGCTGCCGTCGGTGTGGCCCGGCACGGCGTAGACCTCCACGGTCTCGCCCGCGAGGGGAAAGGAATCCCCGTCGGCCAGCGTGCGGTCGAGCGCCACCGCGCCGTCCGTCGCGGTCTCCACCAGCTCCGCCTCGGCGGCCAAGGCCCACACCTGCGCGTTGGGCAGCACTTCCAGCGCCCCCACATGGTCGTCATGGCCGTGGGTTACCAGCACGTGCGTCACGTCGCTCGGGGTGAGGCCCTGCTCGCCCAGCGTCTTTTCGAGCCGCGCGCTGCGCCAGCAGGCGTCGAAGAGGACGACCTCTCCCCCTCCTTCCAGCAAGAAGCAACTGGTGAACCAGTCC
The DNA here is from genome assembly GCA_040376425.1 of Alphaproteobacteria bacterium. Classification (GTDB taxonomy): domain Bacteria; phylum Myxococcota_A; class UBA796; order UBA796; family SXON01; genus CAITDR01. The sequence goes on along the minus strand of JBEIQS010000054.1, from coordinate 20,261 downwards.
TGGAGCTGAACCACCGGTCCAAGGCGGGCCCCATTCTCGGGCGGGCTGACATCGGAGCAGGCCAGCAGTGCGAAGAGCAGCGTCACAGCACGCCCAACCTGCGTCGGTAGGGGCGCGCGAGCAGGGCGGGACCCGCGAGGGTGCCGCAGAGGGCGTGGCGTTCGATGCGTCGAGGTAGGGTCATGGCGCTTCCCGGGCCACAATCATAGGGACGCCCATGGGCGTGACCAGCGTGCCGTGGATCGATCCGTTGGAGCCGGTGGGCGCGCCTACAGGTTGCGAGGCGACGCTCAGCCGTGCGCCGGTCGGAGGACGCGAGCGGAAGGCAAAAGTCTGGCCTTCATCATCGGCTTCGATGAGGGTTTAGCCGTTGACCTTCTTCTGGTGGGCAAAGACGAGCTGCCGCGGGCGCTTCAGATTTTGAAGCACCCGGCGCAGGCCCACCTCGACCAACCGGCAGAGCGGGACGGCGGCCTTTCTGAGGTTGCTCGATGAACATTGATAAGCCGGCGGCCTTCTTGAACCCCATACTGAATTCGCTTCTCTACGACGGAAGTCTGGCGAAGCTGCCGGAGTGTGGCGTCCCCGGTTCCGGAAGTTGGAACCTTCTTCTGGGCTTCGACACGGCGGCAAACTCCCTGAGTGTGGCGAGTGCACAGACGGACACGGATGCTGCGGTCAACGAGAACATCAATGGTATCCTGGTTTCCCCGGCGACCACCGATGCGGTTGTCGAAGCGGATGGAAGCTTCACCTCCGCTGCCTTCAGCTCCAACCAGGTGATCTATGGTGCGGGGTCCGGATCAGTTTTCATGGTGCTCCCGCTGCAAGGGGCCGTGGTGTCGGGCACCCTCTCGGCCAGCCATGCGTGTATCGGTTCGTACAACGCCGATGCCCTGGCCTCTACCGCCTGTGCCGCCGACGCGGATCACCCGGCCTTCGCCGACGCCGGTCGCCTGGAGGCCTTTATCTCCCTGGAGGACGCCGACACCGTGATTGTCGCTGATGTGCAACAATCCCTTTGCGCGCTGCTCACGGGGACCGACGACGGTGGTGTGCCCCAAAAGTGTTATAGAAGCGCGATGGGGAGCATCGAGTACGCCGGCGATTGGTGCAGCGCTACCGATCAGGCAGCCGACTCCGGCTGCGCGGATGCAGTGCGTTTTTCGGCTACCTTCGCCGCACGGGCTGTCCCGGACTGAAGCGCGCTGCGGCCTCAGAGGCTCTGCCGCTCCTCGTCGTCCTGGAGGAGGGTGAAGGTCACGTCGCCGCGCACACGCAGGGTGTACTCGCCAAGCTCGGGGTTCACGCAGTCGCCGTCGAACTGGTCCGAGCCGCCGGTTCCGGTGACGACGGCGAGCTCCCAGGTGCCGGGCGTGAGCCAGCCGCGGGCGCAGCCGAAGGTCTCAAGTGGCCAGGTGCAGCCCCACTCATCGTCGCCGACGACCAAGGCCTCCGACAAGCTCTGGCCCTCCTCTTTCACATAGAGGACGTGCTCAAAGCTGGTGGCCTCGGCGATGTTGTCGCTCTCGATGGTGGCCACCCCGCCGTTCACGGTGACCTGCCAGAGGTCCACACGGTCGGTCAGCCCTTCGGGGTCGGGGGTGCAGGGCGCGAGGCTCTCCGTGATGGACGTCTCCGCACAGCTTGCGTCGCAGGCCGGGTCCATACAGTCGGCGACGAGGTCCAGCTCGTTGTCGTAGCCATCGCCGCAGACCTCAGCCTCGTTGTCGAGGCTCCCGCCGATGGCGAGTTCCATACGGCGTAGGGTCTGATCGATGTACGCGTCGTCGTGGACCGAGTATAGCTGACCCATGGCGAAGCGGAGGCCCGGATCGATGAGGTCGATCTGGGGCCAGGAATTTGGCGTGGTCACCCGGGCGGCATGCTCAGCGTCGAGCCACAGCACCGGGCCCTCGCTGCCGTGCTCGTCCGTCCAGCGCGCCACGCTCTCCGCGTCGCCCTGCCCACCCTCGCGGTTCTCCAGGAGCACAGTGATGACCAAGGCCTGCTCGCTGTTTCGCTGGTTGAAGTCGGCCAGATAGGGCGCCAAGTTGTGGCAGGGCCCGCACCACTCCGCAGCCCAGTCGATGTACAAGGTCTGCCCGAAGAACTGGTACAGCCAGACCTCGTCGCCGTTCTGGTCGGTGAACCGCAGGTTCGGCACCAACGCGCCGCGCGTCCACTCGTCCTCCGCGGGCTCGTCGGGCACGAGGCTGGCGTCCGGGGCGTGGTACCAGGCGTTCTCAGGGCCGTAGGGGGTGGGCGCGGGGGTCTGGCTGTCGCCTTGGCTGTCGCCTTGGCTGTCATCCCGGGTGTCGTCGGTCGCTGCGCCCTTGTCGGTGCAGGCCCAGAGCGACGTGAGCGAGGCGAGGAGGAGGAGGCTCTTTAACGGGGCTTTGGGCATGCTGTGCTCCCTTTCATGGGGTGGTGAGGATCACCCGCTTGCTACCCAGGGTAGCTCATTCTCGTCGCCCGGTCTGTAGAGAAAGCTGGAGCCGCCGCGACTTCAGAAGGTCACATACCAGTAGTAGCCGCTGCTGCCCGGGTAGTAGGTGTTGGCGCTCCAGCTTCTCACCACTGAGCCGTTGGTATGGGAGAAGATCCGCTGTTCTCCCCAATAGTTCACCACAAAATCTCCATTGCCGTCCACCGCGAGGGTCCAGGTGGTGGCCGGGGGCACCGCGATGGTGATCACGGAAAGGATGGCCCCCGTGCTCTTGTCGATGTGGGAAATGTTTCCGGAGTAGTCCAGGGTGTAGAGCTCGTTGTTGGCGTCCATGGCCACCGCTGAGACCAGGTTGTTCATGCTGTTGATGGCCGTGGCGCTGCCATTGGCGGCATAGGCCACCACTCCGCAGCTCCCCGCGGCATAGATGGTGCCGTCGGTGTCGATCGCCATGGCGCTGTTCCCGAAGTACGGCAGACAGGCGGTGCCGAGGCTGGAGTACAGCGAGGTGACGCCGGTGTTGAGGTCCAGCCGGTAGATGTTCCCCGTATTGTATGCCCCTACATAATAGTAGTCTCCCTGTACCACACCCCCTCCGATCTGTCCAAGGGCGAAGGTGCCTTCGAGCGTAGAGGAGGCCCCGAAGGGCTCGGTCTGGGAGTATACATGGCCCTGTAGGTCGTTGTAGTAGAAGACCGTCTGGTCTTCGTTCCAAGTGACACCTTCGGGAGCGCCGGCAACGTCGTTGGAGCCATACCATACGTTGCTGCCCATGATGCCGAAGCCACGGTCGTTGTAGAGCGCATAGTAGTAGTCGCCATTCTTGTCGATGCGGTGGCCACCGTAGCCGCCGACTGTCGCTCCACACACCCCGCCTTCGTCCACGGAGCGGTCACAGTTGTTGTCCACACTGTCGCAGATCTCCGTCGCCGCCGGGGAGATAGTGGCATCGGCATCGTCACAGTCCGAACGATCCGTGGTGCTTCCCGACGGCGCTGTGCAGGAGAGGGTGGAGGCGGCGGGGTCACCGTAGCCGTCTCCATCGGTATCATCGTACCAGGTGGAGGCATCTACCGCTGCTTCATCCACCGCACCGTCGCAGTCGTCGTCCAGACCGTTGCAGCTTTCGGCAGCGCCGCTGGAAACGGTGGGGTCAGCGTCGTTGCAGTCACCACCGGTCGCCACATAGCCTGCCGGAGCGTTGCAGCCGGTGGTGGTGGAGGCAGCGTCGCCCACGCCGTCGCTGTCGGCGTCCCGATACCAGGTGGAAGGATTCGCTGCACCCGCGTCGATGGTTCCGTCACAGTCGTCATCCAGGCCATTGCAGATCTCGGTGGCGGCGGGGGAGATGGATCGAGATCCGTCGTCACAGTCGTCGGCGTTGGCTACATGGTTTGCTGGGGTCGAGCAGGCTGTCACGGAGCTGCCGGGATCCCCGTAGCCGTCGCTGTCGCTGTCGGCATACCAGACTGTTCCGCCAATGGCGCCGGTTTCATCGGTCTGACCGTCACAGTTCTCGTCGGTGCGGCCGTCACAGATCTCGGCTTCCCCGGGGTTCACCCCCGCATCCCCGTCGTTGCAGTCGCAGTCGACCGTGCTGTCCGCAGCGACATAGCCGCCGGGTGGGGCACACTCGTACACCGCCGACCGGCAATTTCCGTAGTTGTCGCCGTCGCCGTCGTAGTACCAGGCGGGGGCGTCTACCGCAGCTTCGTCGACCTCGCCGTCGCAGTTGTCGTCCACGCTATTGCACAGCTCGTCTGCGCCGGGGTGAATGTCCGGAGCATCGTCGTCGCAGTCGTCGTCGTTGCGGGAGGTGCCATCCGGCAGACCACAGACATCCAACGGGGCCCCGGCGTCGCCGAAGCCGTCGCCGTCCAGATCAGCGTAGAGGCGGGTGGTCACCCCATCGTCGATCACGCCATCACAATTCTGGTCTTCCCCATCGCAGATCTCCGCGGCACCCGGATAGACGGCGTCGTTGGTGTCCCGACAGTCCGCGCTGTTGCTGACGTAGCCGGTGGGAGCGCTGCAGCCGACGGTGGCCGTCTCGGGGTCGCCGTAGCCGTCCTGTTCGCTGTCGGCGTAGAAGGTGTTCTGGCCGTCCTCATCCACCTCCTGGTCGCAGTCGTTGTCGATCCCGTCGCAGAGCTCGGGGGCGGAGGGATGGATGGCCGCATCCTGGTCGTTGCAGTCGCCTTCTTCCTCGCCGTAGCCATCCTGGTCACGGTCCTGCATGACGGTGGGGGGAAGAGAGTCAGGTTTTTCTGAGGGGCCGGTACAGGCAAGGAGGAAGAACAGCATCCCGGTAGTACACCGAAGTGCAGGCGGACCCGGGATCGTAGGTCCACTCTTTGGCCTGTGCCGCGTGGTGTACGTCACGGCTCCAAGGGGTAGGGGTTCAGCCTTAAAGGTAGGCGGGATCCGGAAATGCGGGGAGAGCTCCCGCCAGCCTCTCCAGGTCGGGCATAACTCCGATCTGCTGTGGTCCGGCGGGGGTGTCGATTGACTCCGTGCCGTTTGCGGGATCGCTGAGCAAATTGCGCAGGGCTTCGGGGCGGAGGGCCCTGCCGTGTTTGGCACGGGCCATTCCCTGCACCGATGCTGCAACCCCGGCGATGATCGCGGCGGCGGAGGATGTGCCCCCGAAGCCGGTGGTGATTTTGTAGCGGTGGGGGTCCAAAGGTCCGATGGTATTATCAATTGCGGTGGTGGTCACATTCTCTCCCTCCGCAAAACAGTTGATTCGCTCTCCGTAGTTGGTCTGGTCGGCCCGCTCCCACCCCGTGTCTGAGGCGTTTCGCCTCGCCCCGGCCACCAGGATGGAACCTGAGTCTTTGATATCGGGTAGGGAGATGTTGCCGTTTCCAGCCGCCGCCACCACGGTGATGCCCCGCGCGACACAGGCGATGATGGCTTCGAAGACCGTGATGTCCGCTTCCGCCGGAAGCACCCTCCCGCCCGCGGTGGTTTGGGCTTCCACCAGCACCACGTCGCCGGGGTCGAGGTGGTCCAAGGTATTGCCCAGCTGGGTGTCGGTGGTCTGGATGTCAAAGCCAAGCGCCGGGCCTGGCCTCAGGTTTCCGAGCAGAACCAACCGCCGGGGTGTGGTCAGCCCCCGCACATCCATAGGTGGGCTTTGGTGGATGGCGGACAGCACCCCCAGCACACGCTTTCCATGATTGGCGAAGCCCAGCACGTTCGGCTCGCCGTCGTACCAGATCGGCTTTTTCGGCAGGTCGGGATGACGCAACTTTGCCCCGTCCAGATCCCAACCGTGCTCGATATCCGCAATCCGGACTGTGTCCCCCATTGCTCCCGGGATTGGATTTTCAATCTGTACGCGGTCCGCGCCCACACCAAAAGGAGCCTCTCTCCTGAAATCCTGGTCGTGGCTATGGTGCTGTGCCGGGGAAATAGCGGGCGCCGGAAGCCCGGGACTCCACGGAACCCGCTGCACATCCCGGACGAGCCATTGCATTTTCTGTGATCTTTCATACAGAAACTGGACGGCGTCCGGGTCGTGGACCTGCACCCGGTGCCAGTCGACGAGACGCTCCAAGGTGGTGTGGATGCCACGTCGTTTGCTGGCGGACGCAAGATCCAGGTGCGGAAAGATTGGCTCTACAGTGGTATTGTAGTGGGCGCGTAGCCAGCGATGTAGCGGTATTCCCCGAAGCCTTTCGCACAGATTTCCGGACATGGGGTTCAGCCGGACGTTCAGGTACGGGGAGAACTCCGGCATGCTGCTGTTCGGGGGCATCACAGGTCATCCCAGGAGTATTCGGTTTTGACGTAGCTGCCGCCGTTCGCCGCGTGGTTGGCGAGAAACTGGCTCAGAGTCCCGGTGGTGGTGTTGGCCAACTGGAAGATGATCGGGCCTTCTGAACTTTCTTTGGGCTTGATGTAGTCACTGTGCAGCCGCCAATGATCGATAATCCCGCCATCGTCGGGCAGGATCTCCCGGTAGAGGCCACCTCTGACACTCAGACTGCCCACAAGGCCATTGAGCACCAGAAACTGGAGGTTGGTGGCGCCTGCTGCGGGGGTCGCACTGGTGGGAGGAGGGCTCACGTATTGGATGATCATCCGGGTCACCTTCAGTCCCCCGTCCGGAAACTCAAGGCCCAGCGCCTCCTTTACGTCTGCCCACGAGTCGTCCAGGGTGTTGGCAAAGCTCACCGAGATCTTCCCGTCGTTGATCTCCCCCATGGCATCTGCAGAAAATGCAACCCAGTACTCCTCGAAGGTGTTGCCATCCTTGTAGGTGTACACCCGCCCATTCAATGTGTCATCCAGGTTGCGGACATTCGCCGTCCCCTCGTCCAATTCCGGAGGCGGAGGCGGAGGTTCAGGCTTGGGGGGCGCTCCAAAAGTACAGCCGATATAAATGTTCACCGGACCTGCGGAGGTGGTGCTCCCGTTTGACGGAGTGCTACCAATGTAGATGTTGGTGGTCGTCGACATATGCTGGCTCCTGGTTGCATGATGCCCTAACCTGCGGTTGCGCCGGCATATGGCTCAGTTCCTTACAAGGTCTAACACTGTGCCCGGCAGTCCTCATAGCGTAGGACCTCCCGGCGCTCGCCTTCGCGCCAGGAGGGTAGCTGTGGTAGCAGCTTCGCAATCTCGGAGGACCATCGACCGGGCCATCGTTCGGAGAGCAGCGCCAGCCCTTGGACGAGTAGACTGGGCATCTGCTGGGATCGCAGGACGGCTGCGAGGCCCTCCGCCTCCTCCACGCTCCCGCCTTCCAAGGAAATGCGCAGGCAACCGGCCAGGGCTGCCCCCCGGGGGTGCCGCAGACCCAACAACTCTTCGGATCTCTTCGCCAGGGGAATCGCTTGGTATGTCTGGTTTTGCGCCCGGGCTACGGCCGCGTCGGTGAGCGCAAGCAGACCTGCCAGAGACGGGACCACCATCGCTGCCGCTTCGATCCGCTCCCAATCGGGTGGGAAGGGCTGGCCCCTGCGCCACGCGGCGGATCGCGCCACCCAGTCGGCGCGGAGCTCCATCGCAGGCTGCCCGATACGGGCTGCCCCCTCCCGTACCTCTGTGGCCAGAAGCTGCGCCCGCTCCAGCTCCCCCAGCTCCATCCACGCTGCGGCCGCCGCACGCTGGGCCGCCAGGCGTGAGTCGAGTGTCTGTCGCGTATGAACGGAGGCTTCGTGGAGCTGTGCAGCTTCCAGATAATTTTGTTTTCGATAGAAAAAGTTCCCTTTCCATCCCTGCCAGCGAGCGTGCCGTCTTGGGCTTTGTGCCCACACCCCCGCCTCACCCAGCGCCTCCTCCTCCTCCGGCAGCCCCTCCAGAGACAGCATGTACATGGCCATGCGCCATATCTCGAGGGGCTCTGGGAGTGGATCGGTGTCCCCTTCCAGCCGCGCCAGGGCTTCGGTCCTGCGCCCGTTCAAAACCAGCTCACTCGCCCGAAGCAGTTGATCCACCGTCTGAAGCGTAGGCGAAGATGGACAGCGCCTGGTCAGACAGATCGCCCGGTTCAACGCAGCCAAAGACTCCAGACGGGTTGCCGCCTCTGCCGCCAGCAGTCCCAGCTCTTCGGTGCCCGGACCCAGCTCCAGGGCCCGCTCACAAAGCCGCAGTGCCCGCTCCACCTGCGCCTCATCCATCAACCTCCGTACGGTCGCAAGACTGTCCTTATAGAGCTGAGCGTGACTTTCTCCCGACAGAAGGCGCCGGGCAAGTTCCTCCTCTTCCCGTCCGCCCCACTCCGCCACCGCCACTCGGTCCAGCTTGATCCGCTCGCCCACCCAATGACCTACGGCCTGTTGCTCCCATGCGTGAAGAATGCCGGGCACCCGTGAGAGATCTCCGCCTGAAAGCTGGCGAAGACGCTCCGCCCCCCGCTGGGGCAGGTGCAGGTAGTGGCGGGGCCCGTGAAAAAGTTCCTCCAGGGGTTCGGCTACATGCAGGTGTCGGGGTGGGCTTCCAAGGGCAAAGGCGGCATCTTCGGCAGTCTGGGGGCGTTGGCGTCGATCGGGCGAGATCATCCGATCCAGCATGTCGGCGACCGCCGGAGGGAGCCCCGCAGGCAGTGGGCCAGACCCCTCCCGCTGCCCGGTCAACACCTGCCGAAACATGATCCCGGCGGCGTAAAGATCGGTGGATCGTCCAGGAGGAGAGCCGGATTTGCACTCGGGCGCGAGGTAGGTCTGCGTGCCCTCCCGCGCATCCCGCCGCTCCCCGGACAGCGCATCCCCCCAGGCAATGCCGAAGTCCAGCAGGGTCACCCGCCCAGTGGGTCCTACAAAAACATTACCAGGTTTGAGATCTCGATGTAAAACGCCCGCGTGGTGGACCTGGGCAAGGATCTGGAGCAATTGCAGCGCCATCGGCGCCAGGCTCTCCCAGGAGAGTGTCTCGCGGGAGCCCGGAAAGGGGCTGCCCGCCACCAGCTCCATGGCGATCCAGTAGCGGTCCGGCTCCTCCCCCTCGTCCAGAAAACGTACCACCCCCGGGACCTGCAGCCACCGCAGCGCCGCGACCTCTGTTCCTGCCCGCTGTCGATCCGAATTTAAATGGCGTGAGATGAATTTTAAGGCGACGGGGTTGCCGTTGCGGTCTCGCGCTTCCCAGACTGCGCCGCCGCCCCCACGCCCAAGCAGGTGCAGGAGGCTGTAGCCCGCGGGTCCCGCCATCAGGGCGGGCGTGCCGTTCAAGGGCAGGGTTTCGTCGGCAATCATGACTCTACTTTTATATGAATATGGGAGGGGTCCAGGCGGATTCTACGCATTTTATGTGCAGACTCGATCACCTCCCGCCCGTCGCTGACGCCGGTGTTGGCCAGCATGATGCCGATCCGACTGAGGTAGACTTCTATGGTGGTCCAGGAGTAGGGCCGCAGGTTTTTCTTCAGCACGTCGGTCGCCACCCAGCCGTCGGGGCCCTGGAGGCGGGCCTGTGCGAGGACGAGGAGCGGGTAGAATTCAGCGCGGTGGCCAAGATCGACCTCCCATTGGTCGCTGCGCAGAACGAGCCGAACGGACTCCATGTTGTGCAGGGGCAGCAGCACCAGGTGGAGGTTTTTCAGGCTGAGAGCGTTCACCTTGGTGATCAACCCGACGTTGGCGATGCCGATGTCCCAGTCCCCCAGGCGGATACAATCTTCGGGACTTTGCATCTTCGCGAGTGCCAGTTTTTCCACCCCTTCCGTGCGCTCGATCTGCCAGCCTTCCCGCGGGCTTTGGTATAGCCGCATGCCGGGCAAGGGCATACCCTCGGCGCTGGAAAGCCGCCGCTCGCCGCCGGCACGGTGGATGGCCTCCAGCTCGGGAGGCTCCACATTGTGGATCACGAACTCCTCCGCCGGATCTCCCATGGTCACGCGGTCCTCCGCTTGCAGCAGGATCAGGTCGCTGTGCTTCAGGCGCCGCCCGTTCAGCCAGGTGGGCGAGCGATGGCTGAGAAGCTGGATCTTCCAGCCCTCATACTCCCAACGGATCAGGATCTGCTGGCGGGAAACCGCAGCATTGTCAGGATCACTGCGGATTGTTGCGTCGTTGGCCCGACCGACGATGGTGGTGGGGAGGAGGAGGTGGTAGCTTTTGTCGACCGGTCGGTAGAGGCTGCCCATGTCTCAGAATGTAACCGGTTGGTTAGACTGCGGGGTACAGAAAGACGTCTCATAGAGGCCTACGGCCCAACGCCTGGCTGCTACCCGCCGCGTGCCGGGATCCGCCACCTCCGCCCACCGCCGGCCCCCGTTCCCCGCATTTGTAGGCTACTCTCCCTCTGAGATAAAGAGGAGATTGTCCCGGTTTTCTCGTGGCGGGATGCCCCCCCAAGGGCGCCTGCGGCGCTTTGGCCGCACGCGCCTTGTGAGGATACAGAGAGAAGTAGGCTTATTTCCCCTTGGCCGCCGCCCCTGCCTCCCCGACCATACGCCGGAGCCAGGTGTGCGCCGGGTCGGCGTCCATCCGCTCGTGCCAGATCATGGACGTGGTGAAGGGCGGCAGTGCGAGGGGGTGCGGCAGCACGTGCAAGGGCAGGCCGGTCGCGACGATCCGAGCCACCCGCTCCGCAAGGGTGAGTACCAGATCCGTACTCGCCACCAGGTAGGGTGCGGCCAGGAAGCTCGGGGCGCTGACGACGGTGCGCCGCGTCAGCCCGCGTGCGGCGAGGGCGTCGTCCACGATGCCTCCGGGGGTGCCGCGCGGGGCGATGAGCAGGTGCCGGGCGGCGGCGAAGGCCTCGATGGACATCCGCTCGGCGAGCGGGTGACCATGTCGCAGTACACAAACGAAGGCTTCCTGGAACAGGGCCCTGGCGCGGAGCCCAGCGCGATCGTCCTCCCGACGGCGTGGCTGCAGCACGATGTCCACCTCCCCACGATCCAGCGCTTCGGGCGGCGCCCGAAGGATCGCGAGGTCCACCCCCGGCGCTTCACGCTCCAGCCGCGTCAGGAGCTGGGGGAGGAGCACCAGCTCGCCGTAGTCTGGCATCGCGATGCGGAAGCTGCGCCGTGCGGTGGTCGGGTCGAAGCCCTCGGGCGCGGCAACTGCGGCTTCCAAGGCGGATACCGCCTCCCGCAGGCGAGGCGCCATCCGCTCGGCGCGGGCAGTGGGGACCAGTCGCTGACCGGAGCGCACAAGCAGCGGATCTCCAAGGTTTTTGCGGAGCCTTGCCAGGGTGTGGCTCATGGCGGACTGGCTGACGCCAAGCTGCCGCGCGGCGGCGCTCACGCTGCTGTGCTGGAGGAGTGCGTCGAGCGCCACAAGGTCGGCTGGAGCATGTACGCTGTTCATGGTGGCTATGTATTCATGTGATCTTCCCTCATGCCACTGCCGGGAGCATCTTGTGGGGGCGCCGGGCTGGTCCGGCCGACCTCACACGGAGATCCCCATGAAATTCGCAATCGCCGGTGTCACCGGCCACACCGGCCGCGTGGCCGCCGACCTCCTCCTTGCTCAGGGCCACAAGGTCCGCGTGCTCGTCCGCGATGCCCAGAAGGGCGCTTCCTGGGCCGCCAAGGGCGCCGAAGTGGCCATCGCCGATGTGGCCGACGGCCCTTCGCTTTCGGCCGCGCTGGCGGGCGTGGACGCCGCCTGGATCCTCCTCCCCCCCAACCTCGGTACGGGCAATTTCCGCGCCTGGCAACAGGCCACCGGCCGCACCATCGTCGCCGCTGTGGCGGCCGCCAAGCTGCCGCATGTGGTGCTTTTGAGCTCCGTCGGCGCCCAACACGAGGCGGGCACCGGGCCGATCGCCGCCCTCTACCCGCTGGAAAAGGGCCTCGCCGCACTTCCCGATACCGGCGTGTCCTTTGTGCGCGCGGCCTACTTCATGGAGAACCTGCTGGGCAACCTGGGCATGCTCGACCAGGGCCTCTACCCCAGCTTCAGCCCGGCAGACGCGAAGATGCCGATGATCGCTACGGTGGACATCGGCGCTTTGGCGGCGGAGCTTCTGGTCGGCCCCGCGCCGAAGCCCGGCGCACCCGCCATCTATGAGCTGGGCGGCGGGCCCTACTCTTCGTCGGACGTGGCCGCCGTGCTCTCCGCGATCAAGGGCAAGCCGATCCATGTGGCGGAAGCGCCGGTTTCCGCGATGGCCGCCACCCTCCAGGGCTTCGGTTTCCCCGCCGACATCGCGGCTTTGTACCAGGAAATGACCGAGGGTGCGGCAGCGGGTCTGGTGGCCTACGACGGCGCGGGCAAGCCGGTCGCGGGAACGACGTCTCTGGAGAGCTTTTTGCGCGGGGCGCTGGGGGCCTGAGCGGAAAGCCTGCGGCGGGCGCCTACTCCGCCGTGAAGCGGAATGCGCGGTCGTGGACGTAGACCAGCTTGCAGGCCTCGACATAGCGGGCGTCGTGGATCCGCCCGGCATCGAGTGAGTCGTTGTCGACGGGTGCGAGGGTGACGGGCGGGCCGTCGGCGACGAGCGCGCCGTCCTCCCGTACATAGTGCTGGATGATCATACGTCCTTCGACAACCACGGTCATGTCGTCGCCAGGGTGGGAGTGCGGGGGCTCGGCGCTGCCGGCCTCCCACTGCTCCAGCATAACCTCGACCCCGTCGGGGTTTTCGGGGGTGGTGGTGCGCAGGGTGAAGCCGGCGGGGGTGCCCGGCGCGGTGGTGAAGCGGGTCCAGATTGCAGAGGGGGGCATCGGTGGATCTCCGTGGCTGTGGTATCCGGGGGAGGGGGAGGGGGCCAGGGGATGGGGGAGCATAGACACCCGCCCCGACATTGCCCCCTGCGGCCGGACACCGGGCTGAACCATGAGGAGCTGTCCGGGCTCTTTGCCGGGGGCCGAGGAAGCAGAAGTGGAAAAATACCTCGGCGTTCTGGGCATCCTGGGCATGTTGTCAGCGTTGGATATGGGAAGCTGAGGGATGATGGGCTGAGTTTTTCAACTCTATCGACGTCGATAGAGTTGAAAAAGTCGGGGTATAGCGGCGGCTTGCGGCTTTATTTGGTAGCCTGACCAGGCATGGTGCCAGCCAAAAGGCCGCTGGGCCTCTGGCCCACCGGCCTTGCGGGAATAGCGAGAGAAGAAGGCCTATTTCCCTTCCGCCGTCTCCCCCTTTCTCCCCACCTACACCCCCCGCTCGCCCACCACCAGCTCCTCCAACTGTTCAAGCTGCTCGGGCATCCCCTCGGTGCTGCCGGAGGTGATGGCCTCGTCCAGTGCCTCCTTCGAGGGGTACAGGTCGTGCACAACCACGCGGGTCTGACCGTCTTTTTCTTCGAAGGTCACCGTACTGATGGCGCCGTCCTCGCCCCCTTCTTCGTTGGTCCAGACAATGCGTGTGTTGGGGACCACGTCGATGTACCGGCCGAAGAACTCCGCCTGCTGATCGCTGCCGTTGACGCCGAAGACCAGCCGGTACCTGCCCCCGACCTGCACATCCAGCTCGCAGGAGAGCAGGGTGATGGGGGCCGCCTTCGGGACCCACCACCGCTTGAACAACTCGGGCCGCGTCCGCGCGCATGCAGCGTCACCCGTTGTGCCACCCCACCCAGCGCGAGGGCATCGGAATACGGCACATTTTTCCATAGCAATTTTGACAAATACCATCGGCATCATTTGTCAAAATCCCAGATTGGTACGAAAATGGAACAGGATGGGCTGCCGCAGGCATTGCCGCCCCGGGGCGCCGAGGCTGGCAAAGACCTCAGAAAAACGGCATCTACCGGGGGCTGAGGTCACCCTGTATGCCGGCTTTCCGCTCCAGCTCCGTCAAGGCCGCCGTGTTGGCATAGCGCTGCAAGCGGCGCACCAGGGGCTCCCCCAGCCAGATAAACCACAGCCCCGGCCCACTCCAGGAGGAGAGCTGTCCCCATATCTCGCCGGTCTGAAGGTCTTTTTCCACCGCAAAGCGCTCCTCTCCCCGCTCCGGATGACCGGCCAGCGTCTGGTACACAAAACCTTCACACCAGCGGCCCTCCTCCTCGCCGGCAAAGGTGCGGAGAACCCTACAGGCGAAGAAGAGATCCACCAGGGGAAAGGCCACAAAACGTACGCCCACCGTGTCGCCGGCAACCAGCGGCCCCGGCGCTTTGACCGCCCGGATCAAGTGCTCCGGGAATATCTGGTAGTCCAAAATACAATGGGCCAGGTGGCGAAAAGTCGGACCGGGAGGCCCCGCCGCCTCCCGCGCCAGCGGGTGGCGATAGGAGTCCCAATGGTCGGAGGGACCGGCCTTCAGTCCGGTAATTGCCCGGTTTCTCCAAGAATCCAGCGGAGCCGGCGCCTTTTTGAGCAGCACATCCATCGGGCTTCCCCACCACCTCCTACTCCGGCGCGGGCAGCTTCGTAGTAGAGGTTGGCCGAAAACAGCCGGATCGCCCCGGTGCGCTACAGCACCGTGGCGTGCGCCCTCCCCAAAGTCATTACAATTTTTTAGAGTTTTGCCCCATTGCAATAAAAAAGAATGTGACCCCAAGAATAATCACGGGTCTCATCACCACCAAGAAAGCTTCCCGAGGGGTTGACCAGGGCTCGATCAGCAGCATGAGCCCCCCTGCAACAAGACCGCCCAGAATGCCACGAGACCAGACAGGAATATTCATAAATTTCCTCGCGGTTTGTTTGCGCGAAATGTGGGTGTTAGCAACGGTACATGCACAATCGTTGCCCACAACACGACGTAACCGGGGGCATGATTGCGGTGGGCAGGAGCGGTTCCACGAGAGCTTGTTAACCCGATGGCCGGGATTTGTATTGCGAAATCGGAAGCTTCGTCGTCCTCCGCCGCTACCCTCAACCCCGCGTAAAGGCCATCCACCGCCGAAGCCACCCCGCCACCGTCGGTGTCAGCCGCTCCCGGTTCCAGGCCGAGGCCAGCCTGGACACCACCTCGCCACGGGTGGGGTAGGGGACAATGGTGCTTGCAAGCTGACCCATCGTCAGCTTCTGGGTGATGGCCAGGGTGAGGGGGGCCAGAAGATCCCCGGCACCGTCGGCCACGATGGTGGCGCCGCGAATCCGGCCTTTTTTGTCCACAACCACCCGCGCGTAGCCCTCGGCTTCGCCGTCGGTGCGGGCACGGTCCGTATCGCCCACGGCCACCGTGTACAGCCGCAGGGTGGGGTCGTGGGCAACCTCAGTGGCACTCAGGCCCACCGCCGCCACCTCGGGCTGGGTGAAGGTGACCCGGGGGATCACCAGGTCGCTCACCCGCCCTCCGGGCCCCGGAAAGAGCGCGTTCCGCAGCACCAGGCGCGCATGGTGGTCGGCGGCATGGGTGAATTGCGCCTGCCCGATCACGTCGCCCGCCGCATAGATGCGTGGGTTGGAGGTTCGTAGTTGCTCGTCCACCTCGACGCCGGTCTTCTGGTAGCGCACCCCCGCCCGCTCCAGGTCCAGCTCCAGGTTCGGCAGCCGCCCGGTGGCCACCAACAAAGCATCTCCAGTGATCTCCTTGCCATTTTTCAACACCACCACTGTTTCGGCGCCGCGCCGCTCCACCCGCTCCACCCCTACGCTCAGGTGAAGGCGCACCCCATCCCGGGCCATGCGCGCGCCCACGAGCGCCGCCGCCTCCGGCTCCTCCCGCGGAAGCACCCGATCGGAGAGATCCACGACATCCACCTCACTTCCCAGCCGGACAAAGGCCTGGGCCAGCTCAGAGCCGATGACCCCGGCTCCCAACACCACCAGCCGCCGGGGACATTCTGTAAGAGAAAATACACTTTCGTTGGTGAGGGCCCCGGCTGCGGCCAGGCCGGGAATCGGCGGGATGGCCGCACGCGCGCCGGTTGCGATGAGCGCCCGGTGAAATTGCAGGTGTATTTCGCCATGTTGGGTGCTCACCTGCACCGTGTCCGGGCCGCTGAAGCGGGCCGGGCCGAAGTACACATCGATACCCGCGTTCCGCAGCCGCTCCGCCGAGTCGTGCGGGGCGATGTCGGCCCGGATCCGCCGCATCCGCGCCATCACGGCTGCAAAGTCCACCTGCACCTGAGCGTGGACGCCCAGAGGGCCGGCCTCCCGTGCGGTCTGTGCCGCGTGCGCTGCGCTCAGCAGCGCCTTGCTGGGAACGCAGCCCGAAACAAGGCAGTCGCCGCCCAGCAGTCCCTTCTCGACAATCGCCACCCGCGCACCGAGGCCGGCCGCGCCAAAAGCAGCCACCAACCCGGCAGGACCGCCACCGAGCACCACCAGGTTGTAGCGGCCGACCCCCGTGGGCAGGGGCCAGTCGGGGGGATGGGTGTGGGCAATCAGGCGGCTATCGTCCGGGCCGACAGGGGGGATCATGTGGGCTCCAACATGTGCAACACTGAGTCCAGCATGGACTTCAGGGCGCGAAGATCAATGTTTCCCGGACCAAGTTGGCCGACCACCTGGCGGGGAAGGTCGGCAGCGCGGGCCTGCAGCGCCGCACCCTCGGGCGTCAGGCCGATGCGGAGGATGCGGTTGTCCTGAACATCCCGGCTGCGCCAGAGCAGTCCCGCCACTTCGAGGCGTTTGAGCATGGGGGTGAGGGTGGCAGAGTCCAGGTGAAGGCGGCGGGACAGGCCGATCACGCTGTCCGTACCGTGCTCCCAAAGGGCGAGCATCACCAGGTATTGCGGGTAGGTGAGGCCTAGCGGCTCCAACAGCGGCCGGTAGCGGGCCTGCAGCTCGCGGGTGATGGCGTAGAAGGGGAAGCAGAGCTGGTCGGAGAGGCGGGGTGCGGCGGGGGGGGCGATCACCCGGTCACCGCCCGGCGGAGGGCCTCCACCCGCTTGCGGTTGACGCCCATGTCGCCGTAGCCGGTGCGGGAGGCGGAGCGGACGTGGACCAGGTCGCCCTCTTCCTCCAGCTCCACATCGTCTTTGAAGCGGAAGATCAGCGAGGTGACCAGGTAGTGGGCGTAGCCGGGCTCCTCCTTCAACAGGACGGTGCGGGGCATGGCGGAAAGGGCTTTTTTGGCAGCTTCCAGGCTGATACCGCGCAGCGGCGCGATGTGGTGCTCCCGGTCGGAGGCAGGGGCGCGGCTGCTGACGCAGTTGGGGGAGGCGGGCGGGGGGGCGAAGCGGGTCATGGGAGCCTTTGGTTCGTGGGCGAATGATTAGCATACGAATGATTTGGGTGCAATGAGTTTTGCAATGCTCACGCCCCTGTTGGTCTTCGGGTGTTCTGGAGCGGACGATGTCCGACGAAGTGCTGGTTGATCCTTCTGTGTTCTGTGCGGGTGACGCCCCCCCCAAAAGCCGCTTGCGGCCTTCCTCGCCGCACGCGCCCGGCGGGCTATGATGAAGCCGCCCACCTCTTCCCACCCCCTGGAATCTCTGATGCTACAGCTCCTGCTCTTCCTCGCCTGCACCGGCGCCCCCTGCAAAGACGATGGCGTCTCCCATGAAGACGGAGAGAGCTGGGCCTGCTCGGACGGCTGCAACACCTGCACCTGCGCCGATGGCGCCGTGGTCTCCACCAAAATGGCATGCGAGCTTCCCTGTGTGGACGAAACCGGAAGCTATAACCCTGGAGATTCCTGGCTCTGCCCGGACGGCTGCAACACCTGCATGTGCCAAGCGGACGGCAGCATCGCCACCACCGAAATGGACTGCACCATCACCTGCACCGACGAAACCGGAAGCTACGACGCCGGAGATTCCTGGCTCTGCCCCGATGGCTGCAACACCTGCACCTGCGAAGACGACGGCAGCATCTCCAGCACGGATATGGCCTGTTTCACCTGCACCGACGAAACCGGAAGCTACGACGCCGGAGATTCCTGGCTCTGCCCCGATGGCTGCAACACCTGCACCTGCCTGGAGGATGGCAGCATCACCAGCACGGATATGGCCTGCTTCACCTGCACCGACGCCACCGGCAGCTACAATACCGGGGAATCCTGGCTTTGTCCCGACGGCTGCAACACCTGCACCTGCGAGGCCGACGGCAGCATCTCCAGCACCGAAATGGCCTGCTTCACCTGCCAGGATTCCACCGGCAGCTACGACGTGGGAGAGTCCTGGCTCTGCCCGGACGGCTGCAACACCTGCTCCTGCCTCGCGGATGGGAGCATTGTAAGCACGGAAATGGCCTGCCTCCGCTGAGGAGGTGGCTACCGGGTGCCCAGGGCTTCGCAGGCGGGCGCCCCCCGTTTCGCAGCAGGTGCGGACCCTTCCGCGCTCGCATGTGCTACCATAGCGGCCCTCTACGGTGAACCTTGGATCCTCGCTCTGCCCGCGTCATCGCTGACCTTCGTGAACTGGCCGCCCTCACCACCGACGAACGTGGTGCCCAGCGTGTGGCCTGGGGCCCCATCTGGCGGAAAACCCGCGCCTGGTTTGCCGAAAAGCTGCGGGAAATCGGCGTAGAACCCGAGCTGGACGGTGCCGCGAACATGTGGGGCACGGTGCCCGGACGCTCCGAAAAAAGCCTGCTGATCGGCAGCCACCTGGACTCCGTGCCGGGTGGGGGCTGGCTGGATGGCGTACTCGGCGTGCTGGCGGGCCTCGAAGTCCTGCGCGCTGCAAAGGCCTCTGGCACCACACCCGCGCTCACGCTGCGGGTGGTGGACTGGGCCGACGAAGAGGGTGCCCGATTCGGGAGGAGCCTCGCCGGTTCTTCGGCCTCGGCCGGCACCCTGGACCCGCAAAAGGAGCTGGCCCACCTTGTCGATCGCGCCGGCGTGAAGCTGCCCGACGCACTGGCCGAAAATGGCGTGACCCTGGAGAGCATGCTCACCGCATCCTCCTATTTCCAGGCCCAGAACGTGGCGGCCTACCTGGAGCTTCACATCGAGCAGGGCCCCGTGCTGGAAGAGCTGGGAGAGCCCGTCGGCGTGGTGCTGGGCACGATGGGGGTGGAGCGGCACATGCTGCGCTTCATCGGCCAGGCCGCGCACTCCGGCGCCGCGCCTATCCATCTTCGGAAGGACGCTTTTCTGGCCGCCGCCGAGTTTGCCCTGGCCTGCCGGGACATCTCTGTGCGGCACTCCGGCCCCGAGCCGCGCACGCGGGTGGTCGCCACCTGCGGCGTGGTCAAGGTGGAGCCCAATTTTGTGACCGCTGTGCCCGGTGCCACCGAGATTTCTATCGACATGCGCGCCCTGGATGCAAAGGTGTTGGCCAGCATGTACGCCGAGGCTCAGGAGGCTGCCGCCAAGGCAGCCCGCACGCACCTGGTCGAGGTGGTGTGGACCCGGATCTGGGACATTCCGCCCCGTCTTTTTGACGAAACCCTCCTGGGTTTTGTGCGCAGCTCCGTAACAGAAGTGGTGGGCCGCGCGCCCGAGCTGCCCTCCGGCCCGCTGCACGACGCGGCGGAGATGGTGCCCCTGGTGCCCACCGCCATGGTTTTCGCCCAAAGCAGCCCCGGAATCTCGCACACAAAGATCGAGGACACGCCCGAGCCCGCCCTGGACGCGAGTATCCAGGCCTTCCTGCGGACGGTGGACAAGACGGTGGCCCACTTCGGTGCCTGATCGGCACTGAATGAGGATTCATTCAGCAGAAGGGATGGGGATAAGGGGAGTTTTTTCAGGATCGTGCAAAGCGCGTGCGGCCCGAGGCCGCAGGCGCTATTGGGGTTGGCACAGGTATGGTGCGGCGCTCAGCGCACAAAAATTCCCCGGCTACCCGTTCCTCAAGCCACTGCAACACCCGGCCAGCGGCCTCTGGGGCGCGGATCAGCGCACCGATCTCAAAACTGCGCTACTGACACCCGGATGTGAAGTTGGCAGAGGTCACCAGCCACTGCCGACGATCCACCACCACCGTCTTCATGTGCATGGCGGTGCCGGGCTGGAGGCTCCAGGGGCGCGTGGTGCAGGTAGCTATTCCGGATAGATCAACCTCAAGAAAACCGTCGCCACTGCGTGAGACCAGCGCAGAGGATCGGCCAGATCTTTGGGAAAAACAGGCCAAAGCCAACTCGATTGCCGAGTGGCACCACGTCGGTTATGAAATCGCATGTCCTTCCAAACCGACAGACTTGACCTCAAGCGACTTCTTGACGAAGTACACGAAGGTGTTCTTCAACTTCCCGATTTCCAGCGAGATTGGGTTTGGGATGACATGCGGATTCGGGATTTGCTTGCTTCCGTAGCCCAGGGCTGGCCTATCGGGGCGGTGTTGTTGCTTGAAAACGGCGGTGAGCTGAAATTCAAACTTCGGTGCTTTGAAGAAGCCCCTGAGTACCCACCATCAACCGCAGTGCGTCTTGCACTAGATGGGCAGCAACGACTGACCTCCCTATATCTATCGTTGCGTAGCGGAAAGCCCGTTCCAACCTATATCGAAGAGAAACGAAAGTCTGAGGGCCTTCCCGAAAATTACTTGTCCAAACACCATCGTCACTGCGATTCCACTCGCAGTGTAGACAAGGTATAGTTCCACTCACCATGGAACGCATGGG
>JBEIQS010000404.1:0-3083 GCA_040376425.1 Alphaproteobacteria bacterium | reverse complement strand
TGCTGCGCCTTCCCGGGTGGATGGAGCACCTGTTTCCCGGCATGAGCATGGCGGCGCTCTGGCCGGACTATGTTGGTGATACCGCCGCTCTTCAGCGGATGGAGGGTCGGAAGCTGAAGGGGCTGCGGCAGCCTATCCAGCGCCTGGAGCGCAGCGGACGCGCGCGGGTGCTGCGGCTGACGGAGCAGCAGGAGGAGCAGGCGACAGCTTTGGTGCGGCTCTGGTACCGGCAGCGGGCACCCATCCTGGGCGAGATGTTCCAGGAGCCGGAGATCACCTGGCTTTTCTCCAACCTCGGCTGGCTCCAACGCGAGCTGCCCGGTGCCTTCGGCATCGGGGTGGAGGTGGACGGGGCCCTGGTGGCCGTGAACCTCTCCTGCCTGCTCACCGACTGCGTGTGGGTCTGCCACACCGAGCGCTACGACAATCGTGCGCCCACCTACGCAAACCAGCTTGCATTTCGGGAGGCGTGCAGGGGGGTGGATGCGACGACCTACCCCTGGGTCAACGATGGGGCGGCGGAGCGTCCACGGGTGGTGGGGGTGCAGAATCTGGCCTCGTTCAAGGCCCGCATTGCCGTGGCCACCCTGTCGCCCCTGGGGCTGTGGCGTGAGGAGCCGGAGTAGACGCTCACAACGGTTGGAAGCGAAGCCGATCTCCCACCCGCAACAATGGCCCTTTATCTGCGTCGAAGGCCTGGAAGTGAGGAGCAATTCCCAGCAGGTTCCACCCCCCGGGGGACTCCTGCGGGTAGATCCCGCTGCGCGCGTCCGCGAGGGCCACCGCGCCGACTGGAACCCGGCTGCGGGGGGAGGGGAGGCGTGGCATTCGAATGCGGGGGTCCACCTCGCCGAGGTAGGCAAAGCCGGGTAGAAAGCCCAGATAGAGGACTGTGTAGAGCGGCGCGTGGTGTCGCGCCACCACCTCGTCGATGCTCAGGCCCGTCGCGGAGGCGATGCGACCCAGGTCGGGCCCCTCATAGCGCACCCCGATCCGGTGCTCCTGGCTCGCGACCGCCTGTTCGGCAGTGCCCAGCTCGGCCTCCTCCCAGGCCGGAGGCTCCTGGCGGGGATCGAAGCGCAGCATCAACCAGCCCTCCGAAAACACCACATCCTCCACCCCCGAAAGCGGCCTCAGTCCTGCCACCAGGGCCTGCCGCTCCACTCCCGCCGGCAGTGGCCAGCAAAGGGCGGCCTCTCCCATCGCCCGTGGTGGACCCAGCAGTGGCCCCAACTTCATGGCAACTGCAGGCGCACCAGACTGCGCGTCGGAATCGGCTGATTCAGGATGAAGGCACCCTTCCACGGCACCCGCACGACGAGTTTTTCCGCCTGCGCCAGCGTTCCCAACCCCAGGTGGACCCGCGCGCGCCCGGCTGAGCCGTAGCTGCCGTCGTGACCGGCCTGTGCTGCCCGCACCCGTCCGCCTGCGTCCAGGAGAACCAAACTTCCTTCCGGTACTTCTACGTCGATCCAACCTGCGGCGGTGCACTGCTGGGACCACAGAACGTGGGGAGGGCGCCAGCCATCGCCGAAGATCAGCTCCGGCAGGCCATCGGCATTGAGGTCGGCTGTAAGCACGGAGCGGGTGCCGGCGTCCTGTGGGAGACCCCACTGCGGACCCCGGTCCGTCCACAGGCCATCCGCACCCCGCTCCAGCGCGTAGGCGGGCCAGGGCACGGCCGAGCTGACCCAGAAGGAGGAGGAGGGCAGCAGCAGCTCGGGAGCCCCGCTGTTGTCCAGATCGGCCAGGCCGGTGCCCCAGTACATCTGCCGCTCCAGCGGCACCGCAAGTCCGGTCGTGGCCGACGCGTCCACGTAGTCAAAACTCTGCGTTTGTCGCAGAAAGTAGTGCCGGGCGGCGTCGCCCAACGAGACGTCCAGCGCGCCGTCCTGGTCCAGATCGCCGATACCCATGCCCATGCAGGAGCTGCGCACATCCAATCCCAGGGCATCCTCGGGCGCATAGAGGCTGCCGGCACCGTCGTTGAGCAACACCCCATTCGGCGCGTGCTCCCGGCCCAGGTCGTTGCAGATCAGAAGATCGGGGGCGCCGTCCCGGTTCAGGTCGGTTGTGGTCGCGTCGAAAGTCTTACCCCAGAAGCCCCGGGGAGCCTCGATGGCGACGGGATCAGCAAAGACGCGATCTCCAAGGTTCCACCAAATCAGGGCGCTGAGCGCATCCACATCGTCGGTGGGACTGGTGCGGGTGAGCACCAGATCCAGATCCCCATCCCCGTCCACGTCGGCCGGCACGCTGTCCCGCACAAAAGTCTGCCCTTCCAAGTGGTGCCGGCTGCTGATGCCGGGGAGCCCATCGTAGTCCCACAGGATCTGCACTGACAGGCCCGACGCGATCAGATCCGGCAGCCCATTGTTGTCCAGGTCGGCGATGGAAAAGGACGCAACACCGTCCAGATCGTCCAGTCCCGTCAGGGCGGTTCCATCGCTCAGCCGGTAGCCCCAAACCGTGGCCTGCGGGTCGATGTAGAGGAGCAGCGGGCCCGAGGCCGCGTCCAGCAGCGCCACGCCCCCCGGCTCCATGCCGGGCATGTTGTCCGTGGTGGGTGGGGGGTAGGGGTCGGTAGGCAGGCCGGCCTGCTCCTCCCAGATCGGTGTGAAAGCAGGATTTTCGCAGGCTGCGGCCTGCTCGACGGACCAGATACCCGGCTCCTCATCCGCTTCCGGCCGGCTTTCCGCGGGAAGTACGGCCGGCCCGGCACAGGCCCAGAGCAGGATCAATCCAACTCCAGCTTGACCCGGCTGCGCGCGGGAATCGGTCCTTCCAACACAAATTCTCCCTTCCACGGCACCTGTACCGTCACTGAGCTCGCGCTGCTGCGCGCACCGGTGCCCAGGTGCAGCCGCGCCCGCCCGGCTGAGCCATAGCTGCCGTCGCGGCTCACCCGCCCGGCCACCACCTGATCCCCCAGATCCACCTGCACCAGCGTACCTTCGGGAGCTTCTACCTCGATCCATCCCGCGCTGGTGCAGCCATCCGAAAGCATCACATGCGGAGTCCGCCAGCCGTCGCCGAAGAGCAGATCCTGCACGCCGTCGTCGTTCAGATCCTGGACCAGTACG
>JBEIQS010000285.1:0-6281 GCA_040376425.1 Alphaproteobacteria bacterium | reverse complement strand
GGGTGCGGGCGCTGGGGCGGGGGCAGGGACCGGTGCGGGCGCCGGAACGGGGGCCGGCAACGGTGCGGGCGCTGGGGCAGGCTCCACACCAGGCGCAGGAGCGGGCGGCAGGACGGGACCATCCGGCGGCGCGGGTGCCGGCGGGAACGGCATCGCTCCACCCGGATCGCCGCCACCCGCAGGTGGCGCTTGTGCTGCACGGGCAGCTTCTTCCGCCTCCTTTCTCTGACGTTCCTCCTCTTTCTTGCGACGGGCCTCTTCCTTAGCCTTGCGCTCCTTCTCCTTCAAAATCGCCTTTTCCCAGGCTGCAAGCTCGTCGGGCTGGCCTCCGCCGGCCTTCCGGTACAGGTCGATCTCCTGTAAGGCGGCGTCGTAGGCCTTCATATGGTCGCCGTAGAGGATCGCCAGGTTCCGGTGCGGCTCGGGGTTCCGAGGGTCCAGCTCCAGTGCCTTATCATAGCAACGCTTGGCATCTTCCAGACGTCCAAGGCCGCGATAGGTGGCGCCCAGGTTGATCTGTACCCCTGCGCTCTGCGGGGCAATTCCGGCCGCACGCTCCAGCAGGGGGCGGGCGGCATCAAAGTCTCGATTGTCCAGGTAGTAGCCGGACATGAACATCAACGCGGCGAGGTGGTTGGGGTCCAGATCCAGCGCCTTTTTGAAGTTCGTGATCGCGTCGCCCTTGTAGCCGCGACGGTACCAGATTTCCCCCAAAATGGCGTACATCTGGGCATTTTTGTCCGCACCCACCACGTCCTGGCGGGCCTTGTCCACCACAAAGAGGGCCAAATCAACCTGATCCGTTTCCAGGTAGACCAACGCGAGGTTGGTGTACACGGGAAGGGCATTTGAATTGACAGCAAGCGCCTTTTTGGCCGCTGCGATGGCTTCATCGGTGCGCTTCAGCTCGCGCAGCGCCGCCACTTCCGCAGCGCGGAGGTCCGCGTCCTCGGGTGCGTAGCGAATGCCAGACTGGTAGTTGAGCAGGGCGATGTCCATCCGCCCCTCACGCGCAGCCAATGCACCCAGGTTCAACCAGGCTTTTACAAATGCAGGTTCAATACTGGTGGTGCGAACCCAGGCGTCGCGGGCCTCGGCAATCTGGCCCAGCTTGAAATGTGCCACGCCTACATTGTACTGCACCAGTGCATTCGAAGGGTTGATTCGAGCAAGCCCTTCCAGCTTTTCCAGGGCTTGCCGCGCGTTGTTCACGTTTTCCGTGGCCAACAGGCCCACCGCATCGTTGATGGCGATCACCTCGGGAGAGGGACCGGCCGGGGCCGGTGCAGGCACCGGTGCTCCAACCGGAGCAGGGGCGCCGACGGGCGCTGGTGCCCCGACGGGAGCTGGCGCGGGTGCGGGAGCCTGCATCGTAGGGTCCGGGTCGGGCCCGGGCAGTGTGGGATTCTTCGGGGGGCAGGCCAGCAGTGCAAGCAGGGTGATCATGGCGTACCTCCGGGAGTCCCGGCGGGCGGAGGAGCGGGAGGTGCGTTGGGATCCGTCGGCGGCGTTGCCTCAGGTGGCGGCGCGACCTCGATCCCCTGCGGCCCGGCGATGGGGACGTCGGCCACATTGAGGATACCACGACTTTCCGGCCTTTCGCCTGGGTAGTCGAAGGGGAACTTGTCGTGGAGCAGATCCATGGACCGTGTGCTCCACTGGCTCCACGCTTTCTTCTCCCGTGCGGCAGCGATGCCACGGGTAAGCCAGTTGCGACCTTTGTCTTCAAAGGGCAAACGAACTTTCTCGTCCAACAACTGCTGGTAGGTTGCGACATCCTCTTCAGAGAAGCCCTTGGGCGGCGGCATCTGGTAGACCAGATCTGCCATGATGAAGGCCAACAACCCCTTGATGTAGTAGGCGGCGGCGCCTGCTTCAAAGTCCTGGTAGGTGGTGGCGATCTGATCGGCGGCGGCGTCCAAGGTGCGGTACTCCTCCACCTTCTGAACGTTCACGATCTCCAAATCTTTCTTCTGGTCGCCAGTGAATTTGACCTTTTTGAAGGCCTCTACCCGCGCGACCAGCTCGGCGACCGGCGCTTCTGCCGCGTAGCGTCGACCTTCAAAGCCCACAACCTCACGGTTGGCCATGAAGGCGTTCTGAAGCTCGGTACGCGCCTGCGCGGCGCGACGGGAGTCGCCGCGCTTGTCATACAGGCTGCTGATACGGTACCAGGCCTCCAGCACATGGTTGGCGTCTGCGGCCGGATAGCGCCGCAGGTAGCGCTGGTAGAAGTCCAGCGCAGCCGCATCACTGACCTGGGCCCACTGCTGACCCGCCTGCCAGAACACGGACTCTCCGTCCGCCTGCTCCGGGTACTCCGTCGCATAGCGCTCGTAGCCGCGCGCGGCACCCTGGTGATCGCCCAGACCCACCCGAAGGAAGGAAGCGTTGTACAGGGCTGCCGGCGCATCGGCTTCCTTGGGGAAGTTGCGCGCCATGGCGTCGTAGTACTCCACCGCCTTCTGAAGCTCCAGAATACGGGAGTAGTTGCCCGCAATTCGGAAGTAGATGGTCTTGGAGCGCTCGTCTGCGGGGTAGCGCTGGATGTACTGCTCGAACAGCCGGTTGGCGGCGGGCACGTTGCCCGCTTTGTCCAGGTTGCTGGCAGCATTGAACAGCGCTTCGTCTACGAAGGGCGAGTTGGGGAACTGCTTGATGAAGGCCTGATAGGCGGCCGAAGCCTCGGCATACTTGCCTTCGTCGACCATGCGCGCGGCGATGTTGAACAGCGCGCCCTGCTGCACATCCACCAAGGAGGCCTTGAAGGAAGCCACCAGCTCGGGGGAAGAGCCGATGTCGGCATTGATCAGCTCGTCGGTATAGCGGGCTACAGAGTCGATGTCTCCTTCTGCCTTGTAGGTCTCCAGCACCAGACCGGCGGCATCCAACGCGCCATCCAGCTTGGGATATTGGGTGATGAAGCTGAGCAGCCGCTTGCGCGCCTCCTCGTAGCGCCCGTGGTTGTACAGGATTGCGCCGGGGAAGTAGGCCATGGCCGCGCGGCTCTGCTCCAACAGTCCGATGTAGTCGGGGTTGGTGAACTGCCGGTTGTAGAGATCGTCGTAAGAGGCGATCAATGCGGTGTATTCTTCCGACAGCTTGTAGGTCGTGACTTCCTTGCCCGCGGCAGAAGTGACCACCGAGTCCACCAGGGCGTCGGCGGGGCGTTCAGGAACACGGACCACAGCATCCACGATGGCGCGGCGGCACTCCATGATCCGATAGCGGGCGCCGTCACGGTAGGTGGAACGATCATTGCGCAGGATTTGCTGGTACTGGGAGAGCGCCTTTTTGTACTCCAGCGAATTGAAGAGCGCATCCGCGTAGTACCACGCGAATTCGTCGTATTGGGCGCTGAAGGGGAAAGTACCCAGGAATTCTCTGGTCTTTTCAGCCGCAATGACGTAGTCGGGCACCTGACCACTTCGAGCCGCCCGATCCAGATAGTCCAGCGCGACCGCAGACAGCGAATCCTCGATGAAGCCGCGGGCCTTGGAGATGGCCTCGGGGTTTTCACGGTTCGCGGTAAACCAAATCGAACCTTCGGTATAGCGCTCGGACAGCTTGGCCATGGCCGCCGCCGATGCGGGCATGTTGCGCACAGCCATGCCGCCGACCCGCATGGAGCCGTCGGTGCCTTGCACTTCCACCGGGCGTCCGGCATAGATTTCGGCAATCCGATACTGGTAGATCGGGTTGTCGGGATGGGTGGGCCAGTGTTCCTGGAGGTAGAGGTAGACGGGAATGGCCTGGTCGTGCTTGGCCTGCGCCACCAACACGTCCGCCAAACGCTCCATAACGTCGTGACTCCAGGGGCGCTCGCCTACCGCTTTCAGGTTCTCGATCGCCACATTCAACGGCCCCACCGGGTCCGCAGGAATGATGTTCAAACGGGCATCGTTGCGTTCGGCGATATCGGCGTAGGAGATAGCCAGATACTGCAGGGCTTCCGGTCGGAAGTCGGAGGGAGAACCTGTATTCCGGTACAGGGTGTCGCTGTAGTCCATCAGCCGGACCAGGAAGCCGAGCCCCTGCGTGTAGTCGTTCAGCTTGTAGTAGGCCCATCCCAGCTTGTACATCGACGCGTCGTAGAAACGCCCTTCGTTCCCACGGTTGTACACCTTGGTGTAGTAGTCGATGGCGACCCGTACCGGTGCGGTCGGGTTCTCCTTGGGACCGGGCTGGTCGAAGTAAAACTCCCCAAGCTGGAAGTTCGCTTCGTCCGAAAACACGGTGTTGGGATAGCGACGGACAACCTGGAGGTAGATGTCCCGTGCGGTTTCAGGTTTGTACTGGGTGGCGTTGTCCGTGCGATAGCACCAGCCCAACAAAGACCATGCGTTGGGTGCCAGAGCGTGATCCGGATAGCGGGTCACGAGCTGTTGCCAGAAGTAGATCGACCGCGAAAAATCCTTGGTAGGCTGGGGGATATCGTCGTCGGTAGATTCAATCAGGCGCTGATACTCAGCGTTCTTTGCCGCAAACTCTACATCCGCCTCTTCAAAATACAGGTCCGCGAGGCGAAACATCACCTCGGGCGTATCCTTGGAAACGGGATAGTTTTGAAGGAATGCCTCCATCTTGGCGATGGCTACTCGGCGAAGGCCCAGCCGGGCATCTTCCGAGCGCTGTACCGCCACGCCGTAGGTGTCCTTCACCTTCCGCTTTTCCTGCTCCCGGATAAAGTCCACATAGGAGCGGATGTCCGCCCGGAACTCTTCCATCCGGTCACGATAGCGGCTGGCGCCTTCCTTAAAGGCGTCCACTTCCTTGGGATCCACCCCTTCCGGCAGGGCTTGTGCCCATGCAGGCCCGGTGACCACGCCTGCCAGCAGCAGGCTGCGCCAACCGGATGACCAGAGACGCCGGCTCATTGGGGAGCCTCCCCGTTATTGTCTGACAAATTTGTTTCAATGATCTGGTACTGAGCCTCAAGCTCGCCAAGGAGGCGGCTCTTTTCAGAGACCAGTCCGTCGATGTCCCGATCCGCTTGCTGCAGTCGCACCCAGTATACGTCCACCACGCCCTTGTCGGCGGCGAGGACATCGTCCGCGAAGCGAGCGCGCGCACTGGCCATTCCACCGCGAAGTACCGAAACCGCGAGGGCTTCCGCGTTTG
This sequence comes from Alphaproteobacteria bacterium, assembly GCA_040376425.1. Taxonomy (GTDB): domain Bacteria; phylum Myxococcota_A; class UBA796; order UBA796; family SXON01; genus CAITDR01. Next base: position 1,160 of record JBEIQS010000285.1, on the reverse strand, counting down.
CACCGTTGGTGCTCAGGTCTGCGCGCAGCGCGCCGACCCGCTGCCGTTGAATCTGGAGCTGGTCCATCACCATCGCCATCTCCCGAGCCTCGGAACCCTCCACCACCGTCTCGACGGCACCGACATCCCGCTCCAGCTGGTCGGCGGCCGCCCACAGGCGATCGATTCCAGCGAAGAAAGCGGCGGAGTCCGCATCGGTGGCATAGCGACGGTAGCCGGCAAACTGCTTTCGCAGGTTGTCGATCTGCACCAGCACCGCGCTGCGGGCGCTGTTGTCCTCCTTGGGACTGGAGGTCTCCAGGGTGCGCATCACCTTCCGGCGGATGGCTTCGCTTCCGGCTTGCGCAAGGCTGACCTTCAGCTCCGCCAGCTCGGAAAGCTGCGCCTCCAATTGCCCACGCAATTTTCGCACTTCGTCCGGCGGAAGTTTGCTACGACCGGAGTCCAGATACTCCAGGGTGGAGGTCGCTTCTGCCGTGGACTCTTCCACCATCTGCTGCAAACGGAAGGCGCGCTGCTGAACCTGCTGCACCTGCTCGTCGTAGACCTGCATACGGTCGCTGGCCTGGCTGGCCTGGCCGGAGCTGACAGCCATGGACTCCAGCACGCGCTCGCGAGAGTCCAGAAGGGCCGCCACAGCGGGTCGAGATTCGCCAGGAACCCTGGGCCGAAGCCACATTCCCTCTGCCTCCAGCAGGCGGGCCCGCAGAGACATCACGCCGCCCCGAAGCTGACCGAGCTGGTTTCGCGCGGTTATGAAGCTACCCAGCGAGTTTCCGGTCGTGGAAAGGGCGAGATCAATCTCCCGAAGGGAGCGCTCAGCCTCTTCCAGCTCGCTCCGCTGGTCCTGTACTCCCTGCCAGGCCACAACGGCACGCCGGACGTCGGGATCCGCGTAGATCAGCTCGATGGCATATTTGGGCATTCCACCTGGATCTGGTGCCGCTTCATCCAGCGCCCGATTCAGGTAGGGACGCAGCTCCAGCGTGCCGTCGGCAAGCTGGCCCATGCGCTTGACCACCGGGCCGTACTGCTGGGAGAGGTTCTCAAAGGTGACCCGGGCTTCCTCGTAGCGCTCCAGCTTCATCTGCAGCTTGCCTTGAAGCAACTGCATGGCCGGAGCGTAGCGGTGATCGGGGAAGCTGACCAGGAAGATGTCC
>JBEIQS010000303.1:0-5588 GCA_040376425.1 Alphaproteobacteria bacterium | reverse complement strand
TGTCTACACTGCGAGTGGAATCGCAGTGACGATGGTGTTTGGACAAGTAATTTTCGGGAATGCCCTTAATGGGTGACCCAACGCGCTCTCATCACGACGATGGGAGCCGTTTGGTGATGAGCCGCCCCCTCCCAACCCCACCAGGCGCGTGCGGCCCGAGCGCCGCAGGCGCCTTTTGGACGACATTTCCCCACGGTCAGGCAGAGAAATCGAACTGTGTCGACGTCTACAGAGTAGCTTGCATGACTGCACGATTGTTACATCCAGGACCTTCAAGCAACAATCTGATCAGCGCTCCGCACCCCCCAACGCCCCCGAACGGCGCTACCCCCCCTACTTCCGCCTCGGCCGCCCCCGCCGCCCGCCCGGCAGCGGCGCTTCGCGCTGCTCCCGCTTGGGGGGACGCTTCGTCGCATCCGGAGCCACCTTGGGCGCCGTCGCCTTGCGGGCCTTCACGCGGCGCTCCTCCTCCTCCCGTGCCTCCTTCCGGGCCACCGCCGACTCGCGCGCCCTGGGGCCGCGCAGCGCCTCGCCGGTGTCCAGCCGCGAGCCACCCGCCAGGCGCTTGATCTCGGCCGCCATCTCCGTATCAAAGGGCGTGATCAGGTTGATCACCCGCCCGCCCGGACCACCGGCCCGCCCCACCCGCCCGATGCGGTGCAGGTACTCGGAAGGGCGCGGGGGAAGCTCGTAGTTCAGCACCCACTTCAGGTTGTCGATGTGCAGACCGCGCCCACCCAGCTCGGTGGTCACCAGAAAGCGGCCGTCGCCGTCCCGAAAGGCCTTCATCGCAGCCACCCGCTCGCGGGGCAACATCCCGCCCTGCACCACCTGCAGGCTGTGGCCACGCTCGCGCAGCGCCGCCGCCACCTCGGCCGCCGTCTCACGACGGTTGCAGAAGAGGATGCCGCGGTCGTCTTTGGGCAGCTCGGACAGCACGTCGTGCGTGGCATCCAGGCGCTCCTGCGTCCGCACATTCAGGTTCTGCACCTTCACCTTGTCCGGTGCGGAGTGAGCATCTTTCGAAAGGAGAAGCGCCGGCTTCTCCGGGCGGGCCAGCATCATCTGCCGCATCGGCTCGGGCAGGGTGGCCGAGAAGTAGCAGCGCGGAAAGTCTCCCGGCTGATCCATCAGAAATTCCAGGTCGGGGCGCTGACCGGGGGAGAGCAGCGTGTCCGCCTCGTCCACCACCAGGATGCGCAGATCGCTCAGGTTGATGCGCGCCTCGCGTACCATCGTCGCAATGCGCGTCGGGTTGCCGACCAGAATGTCCACCGGATCCACAAGGCGGCGGTTCACCTCCGAGGGCAGCATGCCCCCGTTCACCCCACGCACCCGTGCTTTTACACCGTGGCTTACGCTCTTCAACACTTTCGCCGTCTGGTCCACCAGCTCGCGTGTCGAGGTGAGGATCAGGGCGCGGGGCTGTGCCTTCTGGGTGATGGCGCCCTCCGTCTGCTCCACGATATGAAGGCGTTGGACAAGGGGAACGGCATAGGCCAGGGTCTTTCCCGACCCGGTGCGCGCCACTACAAATACACTTTTACCACCAAGCACAGCGGGAATTGCGAGGCGTTGAACCGGGGTTGCCTCCTTGATGTTCAACTGGGCCAGCGCTTCAAGGAGGCCGGGGAGGAGTCCAAAATCTGCGAATGACATCGTGCGACCAGCCTTCGGAAGCCGCCAACGTGCCCCGCTCCGGTGACAACGTCAACCGCTTATGGTATAGAGAAGGTGCGCGGGGTGTCGTAGCGGCACTTCCCCCACCCCCCCGGTGCTGCTCCGCCCCGCGCATTTCCCTTATGTTTCGGGCGGCAAGAGCACATCCAGGTTGTGCACGTCGATGCCAGGGCGTTTGAAGGCGCGATTCACCAGCTTCCCTTTGAAGTAAGAGCAAGAGGATCGCAGCGCCTCGGAGCGGGTCAAGGCGCCATCCACGCCCCCGGCCAGCTCAAAGAGGTAGGGGAGCAGGCAGGAGCCCAGGCTACGCGAAGCCGTGCGCGCCACCACCGAGGGCAGGTTCGGAATACAGATATGCCGAATTCCCTCCTCCTCGTAGCAGGGCGCCTCTGGCGTCGTCGGACGGCTGGTCTCGGAGCAACCCCCTTCGTCGATGCTCATGTCCACAAAAAGTGCGCCTTCGCGCATCATCCGAACGTGCTGGCGCCGAAGAACCTTGGGTGCGGGCTGGTTTTTGATGGCCACCGCCCCGATCACCACATCCGCCTGCTCCAGGTAGCGGGTCAGGTGGTACTCGGACGCGATGGCCGTGACCGCCACCCGGCCGATGTTCCGGTCCAAGCGCGCCAGACGGCGGGGATCCCGATCGAGCACCACCACCTGTGCGCCCAGGGCCGCCGCTTCCGCCGCCGCCGCCTGACCGGCGGTCCCGCCCCCGATCACCAGCACCATCGCCGGAGGCACCCCGGTCGCGCCACCCAACAGGATCCCCGGCCCATTGCCCGGGGCCGTCAGGTGGTAGGCCGCCATCGCCACTGCCACCCGACCGCCCAGGGCGGAAAGGGGCTCCAGGATGGGGTACTCGTCCGGGCCCTCCTTTACATTTTCGAACGAAATTGTGGTGATCTTCTGCTTCTCCATGCGCTGGTGCAGCTCCAGCGGCGCGCTGGCCAGGTGCAGAAAGCCCAGCAGCACCTGACCGGAGCAGAGCCAGGGCAGCTCCTCGGGCGAGGGGGCGTGCACCTTCACCAGGACCTCGCAGCGCGACATCACCTCGCGGGCCGAAAAGGCGATCTGCGCGCCCGCCCCCAGGTACTCGGTATCAGAAAAACCCGAGCCCAAACCTGTACCACTCTCCACAACTACCGCGTGTTCAGCGGCCACCAGAGCGCGCACTCCTTCGGGGGTCAGGCCACCCGACGCTCTTGGGGCGTGGTCTCGCGAATGATTCCAAACTCCATGCTCGCCTCCGGGCAGGATCTGTAACCTGCGCTTCGCCATCCGAGGCTGTTCTGTGTCAGACCTGTGCCGTTGCTTCAGGTTAGAGAAGTTCCATGATGCTCTTGCTTGCCTGTATCTCCGAAGAACCGCTGGTGAAAGAAGGGCGCACCGACGTGGATAGCGCCGATTCCGATACGGATACGGACAGCGACACCGACACCGACACCGATACGGATGCCGACGCCGACATCCCCCTGCCCGAGAGCGAGCTGCGCGGCATCTGGGTGACCCGGTGGAGCTGGTCGGATGCCGACGACATCCGCAGCATTTTTCAAGACTGCGCGGATGCAGGCTTCAACACCATCTTTTTTCAGGTGCGCGGCAACTTTGATGCCTACTATGCCTCGGCCCACGAGCCCTGGGCCTCGCGCCTGACCGGCACGCTCGGCGGTGATCCGGGCTGGGACCCCCTGCAGGTGGCGGTGGACGAGGGGCATGCCCGTGGTCTGGCCGTACACGCATACATAAATACCTTCCCGCTGTGGTCCGGAACCAGTGCCCCGCCGGACAGCCGGCCCGCCCATGCCTACAACGAGCATCCGGACTGGCTGGTCTGCGACGAGTCGGGCAGCCCCATGGCGCTCAACAGCTCCTATGTGATGGCCAGCCCGGGCATTCCTGCAGTTCGGGAGCGGATTGCGGCGGTGGCCAAAGACATTGCCGATCACTACGATGTGGATGGCATCCACCTGGACTATATCCGCTATCCCGGCTCCCAATACAGCCACGACCCGGTGAGCGAAGCGGCCTTTTCTCAGCAGAGCCTGTCCTGGGCCGACTGGCAGCGGGAGCAGGTGAAGGAGACCGTCGCCGGTGTCAGCAACGCCGTGCGGGTGCCGGTGACCGCCGCCGTGTGGGGTATCTACGAAAATCGGTGGGGCTGGTCCGGGGTAAGCCAGGGAAACATCGACTACTACCAGGACAGCCACGCCTTCACCCAAGAAGGGCTGTTGGACGCCAACATTCCGATGATCTACTGGCCGGTCACCTCCACACCCGGCGACCGCCTGGACTTCCGCACCCTGGTCGCCGACCATGTGGCCGCCAAAGGCGCCAAAAAGCTCTTTGCCGGTACCGGAAACACCATGACCTACGACGAGCTGGTCGAGACCATCCGCGTGTCCCGCGAAGAGGGTGCGGACGGCGTGGTGGTCTTTGACTATTCGGTGTACAAAGAGGACTTGTATAGACTGAAGGCGGACGTTTTTTAGGGAGATAAGGGGAGTATTCTCCAGATCATGCAAGGCGCGTGCGGCCCGAGCGCCGCAGGCGCCCTTGGAGGTCATGGTCCTCTCTGGCGGCCGCCTTGGAAGCAGCTATACTGTACATGGGAGGGTTCCCGATGCCGGACAAGGACACCGTTGCTGCCGAGCTCATCCGATGGCATTTTCAGGTAGAGCCAGGGTTGATCGCTGTTTATCGTGTTACCAACGAAAATGAGAGCGATCCGAAGGAGCCCATCAAGCTGATTGAGGTGAACGCAGAGACGGTCTCCACCGGTGGCCTGGAAGCGTTTGGCTTTGCACCTACCAAAGATGTGCCCTATCCCACGCTGATTGCCGAAGTAACCCCCGACGAGCTGGCGGAACTTCGCCGCGCCCGTCGGGTGCCGGCGGGATGGGACCTTGAAAGGGCGATGCACTTTGTTCGGCCTGCGGCGTAGTTTTTATGCCGACGAGGGAAGAGTGGGCGGAGGCCTATTTTCGCCAAGCCAGCTCCGACTGGAGGATGTTTGCTGAGTTTTTGGCTCGAAGTGACGTGCCGGCCTGCCATGCGTTGCATTTTCTTCAGATGGCGACGGAGAAGTTAGCGAAAGCCTATCGATTTCGCGATACAACAACGGATGAGGAGTCGCTACTGACGAAGCATGTCGGGTTCCAGAAATTTCTCAACTCCTTCCTACTTTCCCCACAGATGAAAGCCGAGTTTCGGGGGAGGGATGCGCAGCTTGCGAGCATCCGCAAGGGAATGGTGCCGATTGCGCAGGCTATTGAACGTCTGGCGCCAGCCGTGGCGCGTGAGGGCAGCCCTGGCAATGCGGAGTATCCCTGGGAGCTTGGTGGGGCGGTGGTCGCTCCGGTGGACCACGACTTCCACGAAGTCCACCTTTTGCGCGGGGCACACGGGCGAGCGTTTTTGAACCTGGTTTCGCGGGCGTTTGGGGAGTTTGGTAAGGGTGTGGACTGAGTGTGAGCCTGAGATAGCGTCACCCTATGACGCTCATGTGATGTTCATCGTGAGCATGTCTCGTGCAGGTACCAGAATTTCACATATGTCAGGCGGCGGCCTGTACAAAATTTCCCGACCGCAATAGGCTTCTGTAGAACCCTGGGTGGTGTTCGTAGACCACACCGGGGTCCCTTATTGGTTTTTGATGGATAGACCAGCAAATTGCATGGGGTAACGGGTATGTCTTCTAACGCGTCATTGTTCGCCACTATCGACTGGAAGACCTCCCTTCACCGTGCTACCGGAGCTGACAAGCTCATGGCGGGCGTGGAGTTGAGGTGGGATTTTGATTGGTCTGTGATAGTAAATGAAAACAAAAAGCGCAAAGGACGAAAGACCTTCCCGCGGTGCCAGCGACTGGCCGAGTTGGTGAAGGCTGAGTGCATGGAGCAGACCCA
>JBEIQS010000036.1:0-36083 GCA_040376425.1 Alphaproteobacteria bacterium | reverse complement strand
GCACTTCCTTGCCAAGGGGGAATCGCCGGCCCCTTGCCCTCCGCTGCCTTGCGGGCGATCAGGTGCAGCGCCGTGTAGACCGCCAGCCACTCCCAGAATGGCTTTTCATCAAGGCTGAACTCCACAAAAGACCAAGCAAAGTAGCCTGCCATCGAAGCGGGCATCGCCCAGGCAATCGGCTCGGCCTCGGTGCCCCGGCAGTCGCGGATCGTCTGGATGGACATCCGGGTGATCTGCACCACGAGGAAAACCAATAGGACAACCCCCACAATTCCACCATGCGCCATTTCACCCCAGAAAATTCCGTGGGGATAGCGATACACCGACTGATACAACCACCAATTGTACTTCTCCAGCATGTCCACGTAGCCGCCCGGACCGATCCCCACAAAATTGCTGTCCACCAGCATCTGCACACAGGCTGCCCAGTTCATACCTCGGATATCGCGGGTGAAGAGCACATCCATGTTGTTGGCGATGCGGTTGAGACCCTTTCCGATATCGCCCAGGTTCCCCAGCGCAGCAACCGCAAAGATCAGCCCACCCACGCCCATAAAGCGCGCCATCCACTTGCGAATCATCGGTAAGCCCAGCGAAACCAACATTCCACCGATCACGATGGAATAGGCTCCCCCGCGCGAGCCGCTGGTCATCTGCGCAAAGAAGATGAACACCGCCGTCAGAAGAAGGCCATAGCGAACCAGGATCTGGCGTTGAATCAGCGCAAATGCGGCTGTAGTGTGGACTACAAACATCAGATTCATCGAAAACCAGTTGGGCTGTTGCCCCAGACCGGTCTCTCGCCCCCCCTGTGAAGAGGCCTTCCACTGCGACGCAAAGCTGGTCAAACCCAGGCTATCGCCAAACAGCGCCAGAAGGCCAATCAGCACACAGGTGCCGATCCAGAACCACAGCATCAGCTTGACCTGCTGCCAGGTCTCCAAAAAGGAAAGGATAATCAACGAAGTTGCGGTGATCACCCCCAGCGTGAGGATGGTTTTGAAGCCGTCGGAAAACTTCACGCACCACAACAGCCCCATCACATTCCAGACCACGATCAGGCCGAAAGGAAGCTGCCAAGGCCAGGTCTGCCAGATCCGCTTCTGCGAAAACACCGCCCGCAGACCCAGCGCCCCCAGAGCAAACAGCAGCACCGGCTCAAAGATGCCGATGTTGACACGGCCGATGGAGAAAAAGGACATGGTTCCAGTGGAAAGAAGCCGCGCGGCCAGCATCAGCCCCACCGACCAGATGGGGTTGTCCAGCAACACCACCGCCACCACCAACGCCGCCGTCCCCAGCACGGGGAGCCGGGAGTCCACCAGAAAGGCCAACAAAAGCAAGCACTGGACGCCAAAAAGCCCGACCCAGAGCAGCGGCGAGCCCCCCGAGAGGGGCTCCCGCAGACGATGGCGGAGCTGGAGGAGAGAATGCAGCAGCGGGCGCCTCTGGCGGGCACCCGGTACTGTGCCCTGCAGGCCCTGTCAACCGACAAAGGCCGGCGCAGATCCCGTGCGGATCGACACCGGAACGGCTACCCTACAGCCCATGCTGCTCTGTCTGATCCTTCCCTCCCTGGCCGCGACCTGGACCGTCGGCCCCTCTCAGCCCTACCACACCATCGGCTCGGCCTACACCGTCGCCACCGATGGCGATACGATTGTGGTAGAACCAGGGATCTACACTGAAAATTTCGACTTTCGCGCGAAGAACATCGTCCTGAAGAGTATGGAAGGTCCCGCATGGACCGTGCTGGCGCCCACCAACAGCATCCTGTTGACCGACAGCACGCTGGAAGGTTTCCGCATTGAACCTGCACCTGCTAACGCCATTGCCATCTATGGCAACGCGACGCTGCGGCAGCTCCACATCGTGCAGCCCGCCGCCTACGGCGTGGGCGTGGTCAGCGGCAACCCTACCATTGAAGAAGTACGGGTAGAAGCTCCCGGAAGGTGGGGTTTCGTGATCAACGGCGGCAGCCCCACCATCCGGCGCTGCATCTCGGAGGACGCCCCGGAGCTGGGCTTTGCCCTGCAAAGCACCTCCACCTCCACCCTGCAGAATTCCGTGGCCATCGGCGGGCAGGTGGGCATCCGCGCCATCAACGGCCCCGCCGTCATCAGCAACAGCATCGTGGTGGGCAGCACAAGAGCCGGCATCTACAGCGGCTTTTCCACTACCGTATCGAACAGCGTCTTTCAAGACAACCTGTACATGATCGAGTGCAACGGCGTGGCCGGAACCACCACCTCCAACGGCATCTCCTGGCCCAACGCCACCGTGCGGAGCTGCGACGCCAACAGCAGCAGCCGGGTCAGCGTCGCGGACCCGCGCTTCACCCGATGGGCCACCGGCACCGACTTCTACAGCTTGGACTTCCATCCCCTGGGTGGATCGCCGATGATCGACACGGGCAGCGGCACCGATACCGACGGCAGCACCGCCGACTACGGCCTGTTTGGCGGCAGCCAGGGCCGATGGACGGACTTCGATACCGATGGTGTCCCCGTCCTTTTTGACTGCGACGACCACGAAGTGCTCAGCTATCCCGGCGCCCAGGAATACACCGACAGCAAGGACAACGACTGCGACGGCCAGGTGGACGACAACGCCATTCCGCTGGATAGCGGGGGCGAAGATAGTGTGGTGGATACCGAGGTTCCCGAGCCCCCGGACCCGGACGAACTGGATTTGGATGGCGACGGCTACCTGGGCGCCAATGACTGTGACGACCACAACGTCGCCTCCTACCCGGGCGCCACCGAAATCCCCGACTACGCAGACAACGACTGCGACGAAAAGATTGATGAAGGCACGCTTCTCGGCGATGACGACGGCGACTCCTTCTCCGAAGCGCAAGGCGACTGCAACGACAACGACATCACCACCTATCCCTTCGCCGACGACGACCAGAACGACGGCGTCGACAACGACTGCGACGGGAAGGACAGCAACGCCCGCGGCCGGGACTCTGACGGCGACGACTACGACGACAACACTGGTGACTGCGATGACACCAATGCAGACGTTCACCCTGGCGTTTCCGATGTCACCAATGGCCGCGATGACGACTGCGACGGCCAGGTGGACGAGGATGGGCTGAACGTAGACCGGGATCGGGACGGCACCACCGTACTCGCCGGCGACTGCAACGATAACAACAGCAGCATCTATCCAGGTGCAACCGATATTGCTGACGACTTCATCGACCAGGACTGCACCGGCACCGACAACTACGACGTGGATCGAGACGGCGACCCTTCCCCGGCTTCCGGCGGGCTGGACTGCAACGACAACAACAGCACCATCTCCAGCAAAGCCGAAGAAATCTGCGGAAATCTCTCTGACGAAGACTGCAACGGTGCCGACGCGACCTGCGACACCACCCCCAAGACCGTCCCCGGCACCTGTGGCTGCAGCAGCGGCCACGCCCCCGGGGCCGCCGGGCTGCTGCTTTTGGGCACCCTGCTACTGCGCCGTCGGAAAACGGAGTAGCCCGTCTGGACTGAATGAAGCTTCATACAGAAAGGAGGCAGGAAGGAGGTTGATAAGCCTGCCTGCCGAGCATCACGCAAGCCCCGCGCGCCCGACGGCGCGAGGGGCTTTTTGTCACACCTTTATTGTCTGAACCTGACTACCGCCACCAGATCCAGGCGGCCAACACCGCCACCTGCAGAAGCCACAGCGGCAGGCCCACCCGCAGACTCGAGCGCGTGATCAGGAGCAGGGGAAGCCCGCCCCCCACGGTGATGCCGCTCAGCAGCGACTGCCGCGCCCAGTCCTCCCGCAGCGAGAGGGCCCGCGCCAGCGTCTCGGAGGCCGCCAGTGCGCCCACCCCTTCGTCTGCGAGCGCCCCCACGCCCAGCCCCACCGCCGTCACAATCCAGCGGCCGAAGGCAGGCAGCTTCACCGGCAATACTTCCATGCGCCCTGCCGCAAATTCCAGCACCCCGGCGGTGATCAACAACCAGACGATCAGACCGCCGGCGATCCCGGTCAACAGCGCCGGCCAGGCCCCGGAGAGCACCGGCTTCTGAACCGAGATCCCCCATTTTTTCGAGCCGCTGTAGCCCACCAGTGCCAGCAGCAGGCCCAGCACCACCAGCGTCCCCCCACCCCAGCCCAAGAGCAGGGGCGCCGCCCCCCCGGTGCGGCCGATCAGCGAGGCCCCCGAGGCCGCCAGCACCAGACGTGCGCGCCGTCCGGGGTCGGGCTCGGTCATCACCAAGGAGGTTGCAACCGCCACATCTCCGACCAGCACTCCACCGAGGACAGCGCCCACCCAGCCCTCCACCCTCAGCCAGCCCAGGCGCGCCTGCAGGCCCCAAAGCGCAAGTAGAATCGCCGATCCCCAGGGTACATCCAGGCGGATCGACTCCCACACCCAGGCCGGATCGATCACCCAGCGCCAAGCGGCCACCCCCGCCACCAGCGCCACCCCGAGGGGCCACAGCTTTTCCAGGCGACGAAACTGGCAGAGCAGCGCAACCAAGCCGGCCGCGCCCCCCACCCAGGCCATGTCCAGGTAGGCGGGCATCATCGGTCGTCGCGGTCCACCACAGGGTTTTCCAGCCGGCCGATGGCCGGACTCTCCACCACCACCACCTGCCCGTGCTGCAGCGGTCCCACCCCAGCCGGTGTGCCGGTGGAGATCAGATCGCCGGGTTCCAGCGTCATGATGTCAGAGATGAAGGCCACCAAGGTGGCGATGTTGAACACCATGTCCGCAGTGGTACCATTCTGACGAAGCCCGCCGTCGACGCGGCAGATCAGGGGCAGGTTGCCCGCGTCCAAGCCGGTCACCAACAGCGGACCGACCGGGCAGAAGCTATCGAAGCCCTTGGCGCGCGCAAAAACCCCATCCACCGCCTGAAAGTCGCGGGCCGTAACATCGTTCACCAGGGTGTAGCCAAAGACATAGTCCAGCGCTTCCGCCACCGGTACCCGCTTGGCACGGCGACCGATCACCACTCCGAGCTCGGCCTCGTGATCCACGCGCGCCGTACGCGGCGGAATCACGATGGACTCGCCCGGGCCGATGATGGCAGAGGGAGGTTTGAAGAAGATCTTGGGAAGGGTGGGCACCGGCTTACCCATCTCTTTGGCATGATCCCAGTAATTGGAGCCGATGGCGATGATCTTGCTGGGCTGTACCGGCGCCAAAAACTCGCGCGGGCTACGGATGCGGCGCCCGGTACTGATGCCCCCATCGTAGGGCGCAGCGTCCAGAACATCCCAGGATTCCCCATATTCTTGGGCCCACACCGGGCCGGTCCCTGTCGGTAGACGTGCGTAGCGGATCATCGCTGTGCCTCCAGCTCGGACATGGCCTCAGTGGGGTCGGCCATGAACATCAGCAGACCACGCCATACCCACTTCTGCCACAGAAAATCGTCGATAGGCCCCTGACCCACCGCCAGATGGCAGCGGGGCAGCTCGCCCCCATAGGCGTCCGAGAACTCAGAAAAGCAGCGCTCAAACTCTTCTTCGTCCGGTCGAAAGCCCATAAAAAGAACCACATGATTGCGGATCAGCGTGCGCAGTGCGCGGCGCTGTTCAGCACCCAGGGGCCGTTGCTCGAAATCGCGGCGGCTGACCAGGACTGTTTCCGGCCGGGCGAGCTGCCCGCGCAGGTGGATCACCGTCGGCACTGCCGGATCGGCCGCCGTTGGAAAATCATCGTCCCGATTCAGTTGTCGCAGAGGGGCCGCCGAGGCCTGCACCAGTAGCGAATCATAGCTGGTGCTGAGGATCAGCGGAAAGTGCGTCCAGGCCATGCGGTGGGCTGTCGTCGGTCCGAAGGGGGTGGCCAGCGCCGCCCCAAGCTGCTGCATCAGCGCGGTTCTACCGGCCCGATTCTCCAGCTCTCCCGCAGCTTCCTCCACCGAAGGGGGCTGCGGCTTGGGCCGGGTTCCCGGCACCGGGCGCGGCTTCTTCCATCCCAGGCTGGTCGCCAGCGCGCGGTTGTCTGGCCAGGAGTGATCCTGCAGCTCGGCCGCCTCCAAGCTCGCACGGCTGCCCAGCACCAGAAGGCAGCGCTGCTTGCGCACCGCCTCGATCACCTCCACCGGAAGGTTCAAGCGGACACCGCCGCCACGGCACGGGCCATCGCCGCCCGATCGCGCACCACGGCGCCCACCTGACCCACCGTCAGCGCGGCCACCCGACTGCCCAGCTCGCCACACTTGTCCAGCGAGAGCCCCCGCGTCCAGGCATAGAGGAAGGCGCCCGCATAGGAATCGCCGGCACCCGTCGTATCCAGGACCTGCGTGGGGAAGACCGGAATGCGGAAGGTCTGGCCCGAGGCCCGCACCAGAGAGCCCTCTGCACCCAGCTTGACCACCGCCACCGAAACCCAGCTTCCCAGCTCCTCAATGGCTTCGTGCGCCTCTTTACCCGTCAAGATTTCGGCCTCTTCGCGGTTGAAGAAGCCGATGTCCACCTGGCTGCGGAACACCGCGATCAGCTCGTCCTTGCAGGCGCGCGCCACAAAGGGATCCGCACAATCCAGGGAGATCGCCACGTTCGCCTGCTTGGCAACGTCCATCGCCTCGTAGACCGTCTGCTTCACCGGGCCGCCCAAAAGCCCGTAGCCCTCCAGGTGCAGCACCTTGGCATGGCGGATTCGCTCGGCGAAATCCCCCAATTCCGTCAGGTCCACCGAAGTGCCCAGATCGGTGAGCATGGTCCGCTCCCCATCCTTCTTGGAAATCAACGAAAGGCACTTTCCACTTACCTTTCCCTCCGCCACCTGGAGTGCGTGGGCACCGCATGCGGCCTCCATCGAGTCGCCGTAGCGGTTTCCGAAGAGATCGTCGCCCACCTGCCCGCAAAACAGCGCCCGAGCCCCCAAAACGCCCGAGGTGGCTACGACATTTGCGCAGGATCCACCCGAGTGAATCTCCACTCCGAGCGTATGCACGGCGTCGTAGACCTGGTGCCAGCGGCTGTGATCCGCGGGCGTCATCCGACCACGTGCCAGCCCAAGCTGGTCCAACACCCCTTCGTCGGGAATACGCACCAGCGCATCCATAATCGCGTTGCCTACACCGACCACATCCAGGGACAAGGTTCCTCCTGCTCTACGCGGGCGCGCTTAGCCCGCTGCCGCCCGGTCGGCTATAGGGCGGGGATGGATCGCACGCGCCTGCTTCGACTGCTCCCCGGGTTGGTAGTGAGCGTGGGTTTTTTGAGCTGGTTCGCGTGGACCGCCGAGTGGCAGCGGGTGGGGGAGAGTCTGGCAGGCGTTCAACTGCCCTGGGTCTTCGCCTCCGCCTTGGTGCTGTTCTCGGAGTTTTTCATCCGGACCCTGCGCTGGCGGGTGCTGCTGGCCCCGATGCGAACCGCCGAGGGCCTGCCGCCCACCTTGAAGATCGGACGCCTGTTTTTTGCGACGGTCGTGGGCATGAGCCTGAACGTGGTGCTGCCCTTTCGGGCGGGCGATTTTGCCAGGCCCTACCTGGGATCCCGGGAAACCGGCCTCTCCATTCCGCCGCTGGTCACCATCGCGGTGATGGAGCGGGTTTTCGACATTCTCGGCCTGGTCAGCGTCCTGCTGCTGATGGTCGCCACACTGCCGGCAGACGCTGCGGCCCACGGGCCGCTGGTGACCAACCTGAAGGTCTACGGCGGTATCTTCGGGATTGCCGGGATGCTGGGCCTGGCGACGATGGTGGGGATGGCGGTGGCCCGGGCGCAGGCCCGTAGCCTGTTCCGGAAGCTGGCGGCGTTGCTCCCGGGTCCCGTACAAGGGAGGGTGATCGTCCTCTATGAGGGTCTTTGTGATGGGTTGGAGGTGGTGCGCTCGCTGCGGGTGGTGGGCCTGGCCATGGGCCTGTCACTGATCCACTGGACCGGCGGCGCGCTCTCCATCTTCCTTCTCTTCCATGCTTTCTCCCTGGATCTTCCCTTTGCCGCAGCGGCCTTCACCACCGTGGCCATCGCCCTGGCTGCCGCACTGCCCCAGGCCCCCGGCTTCTTCGGGGTTTTTCACGCTGCCACCGAAAAAACCCTGGTCCTTTGGGGACAGGCAGTGGATCCCTCGAAGGCCTACGCCATTGTGCTGTGGGGCGTCTCCTTCATCCCCCTGGCCATCGTTGGGGCCCTGTTGTTCTGGCGGGAGGGCCTGAAACTGTCCGAACTGCGCGGTACACCCAAAGCGGAGCCCACATGATATTGATGTTTTTGTTTGCCTGCACGCCCGAGGTGGAGGAGTCCAAAGCGCCGGTCGAAAGCGAGCCGGTGGTGGACAGCGTGGATAGCGAACCCCCCTCCCCGCCGGACGGGGCCGTACAGGGCAGCTTGACCCTGAGTGACGGGAAAACATCCTCACAAACCGCATGGCACAGCTTCACCTTTGCCAATGACAAAGGGGCAATGGTCTACTTCTCCTCCAACCCCGACGCCACCTGCGAAAACCTGACCGCCACGCTGTTCCAGCAGGCCGATCCCGGCCCGCTCTATGTGGCCGGGGAGTGCAACCTGCTCATCGTGGTTCCCGATACATTGCCACTATCCTTCGATTTTTCCGGGGTCACCACTGCCTCCTTCCAGCTCTTCTGTCCGCTGGGAAGTGGTGCTTTTGCCCAGGACAACGGAAGCTGGCGCTGGAGTGGCGAGTGGTATGTGGGCACTGCGGACGCCGGGCAGGTGGAGCTGAGCCGCACCAACGACACGGTCACCGGCACGGTGAGCCTGGAGACTTTTTCGGGCTCCTACCCCTACATTCAGGGCACCCCCACCGCGCTGGCCACCGGCCCGCTCAGCGGCGCGGTGGTGCCTGAGCTGTGCGAGGGGCTGGGCAGCCACCCCGTCTTCCAGTAGCCACTACCGGAAGACCGGGCGTTCCTTGCGCTTGTTCGCCTCGTAGGCGGTGCGGAAGTCCGGATGCGCCATACACAGTGCCTGCGCCTGGGCCTCCGCCTCGATGGCCTCGGCGAGGTTGAGCCCCTGCTCGCTCTCCAACATCTGCTTGGTGATCGAGTGGGCAAAAGCCGGTCCATCCGCCAGCTTCTTCGCCCACTCCTGCGCCAGTGCCAGCGCAGCGGGGCCATCTTCACAGACGCGGTTCACCAGACCGATGCGGGCAGCGTGTTCCACATCGATAATGTCCCCGAAAAAGAGCAGCTCCGAGGCGTGCCCCAGGCCCACAATACGCGGAAGCAGATAAGACGCCCCCATGTCCGCACCGGACAGCCCCACTTTCGGAAAAATATAGCCAAAACGGGCATTTTTGGCTGCGACCCGCAGGTCACAGGCGGCCGCGATCACCGCACCCGCGCCCACCGCCACCCCGTTGATGGCCGCAATCACCGGCCGCCGCACTGCGCGGATGGCGCGAATCAGTCGTCCGGTCGCGCGGGTAAAGTCCAGTAAAGCCCTGATATCTTTGGCAAAAAGCTCGGCGATGATGCCCTCCACATCGCCACCCGAGCAGAAGCCCCGCCCCGCCCCGGTGATCACGATGGCGCGCACCTCGGGCTGTTCGAGTTTTTCAAAGGTTTCGGCGAGCTCCTGGTACACTTCAAAGGTGAGCGCGTTGAGACGCTCCGGGCGATTCAGGGTGATGGTGACGATACCGTCGTGCAGGACCAGATCAAAGGAAGAAGGCGAGAACATGGCTCAGTTCAGCTCCGCGACGGCCTGAATTTCCACCTTGGCGCGCGGCTCGACCAGGGCCGCCACCCCAACCAGGGCCATGGCCGGATAGTGGCGACCAAAGCGGGCCCTCCACACCGAGCCCAGTTCCACGGCCCGCTCACGATATTCCTGGATGTTACACACATAAATTGTCATCGAGGCCACCGACTCCGGCCCGGCACCGGCCGCCCGGACGATGTCCAGCACATGGTCCAGGGCGCGGCCGAACTGGTAGATAAAATCCTCGTTGGCAAAGGATCCGTCCAGCTCCCAGCCGATCTGCCCGGCGATGTGGAGCAGCCGCCCGGAGGTCAAGGTGCCGTTGACGTAGCCGCGCGGGCGCGGAAAGTGGGCGGGTTGGATGATGTCCATGGGTGGCGGATTAACCCGGCCATCGGACGGAACCCACCCCAACCCGAAGGGCGGCCGCGATTCCGTCCCCAACGGTAGTACGCCGCCGGGTGCGGCGCGGTGGACCGTGGAGTACGGCACAGCCCACAAAAAGGCCGCTGGGCCTCGGGCCCACCGGCCTTGCATGGTATCCGAAATTACCATGCTTATTTCCATCTTCCTTCTGAATGAAGCTTCATTCATGGCGCGATTTGGGCTGCGGGGACATCGGTCGACCATAGCAAATCAGGGTCTACATGCAGCCAATTGTGCAGTAGCAGGACGGGGGCCATCCCGGGCCGTCGGCCGCAATCCCTCCGCCCCCATCGCCCCGCCCCCCCTATCGGGTTATGCCAGACGGCCATCCGAGGTGTCCCTTGACCCGCCGTCCCATCCAGCGCTCCCCGCAGCTTCCCGGTCCCAAGGCCAGCGCCTTTGTACAGCGTAGCGATGCTGCTGTTTCTCCCTCCTATACCCGCGATCATCCGCTGGTGGTGGAGCGTGGAGAGGGGGTGTGGGTGATCGACGCGGATGGGAATGAATTTCTGGATATGTCGGCGGGAATCGCCACCACTTCTACGGGTCACTCCCACCCGAAAGTCGTGGCGGCCATCACCGAGCAGGCTCAAAAACTCATCCACATGAGCGGCACCGATTTTTACTACCCGGTGCAGGGCCGTCTGGCGGAGCGTTTGACAAAAATGCAGCCGGTGCGCGGCGACAAGTGCCGCGTCTACTTCGGCAACTCCGGCACCGAAGCCAACGAAGCCGCCCTGAAGATGGCGCGCTACTACACCCGCCGTCCAAACTTTATTGCCTTCCTCGACTGTTTTCACGGTCGCACCATGGGCGCGCTCTCGCTGACCTCTTCCAAGGCCCGGCAGCGCGAGGGCTTTGGCCCCTTCCTTCCGGTCTTCCACAGCTACTACCCTGATCCCTACCGTTTGGGCTCGCGCGCCACCTCCGTCGCGATGCAGCACCTGAACGATCTCTTCCGCACCATCTGCCCTCCCGAGGATGTAGCGGCGATCTTTGTGGAGCCTGTGCAGGGTGAGGGTGGCTACATCATCCCCCCCGATGACTTCCTGCCGCAGCTTCGGGAGCTGTGCGACAAACACGGCATCCTCCTGGTCTACGACGAGGTGCAGTGTGGCATGGGCCGCACCGGCAAGATGTTTGCCTGGGAACACTCCGGCGTAAAGCCAGACATCATCAGCCTGGCCAAGGGTATCGCCTCGGGGATGCCCCTGTCCGCCACACTGGCCTCGGAAGACCTGATGCGCTGGAAGCCCGGCGCACATGCGAGTACCTTCGGGGGAAATCCGGTGGCATGTGCCGCTGCACATGCGACGCTGGACCTGCTGGAGGGCGAGCTGGTCGAGAATTCGGCACACATCGGGGCCAAGCTGCTGCAGATGCTGAAGGACGCGGTGGGCAACCACCCCAATGTCGGCGATATCCGCGGTCGGGGGCTGATGATCGGCGTCGAGCTCGTCAAAGACCGCGCCACCAAAGAGCGCGCCACCGAGCTGCGCAACGAGCTGGTGATGGACGCCTTCCACCGCGGCGGGATGGTGATCCTGGGCGCGGGCCAGAACACCATTCGCTTCTGTCCGGCCCTTACTCTTACCGAAGACGAAGCCCGTCTTTCGGTCGAAATCTTTACCAAATCTCTCAATGCACTGACTGGAGTCACCCATGGCTAAATTCAACGGAGTGGATTTCTACAATCTGGACAGCCTGCTTTCCGAAGAAGAGCGCCAGGTCCGCGACGTGGTGCGCGAGTGGGTGGACGACAACGTCATTCCCATCATCGAAAAATGTTGTCGGGAAGACCGCTTTCCGCACGAGCTGGTCAAGCCCATGGGCGAGATGGGCCTACTGGGGGTCAACCTGGCCGGCTATGGCTGCCCCGGCCTGTCCAATGTGGCCTACGGTCTGGTCTGCCAGGAGCTGGAGCGCGGGGACTCTGCGGTCCGCTCCTTCGCCTCGGTGCAGGGCTCGCTCTGTATGTTCCCGATCTGGAAGTTCGGCTCGGAGGACCAGAAGAACAAGTACCTGCCGCGTATGGCCAAGGGCGAGCTGATCGGCTGCTTCGGCCTGACCGAGCCGGACCATGGCTCCAATCCCTCCGGCATGGTGACCCGCGCGGTGGACGAGGGTGATCACTATCGCCTGAACGGCGCGAAGATGTGGATTACCAACGGCACCATCGCCGACCTGGCCATCGTCTGGGCGAAGCTGGACGGGGTGATCCACGGCTTCATCGTGGAGAAGGGAGATCCCGGCTTTACCGCCCCGGAAATGAAGGGCAAGCACTCCTTGAAGGCTTCGGTCACCTCGGAGCTGGTGTTCCAGGACTGCATCATCCCCAAGGATCGGATCCTTCCCGGTGTTCGCGGCCTGAAAGGCCCGCTCTCCTGCCTCACCAATGCCCGCTTCGGGATCTCCTGGGGTGCGATCGGTGCGGCGATGGCCTGCTTCCACTCGGCGCGCGAGTACACCCTGTCCCGCACCCAGTTCGGTCGGCCCATCGCCGGTTTCCAGCTCGTGCAGAACAAGCTGGCCTACATGCTGCGCGAGATCACCAAAGCCCAGCTTCTGGCGCTGCAATGTGGTCGCCTGAAGGATGCGGGCACGCTGATCCCCGAGCAGGTGTCGCTGGCCAAAATGAACAACGTGGACATCGCTCTGGAGATTGCGCGGATGGCACGCGATATGCATGGCGCGAACGGCATTCTGGACGAGTACCCGGTGATGCGCCATATGGCCAACCTGGAGTCCGTGCGCACCTACGAAGGCACGCACGACATCCACAACCTGATCCTGGGCAAGTGGGTGACCGGCATCCAGGCCTTTGAGTAGCCATCGGTCCTTCTGCGCTTGCCGCACGCAGTGAGTATGCTATAGAACCTTTATGTGTAAGGTTCTATTACTCATTCATCTGGCTTTTGCGGACATCGCTCCCCCGCCGAAGGACACGTCGGAACCCCGCGATCCTTCTGCGTCCGGTCTCGAAGAGAAGGCGCCAACCCGCTCAGTGGCGCCTCCTCCCGAGCGTGGCTGCATGGCCAGTGTGGCAGTCGCGGGATTGATCCTGGTGGGTGTAGGCCTTTCCTGCCGCCGGGATCCACAGGTACAACCTGCCTGATCAGCGCATCGGAAGGGCAGGATCGTCCGGGCGGCGGCGCACGGTGACCATTGCCGGTGGTACGTTCCACGGCACCCGAATGCGCTGAACGATGAGCGGATCCAGACTTTGTTCCAGCTTTAAGATCCCATCCATCCGGGCGCGGGATTCGCGCGTGGCGACCGCACGCAGGGCATGGCGCAGGCCGATGTACTGGAACATCACCAGGTGACCGCCGGGGCGGAGAATCTGGAAGAAGTGCTGGTAGATCGTTTCTACCAGCTCGGCGGGAAAATTCGCCAGCGGCAGACCGCTCACGACGCAGTCCACAGGTTCAGTCGGTTCGTAGTCCAGAATACTTTTTTCGTGGAGCGCCAGCTCTGGGTAGCGCTCCCGGAGCACTTTGCAGAAGTGGGCATTCAGCTCCACCGCCTCGATATGATCTCCCGGTTGAAGCCGGTTGTAGAGCTCCTGGGTCACCGGTCCGGTACCAGGGCCGACCTCCAGCACATGCCGCGGACTATGGCCTTTGGGAAGGGCCACATTGGCCATCGCCCGTGCCAGTCGGCCTCCGGACGGGAGCACCGCACCGACCGTGTTCGGGTTGCGAAGGCTCTGCCGGATAAAATGGAAGATCATGCCGGCCCCATTACAATCGCGGGCCCCGACTGGCAAGCCTTACCAGCGCGCGTGCTCCAGACTTACACTGTAGCCGTCGCAGTTCACACCCCGCGGCAGGCGCACGCGGGTGGTCCCGGTGCTGCGCGAGCTCAGGTCGCGGAGCTCGCCCACAAAGTGGTCTTCCCCACAGCGAATGCCCACTTCTGCATAGCTGATCGCCCGTGGCGCCCGATTGGTTCCGGTCACCTCCACCTCCACCCGCCCATCCGGGAAGATGGTGGCCATCGCCTCTAAGCCCAGCCACATCGCCACATCCACCACCCGATCCGGTTCCCCCTCTCGCGCCCGGAGCACCACCTCTTTTCGCACGGTGTCCAGGGTGACCAGGAAGAGACCAGAGACGTTCAAGCCCAGCAATCCTGCCACGCGCTCGTCGGCACACTCCTCGCAGACCCCGATGGTCACCGGCGCGACCCGCATGCCCCCCACCCAGATCTCCGGCACCTGCACCAGGCGCGCACTGCGCTCGCCGTTGGCGGTGCGCAGCTTGATCTCCGGGGCATCTTCGGGCACCGGGATCCTCAGGCGCCGCAGCGTGGCGGTGTCCAGTGTGGTCACCGTGGCGCCGGTATCGAAGAGCATCGAAAACTCGTCACTGCCCATCTGCACGGGAATGGCCAGGGAGTGCCCCTGGCCTTCGTAGGGCAGCGCCACCTCGTCTTCGCGCAGAGCGGTGGCGGGCGCGCAGACCGGGGTGATTCGGTCGGCTTCGGGAGCCGGTGTGGTACCGGCCACGGCTGCCATTGGCGTAAAGTGTTGACCTACATCGCCCGCTTTCTTCACCCAGCCGGGGCCACCCACCGCTGCCAGGGTGGCCAGGCCGGTGCTCAACGCATCGGGGAACTCACCCGGAAAGAAGCCAGGAAGCAGGACGAGAGATAGCGTAGGCCAGCTCCACACCCCTGCGACCGCTCCCCAGGCGCTGCGCCCCATCAAAGACCAGAGCCCGGCGATCGGCACCAGGGTGAACATCAGCGCCACCGCCGAGACGGCCACAGGCGGAAGCTGACGACTTACGCCCAGACCCAACCAGAAGGCTGTGCACAGCGCTGCCGGCAGCAGGCCCAGGAAGAAGAGCAATCGCGCCATGTCTACAGTCTATGCACCCCCGGCCCGAGCGCCTGTGAAAAGTGGTCTATCCGCTGTCAACGGCGGAACCGGGCCTCCAGCGCATCTCCGAGCTCGCGCGACCGCAGGTAGGCGCCCTCCACCGACTCGGTGAGCACGGCAGAAAAACGCCCGTTTTTCAACACCTGTAGCGCGCGGGTGGTGGTTCCCCCCGGGCTGGTCACCTCGTCGATCAGCTCGGCGACGTGGCCATCCGATGCGCGCAGCATCTCCACCGTTCCCTGCAGGGTGGCCAGCACCGTCTGCCGGGCCACCGCGCGGGGCAGGCCCACATAGGCGGCGGCTTCCAGGTAGGCTTTTACGAAGTGGGCCACGATGGCGGGGCCGGTGCCGCTCACCGCGGTCGCCCGATCCACATGCTCCTCCTCCTCCACCGATACCTCCTCTCCCATCACCCGAAGCACCGCCTGGATTCTCGCTTTTTCGGTGGCACTCACCTCGGCCGGGGCGCACCAGACGGTCATACCTTTGCGGATCCGGCAGGGCAGGTTGGGCATGGAGCGCACCACCCGGCTGTGGCCGGTACTGTCCTGGAGCAATCGCATCCGCGCGCCGGCGACAATGGACAAAAGAATAGATTTTTCTGGAATTTTTCCGCGCAGCTCAGCCAGCACGCCCGGCAGGGTCTGCGGCTTGACCGCAAGCACCACCAGATCCGCCTGTGCCGCTTCCGCGTTGGAGAGTGTGGTGCGCACGCCGTAGCGTTCCTCCAAAAACTTCAGCCGATCGGGGCGGCGATGGGAGGCAATGATGCGTGCCCCGGCCGTACCCTCTTCGCGGAGGCCCGCGATCATCGTCTCTGCCATCACCCCCGTGCCCACCACCCCAATGCTCCAATCCACAGCCCCTCCAGAACGGTCCGCCTCTAACCGATGCTGTCGCTTTCCTCATGGCGCGTCGACCGGAAACAGGCTAACGGCGCCCGCATGTTGCTCACCAGCCTGCTTTTTACCCTCCTCGCCTGCGACAACTCTGAAAAGCCTGCCGAGGCTGCAAAGCCCGCCGCCGCCGCCAATCCGGGCGATATCTCGGCCCCCGCCGATGTGGCCGCGCCGCCGGAAGATGCGAAGAAGACCGACTCCGGTCTGGCCTACAAGGTGCAGGTTCCCGCCGTGGGCGAGGGCGAGTCCCCCACCGAGTGGGACAAGGTGGAGGTGCACTACACCGGCTGGACCACCGACGGCAAGATGTTCGACTCCTCGGTCAAGCGCGGAAAGACCGCCACCTTCGGCCTGAAGCAGGTGATCCCCGGCTGGACCGAGGGTCTGCAGCTCATGAAGAAGGGCGAGAAGACCCGCTTCTGGATCCCCGTGGAGCTGGCCTACAACAACCGCCCCGGCAAGCCCGCAGGTATGCTGGTTTTTGACGTGGAGTTGGTCAACATCATCCCCGGCAAGCGCCCCCCTGCGGCCCCGGCCGACGTGGCCGCCATCCCCGCAGATGCCACAAAGACCGCATCTGGCCTGGCCTATCGGATTCTGACCCCCGGCACCGGCACCGAGCGCCCCAGCAAGAGTGCCCAGGTCAAGGTGAACTACACCGGCTGGACCACGGACGGCAAGTCCTTTGACTCCTCGATCCCCCGGGAGCGTCCCCAGTCCTTCGGCGTCAGCGACGTGATCCCCGGCTGGACCGAGGGCCTGCAGCTTATGACCAAGGGCCAGAAGACCCTCTTCTGGATCCCGGTGGAGCTGGCCTATAATAACCAGGCCGGAAAACCTGCGGGAATGCTGGTCTTTGAGGTGGAGCTGCTGGAGTGGACCGAGCCCCCGCCGGTGCCCAAGGACGTTGCCGCCCCCCCGAAGAATGCCAAAAAGACCAGCTCTGGACTGGCCTATGTGGTTCTTCAGAAAGGCGCCGGCAAAGAAAAGCCCGCCCCCACCTCGCGGGTCACGGTCCACTACACCGGCTGGACCAAGGCCGGCGAGATGTTCGACTCCAGCGTGATGGATGGGAAGCCCAGCACCTTCATGCTGGGCAAGGTTATCCCCGGCTGGACCGAGGGGCTGCAGCTCATGACGGTGGGTGAAAAGACCCGCTTCTGGATCCCCGCCGAGCTGGCCTACGGCGAGACCCCGCAACGCCCCGGCGCCCCCGCCGGCGCACTGACCTTTGATGTGGAGCTGATCGCGATCGATGTGGCCCCTCCGGTGCGCCCGGTAGCGGCCCCTGCCGGTGCCCCGGGCGCCCCCAAGCCTGAGTCGGTCAAGCCTCCCCCGGGCTCCCTGAAGCCCGAAGGCGGCTCGCTGAAGCCCGAGGGCGGATCCTCGCTGAAGCCTGCGGGCAACTGAGCTCCCACACGAAGCGCGACGGGGCCCTCGGGCCCCGTTCTCTTTTTTGCTGCCGGGATCCGGCTGTAGTCTGGACTACAAATCCTCAGGAACCAAGTCGGAAGGCTCGCGTTCCGCGAGGTTCTCGCCCATGGGCAGGCGCTGCTGGATGGGCTCGAACACGTCCGCTCGCCAGCAGCGGCGGCAGCGGGCCTCGTAGGCATCGGTCTCGCCAACCAGGAAGCGGGCATCGCGGTTGATCACGCGCTGGGAGCGGTCCGCTGGATTGCCGCAGACCATGCAGATCGCAAGGTTCTTGGTGATAAACTCTGCGACGGCCAGCAACTGTGGGATGGGCTCAAAGGGGCGCCCCAGGTAGTCCTGATCCAGACCGGCCGCGATCACCCGGTGCCCGCGGTTGGCCAAATCCTCACAGATCTGCACCAGATCGGTCCCAAAAAACTGGGCTTCGTCGATACCAACCACCTGAGCCGTGCCCACCAGGCCCGGGATCTGCAGGGCGCTGTCCACCACAAAGCAGCGGATGTTGAGGCCGGAGTGGGAGTCCACAGAGTCGGCGCTGTAGCGCTGGTCCAGGCTGGGCTTGAACACCACTACCTGCTGCCGTGCAAACTGAGCGCGACGAAGGCGGCGAATCAGCTCTTCCGACTTGCCACTGAACATACAGCCGGTCACCACTTCGATCCAGCCGGTGCCTTGAGGCGTCGGGTTCATCCGGGCTCCGCTCCCAAACGCAGCAGGCTGCCGCGCCCTTCAAACCAACACAGGCTACGACGGCCGCCCTCGCGATTCTTTTCGGCGAAGCTGCGGAATGTTACATCTTCCGGGGTCAAGGTGGACTGCGCCCAGGGATTCAGGCACACCCGGAGCCGCAGCTCGCCCAGGGCGACGGTGGGGCGACGGTCCATCATCCACAGTCCGGAAAGGAAGGGGTAGAGGGGATCCCGGAACAGACAAACGCCCGGCGTCCCTTCGTAGTCCCGCGTGAGCGGGCCGTCGCCGCTGCGGATGCCGTCTGGGCGGCCATAGAGAAAGTCCAGGAGGTAGCCGTCGTTCATCAGCCAGGGCTGGTCGGTCACACAGGCCAGCAGCAGCGGCGTGCGGCGGCGGGGCGAGGCGGCGTAGCGGTCCAGCTCGGCCACCACGCGCGGCTCCATCGCCTCCATCGTGCGGTGGCCATAGAAGGGGCCCATGGAGAAGGCCAGGGCGCTCTGGCCGGCCTCCACCGGCTCTCCGGTGAGACAGAACTCCAGCGCCAGCCGCTCGTCCTCGTAGGTGGCATAGCGGCCCTGCCACTGCCCGTGCGACACCTGTGCCAGCCACAGCTCCAGCGCGCGCCGGACGGGCTCCGGGTCCAGGTCGGGGGGGAGCCAGCGCCGCACCAGCACCGCAAAACGATGGCGGGCGCTCACCCGCCCCAAAGACTCCACGAGGCGTTGGTGCAGCCCCTCCTCGCCACCCGGGCGACGCTGCTGGAGAAAAGCCAGAACCGACAGACTGAAGCTGCCACGGGCGGGATGCTCGACCTGCACATAGGGCGACGCCCACCCGCGCACATTCCAGCCGGCTTCCTGGAGGGCGCCCAGGACGGAAATTTCCGAAAAAGCCTGAAAAAACTTTCGGTTATCCAGCGAGATCAACATCTCGGAGTAGCGGTCCTGCAGCACCGAAGGCAGGGGATCCAAACGGCGCCCCAAATCCTCGCGCAGCAACGCCGCCTCTGGCAGGCAGAGCTGCTTGAGATAGCTGTGCCCCGACCCCGACATGCGAAGGGTCTGCTGCACCAGTCGCGAAGGAAGAAGCTCCATAAAGGTCAGGCTCGGCGGGGGTGCCCGCTAACGTGTTTCGGGCTCTCCGACAAGGAAAAAGGAAATCAATCCGCAGCGGGCAGGGCCAGGAGGTACAGCGGCCGGAGGCTGTAGATGCCCGGCGCCGGGGTGGGGCCTGATTCGCCCATGCCGCTCAGGCCATCGGCGGTACCGGCGTAGCCGAACAGCTCAATGGCGCCTCCCGGAATCTGCACATAGGCCCCGTAGAGCGCTCCGCCCGCCTGGTCGAGGCCCACGGCCCCCAGGCGTGCCCGTGCGTCGGGGCCCAGCTCGCCGATGCCCAGGTAGATCACATCCGGCAGCAGTGCGCAGGCCTCCGTGTCGTCCACGGAGGTGCGGCCCCAGAGGTAGACCGGCTCCGAAGCGGGAGCGGTCTGGGCCTGCCACGAAAGCTCGGGGACAAAGCTGCACATCAGCTCCACACCGTCCTCGGCCACCACCTCGACCGTCAGGCTGTTGGCGGTCAGGGCCCCCTCGACATCCACCGCCAACTCGGCGCGAATGGCGAAATACCCGGGAACCAAGGTCTCTTCCGGAGGGGCAGAGTCCATAAAAGCAGTGTCGCCCAGGCCGACGCCGCCCGCCGTTTCGTTCTTGCCACCCGTCACCGCGTACTCTGCGCAACCGACCATCATGAGCAAGGGGAGCATGTTCATTGCCTCCGACATTCCCAGGGTAGCCCCGCCCACCCCCCTCGACAACCGGGACACCCATGTCAGCCTTTGGGGGGCATCCGAGACATTTCTGTCCCGGTCGGAGGCTCAAAGCTCCAGGGCCACCGCCGGACTGAAGGTGTAGACCTGGCCAGAAGTCCAGCCTGGAAGTCCTCTTCCGCCGTTCTCAAAGTCCAGTTCTTCCACGTAGGCAAAGCCCCAGGGCGTGTAGGTCTCGCCGTCCATCGAGAGGTACCAGCCCAGACTCCGGTCCCCCTGCGGGTTCAGCTCCTCGAAGTCGGCCGGCACATCGCCCACCGCGATGGGAAGCTCGGCGGCATAGCCCTTGGCCGACCCCTCATCGCCGGTGCAGTCCGTCTCGATCTCGGTGATGGTCAGGGTATAGGAGGCCAGGCAGCCTTCACAGCCCTCCAGCTCGGTGCTGCTGCGGCCCTCCACCAACTGCGTACGCGCACAGACAAAAGTCTTCTCCGCGCGGTTTTTTTCCCAATTTTCGGAGAAAAAGGCCCAGGTCTGGGTACCGGTCACGCCGCGCGAGTCGGGTTCCAGCGACAGGCTGTTCACGGCCCAGTGCACCTCGTCGGAGCCGCAGGCGAGGAGGAAGAGGAGCATGCTCATGGGGTGACCCGGTCGATAGTGCGGGGGAAAGGCACGGTTTCGCGGACGTGGTGGATGCCACAGACCCAGGTCACCAGGCGCTCCAAGCCCAGACCGAAGCCGCCATGCGGCACCGTCCCGTAGCGGCGCAGGTCCAGGTACCACTCAAAGGCTTCCATCGGCAGCTTGTGCTCGGCAATCTTGTGCTCCAGGGTCTCCAGGCTGTCCTCGCGTACACCCCCGCCGATGATCTCGCCGTAGCCTTCCGGCGCCAGCACATCCACGCCCAGGGCCCGCAGGAGGTTCTGCGGATCGCCCTTCATGTAGAAGGCCTTCACCGCAGAGGGATAGCGATGCACCAGGATCGGACGGTCATATTGCTTGGTGAGTGTGGTTTCGTGGGGAGAGCCGAAGTCGTCCTCGGGCTCCACGGGGTGCCCCAGCTCGGCAAGCTGCTTGCAGGCATCGTCATAGGAGATGCGTGGAAAGGGCTTTTGTACACGTTCCAACGCGGAGATGTCGCGCTCCAAGGCCTCCAGATGGGCCCGGCCGTGCTTCAAAATATGACCCACCACCTCCACGAGAAAATCCTCGCAGAGGTCCATGATGTCGTCCAGGCCCACCCAGGTCAGCTCGGGCTCTACCATCCAGAATTCTGTTAAGTGCCGCCGCGTGCCCGACTTTTCGGCCCGAAAGGTGGGGCCGAAGCAGTAGGTCTTGCCAAAAGCGGTGGCGCCCGCTTCCTGGTAGAGCTGCCCGGATTGGGAAAGATAGGCTTTCTTCCCAAAGTACTCCGTCTCGAACAGGGTCGAGGTGCCCTCGCAGGCCGCCGGGGTGAAGATCGGCGAGTCCAGCAGGAGGTAGCCGCGACTATCGAAGTAGTTGCGGATGGCCTGCACGGCGAGGTGGCGGATGTGGAGGATGTGGTGAGGGCGCTTGGAGCGGAACCACAGGTGACGGTTGTCAAAAAGGAAGGCATCCCCATGCTCTTTGGGGCTGATGGGGTAGTTGCTGGAGCTGCCCACCAGCTCAGCCGCGGTAACAGCCAACTCAAAGCCCAGCTTGGAGCGGGCATCGGCGCGCACGGTGCCGGTGACGATCAGGCTGCTCTCCTGGCCGGCGTGCTTGAGCTGGTCAAAAAGGGCGTCGCCCAGCTCCTGCTTCATGCACACACACTGCACGATGCCGGAGCCGTCCCGAAGCTGTACAAAGAGGATCTTGCCCTTTCCAGAGGAATTGTAGATCCAGCCCCGCAGCGTGACGCTCGTTCCTTCGAAGCGGCCAATCTCCGCAATGTTGATGATGGGGGCGGTCATACTCTCTCCTTCGGACAGGTTGCGCTGGCCATTTAACCGGATTTTTGCGCTCAGGTATCCGCGATGCACAGGCTGCGGTACCTCAGCACCCGCTTCAGCGGCCGCCCCGGCCGAGAATTCTGCCGATCACCCCCTCCAGTCGGCCGCGCTCGGAGCGCAGCGCCTCCAGCTCCAGATCCTTCTTGGCCAGCTCGGCCCGGGTGATCTCCAGCTCACGCACAAGCTGCTCCCGATGGGTGTGCTCTCCGGACAGCCGTGTCCCCAGCACCCGTGCCGTCTCCGCCCGGAAGGCGGCCACATCGGCCACCGCGGCCGCCGAGGCCTCCACCGCGCTGGTCAGGGCGCGGATCTGTCCATGCAGATCCTCCACTTCCCCGCGTTTGGCCTGCACTTCGCGCTCCGCCTCCTCCCGCCGAAGGCGCTCCCCCTCCGCACGTTCCTGCGCCGCCGCAAAGCGCAGGCTGTCGCGCAGCACCGAAGGACCACGCTCCCGACGGCCCGGCCGATAGTCCAACAACGGAGCTCCAACCAGCTCTTTTCGATAGTGGCGCCCCAGGGCCGCCGCCGCCTCCGCCCGCGCCTCACACAGGGTCGGGTCCATGGCCGCCGCGATGGCATCCTCCAGGCTCTCCTCCACCCAGCCCGCCCCCCAGGCGGCCAGCTCCGAGGCGATCACCCCCTCCGGCGCACTGATCAGCGGCAGACCACAGCCCAGGTAGTCCATCTGCCGAAAGGACAGGGCCAGCTCGCGCTCCGGATTGGGCGCATAGCGGTCCAATGCGACGGTACTTCGCGCACAAAGCTCCAGCCATTGATCATAGGGAAGCGACGGCAGCGCACGGACGCCGGGAAACTCCGGCAGACCCACCGTCACCACCTCGCCCTGGCCGGCCAGGGCTTGCACCGCCCGGTCCAGCGTTTCGCGGGGGTCCTGCCAGGGCCAGGGCTGCCCGCCCATCAGCAGGCGGGGGCGCTCGGGCGCCTGACGAGTCGGGCCCTCAGGTGCGCACAGCGGGACCAACAAGCCCGGAAACTCGCGGATGTCCCAGCCACTCAGCGCCAGGATCCCCAACCAGAACCAGCGCTGCCGCGGGTTGGAAAAAAGCACCTGATCGGCCGCCGCGACCGCGCGCAGGCTGCGACCCGCCTCCTCCTGCTGGCACTCCTCCCAGGCTGCTTCCAAAAGTCTCGGCGCGTAGAGATCCACCACCAAGGGCGCCACAGGGCGCAAAATCGGCGCCTCGGAAGGGGCCACACAAAGAATCCAGTCCGGCTCGAACATCGTCGCCAACCGACGAAGGTCCGCCGGAGAGCGGAAGCCCCCCTCCTCGTCCTGCGCGCGGGCCAGGCAGCGCACCTGGTGTCCCGCCCCCGATAGCAGCTCCGCATGCGCATTTGCGCGCAGGGCGCCCCCACTACACAATCTCCCCGGGCCGGGAAGCCTTCCATGGTGTACGATCAGCACCCGCATTCCCCGGACCTCCATGCGCTCTTGGAGCGAGCTTAGTCGAGATACCCGCTTCTGGCTCTCCCGCCGCCTGGGACGCTCCCTTGCGCCTCCCGATTGGTTGACGATCAACCTGACCTTACGCTGCAACCTGAAGTGCAGCATGTGTACCACCTGCTATGACGCGCCGGAGCTGTCGCGGGAGCAGATCCTGGATCTGGTGGACCAGGCGGCGGCCTGGGGGGTGCGGGTCTTCAACCCCCTGGGCGGCGAGCCCTTCGTGCGCAGCGATCTGGAGGAGATCCTGGCCCATGCCGCCCACCGGAACCTGCACACGACGCTCACGACGAATGGCACGCTGATCCACCGGGGAAGAGCCGAGCGCATCGCGGCGGTCCCGCCCGAAAAACTGCACATCAATATCTCTATCGATGGGCTGGAGACTGCACACGACACGATCCGTGGACCCGGCATGTTCCGGCGTACTTTAGAGGGCTACCGTCGTCTTCGTGAAGCCGATCGTTTGGCCGAAAATCCACGCAGGAAAATTTGCGCCAACAGCATCCTGCATCGCGGGAATATCGATACATTCGAGGAACTCATCGATTTTCTCGAATCGGAAGACTTTTCCGGCGTGCAGGTGCTGAACCTGTTTCGGAACGGTACAGAGAAGACAGCAAACGACCTGTGGTTTACGACGGAAGATCTCCCCAAGCTGCAGGCGCTGACGGAGCGTCTGGCGGCCCGGAAGAGTGCTTTTATCTTGAATCATCCCGACAACCTGCGGATGATCCCCGCCTACTATCGCGACGGCCTGAAGCCGCTGGAGGCCCCCTGCTGGGCGGGCTGGAAGGAGCTGTACATCAACGCCGACGGCACCGCGATTATGTGCGACGGCAAGCTTGACTTTTTGAATGGACACTTTGGGACTGTCCACCAAAAAACACTGCGGGAGCTGTGGGAGACCGAGGCGCTGCAAGAGCGTCGGGCGGTGGTGAAACATTGCACGCAGCCCTGCATCCAGAACTGCTACCTGCGCCGGGAGAGCGACTCGTTGGCGGCCCTGGGAACAGACGCGGTGCGGCTGGCCACCACCCCCCTGCGTCGACGGCTCGTCCGGCCCTTGACACGTCAAGAGCGACCCGAGGTTCTGGTCTTGGAAGCCAGCGACATTCCGCTGGATGTTCAGCACCCGCACTTCCGACGGCTGCTGCGCGAGGCGGACGCAATGGCCCTGCTCCAGGATCCCAGCTTGTACCCCCGCTGGCGCGACCAGGGGCGCTTGGACAGCAGCCGGGGTTTTTTGGGCCTGGAAGTTGTGGAGCGGCTGTTGGCCCAGCTCGACGAGGAGCGGATCAGCTTCCCGACGCTGAGCCTGCGCTGGCGCGGCGAGCCCCTGCTGCACCCGGCCCTGGGCGATCTGTGGGCGCTGCTGCAAGACGGGCGACGGCGGGGAAGCCTGAAAAGGCTGCTGCTGCCTGGAGATCCCGCCTTTGCCGCCGCCTGGCCCGGGCTGCCCCTCTCCCCCCTCCAGGCGCCCACCGGCCCGGTGGTGGTGGTCTCCTGGGATGCGACCCTCACGCGGAAGTGGGAGGATCAACGCCTGATCGAAGCGCGGGGCCCCCTGCTGCATCGGCCGCTGCGGGAGCTGTTGGCCTGAGCGCCGGGGGGCGCCCGTCGGCTACAGGTCCTCCTCCTCGTCGCGAAGTGGGAAGAGAACCCCCAGGTTCAGCCCAAAGAACGGAGCGAGCACAAATGGCGCCACCCCCAGCTCAGGACTGATCTGAAGCTCCGCCGTGGGTCCGATGGGGGTGTGGTACCGCATCCCCACCCCGGCCTGCAGCAGCGGCAGCACGATGTTCTCCTTCGTTGTAGGCACCTGGCCCAAGGCAAAACCCAACGCCGCACTCGGATAGAGATCGAAGTGCCGCCCGATGGGCGCAAAGTAGTTGTAGGTCACCATCGGCCCGTAGGCGAACTCGGGCGTGCGATTGTAGTAGACCTTGGGAGGGTCCGGAATGAACAGCATTCGGAGACCCACGGCGTGCCGACTGCGGAAAATGGCGGTCAAATTCACACTTGTGTTGTTTGACACCCCAATCCGGTCCGCCGGGAAGGCCACCGTGTGGCGCACTCCCACCTCCAGAACAGACTGACGCTCCAGGCTTGCCGCTGCGACCAGGGCAGTAAAGGCGATGCTTAGCATGATTTCTCCTCAGTCCTGCTTCGCAGGGGCCATCAGACCGACGCCAAGTCCGAAGTACGGGGCAACAATTAGTGGCACAAAGCCGATTTCCGGGGTGGCATACCACTCCAGCTTCCCGACCTTGGAGTGAAAACGCATCCCCACCCCTGCTTGAAACATAGGTAGTACCTTGTTCACGGGTGCTCCCAGGGGACGCTGTCCGACAACGAAGCCCGTCGCACCGGTCGGATAGACATCGATATGGGAGGACAAACGTCCGTACCACGCCCAGTACACCGTGGGGCCGAAGGCGATGGTAGGGGTTTCCTCGTTGTAGACCGCCGGCGGGTCGGGCACCACCACAAAGCGCACGCCGAAGGCCTGACGGGCCACAATCGTAACCCCGACCTCGATGGAGCTGTTGTGGGCAATGCCCACTTCGTTCGTCGGAACCGCGACGCTGTGACGCACCGCAGCCGTCAGGTAGTTCGTGTCGGCTGCGGCGACATAGTTCGTAAGGAGTAAAGGAAGCACGGGAACCCTCCTCCCATGCTTGCTGCAATCCATGTGCCGTGGTCAGGGAAGGCCCGAGCCGCGCGAAAATCGACCTATACACCTATGAAATACCAAAAATGCACATAACCGCCGGATGAACATCGGGGCAGATCGCCCACAGGCCCCTGTGGCAGCACACACGTCGGCAGAACGTCCGATGCCACCTTGACAGCTCCACCTCTCCCCCGTGTGGCCCCTCGCAGCCCGGCCTGCCGCCGATGCTACCTCAACCTCCCGTTCCCTCCCTCCATCGTCTTCTTGAGGTTTTCCATATAGGCTCCGATGATCCGGTCGTTTTCCTTCTCCATGATCGCTTCTGCGGCCGGTCGCATCAGGCGGGGAAAGGGGGTGTCCACCTGGTACTTCGCCTCCATCGTAAAGCGGGTGCCGGTACCCTGGGGCTGGATGATCCACTTGCCTTCCACGCGGGTATTTCCCCGGTTGGGGATGGGCTCCCACCACACCCGCTTGCCGACGGGGTCAAAGTGGTAGCGCGAGGCGTAGACCACCTGGAAGATGAGCGGGCCCGCCCCGAGCTTTTTCAGGCGCCACTCGTAGACGTCGCCGGTGGGCACCAGGGCCTCCAGATCGGGAAAATGGGCCACCGAGCGCGGTACATCGGCCAGCAGCGCGTAGACCACCTCGGGGGAGGCGGTGGTTTGAAGAGAGCGGGAGACAGAAGCGTTCAGGTCCATCGACGGCGTTTATCCCGATCTCCACGCGCTCCGCAAAACGAAAAAAGGCCCGGAGCATTGCTGCTCCGGGCCTTCTTCAGGCTGTAGCGGAAATCAGTCGCCGCAGCCGCCCGCCACGTTGTACTCGATGTCGATGGTGGCCCCCCCTTCCGGGATGTACTGCTCTTCGAACTTCACCGAGTTGTCCGCTTCGACGTAGGCCCAGCCGGTGGTGGTGGTCACACCGTCGATGCGTACCACGATGGTCTCGGGCACTGCCCACTGAGTCAACTCGAAGCTGGAAAGGTCCGCCGCTGCACCCTCGGCGAGGGCCTGGAGGTGGCTTGCCCAGTCGGTCGCGCAGATGGACAGGAACAGACCGCCGGTGGCCACGGTGGCCTCGTACCAACCGGTACCGGGCTG
Source organism: Alphaproteobacteria bacterium (assembly GCA_040376425.1). Lineage (GTDB taxonomy): Bacteria > Myxococcota_A > UBA796 > UBA796 > SXON01 > CAITDR01. Next base: position 9,124 of record JBEIQS010000036.1, on the reverse strand, counting down.
GTTGCCGTTGCAGCCGTTGGGGTAGTCACCCGCGATGGCGTTGATGACCACGTCGTCCGGGTTGCGCTTCAGACCCTGGAAGTAGCTGACGTAGTAGGTCCAGGGATTGGCAGACTGCTCCACTTCGTCGGTGACGCCGACCAGGGAGAGCTTGGCATCTTCCCGGATCATGTCCTCGTTACAGCCGCCGCCGCCCATGTTGGAGGAGGTGGTGGCCGCTTCCAGCAGGGTGAAGCCGCGCTCGGTGTTGCTGCCGTAGGCGTAGGTGTTGACCATGGTGTCGAACAGGCTGACCTGATCGCTGGGGTCCATGGTGTTGTCGATGTAGGGCTGGTAGCCGTTCACGCAGCCATCGTCGTCGGTGACGACTGCTACGTGGTAGTCGGCGTCCATGCCGGCCAGGGTGTTGATGAACACCGTGAAGTTGGACTGCACCAACGCGATGTCATCGTACATGGAACAGGACCAGTCCAGCGTGAACACGATGTCCGAGAGGCCCTTGAGCGGCTGGGTGAAGCTGTCCAGGTTGGTGCCGTAGACGGCGCCCACACCGGTCTGGTAGGCCTGCACCTGGCTGCGCAGCGGATCATCGGATTCCACGGCGAGGTAGCCTTCGTCGGTGTAGTCATCCAGCGGGGAGTAGGTGACAGCCACTTCCACTTCCGCCTGGGGCGCGATGGTCCAGGGCAGCGGTCCGTTCACGGCTTCGTTGGTGTTGACCGTAAGGTCGGTAGAAGCGGTGATGTAGTCCAGCGAGGAGATGTGGAGGTCGGCGTTGCCCACGTTCTTGATCTTGATGGGCACATCGGTGTCACAGCCGATGTAGTTGGTGCCGAAGTCGAAGGTCTCGGGATCAAGCTGGATCACCGGGGCCACGCCCTGACCGAGCAGGTGGACGAGGGTGTACTCCTCGTCCGGGTCGTTGCTCTGGACCAGAACGTTGGTCTCGGAGGCTTCTGCGGTCAGCGGGGTGTAGGTGACGGTGAAGGTGGTGGACTGACCGGGGGGGATCAGCACCGAGCCAATGGCAGAAATCTGGAAGGGCGCGTTGGTATCTTCCAGGGCGAGGCTGTTGATTTCCAGCGCCGCATCCCCGATGTTGGAGACGGTGACGGTCTGCACATGCGCCACCGTGTCGCCCACGCTGACCTGGCCAAAGGCCACTTCCGGGGGCGCTACTTCGATATCGGGCTCACCGGAGAGGTCATCTCCCTGGAGCACATCCTTGCCTTCGTTGACGCTGTATTCCTGGCACGCAACAAGCAACGCCAGCGGAAGAACGGGGAGCAGACGCATGTAGACCTCCATAGACACCCCCACTACGACAGCGGCGGGGCGGTGTGACAGAGGAAGCATGCCAGATCTTGAGCTTTTTCGCTACCTCTACGGCAGCTCCGACTCACTTCTTGTAAAAAATCTGGCAGATCGCTGCCTTTCGGCCTCTACTTGACCACCGTTCCGGGCGGCAGCTCTTGCTGCGGCCGCACCAGTGCCGCCACATCGGCGCCACCCGCCGCCAACAACATGCCCTGGCTCATCACGCCACGCAGCTTGGCGGGCTTGAGGTTGGCCACCACCACCACCTGCTGCCCCACGAGCTGCTCCGGCTTGTAGACGGCGGCGATGCCCGCCACGATGGTCCGGGGTTCGGCTTCGCCGATGTCCACCTTCAGCACCAGGAGCCGGTCGGCGTTGGGGTGGTTGGCCGCTTCGACCACTTTGCCAGTCCGAAGCTGGAGCTTGGCGAAGTCTTCGTAGGTGATGTCGGTAGAGGCGGGGGCCACAGGCGCCACAGGGGCGACGGGTGCGACGGGGGTCTCGGTGCTCACGGGGGTCTCCTTCTTGACTTTTACTTCTTTGGGCGCGGTCTTTTCGGTGCGCTGGATGCGGGCAGAGGGGGTGGCGGCGGCGGTGGAGAGCCCGGCGGCCTCCAGCGAGGCCTTGATGCTGTCCGGCAGATCCATCAGGCGGGGGAACAGAGGTTCGCCGGACTGGATCGGCCGTCCGGCGGGGAGTACATCCAGGCGCGGGCTGAGCGTGGGCGCGGACTCCCCCAGCTTCTGCAGCAGCTCGGTCGCCTTGGCCGGGCACACGCAGGCAAGGTGGCCGGCCGCGATGCGGCAGATCTCGGCTGTATTCCGCAATACAGTTCCTAGCCGTTCCACCTTGCCTTCTTTGTTCAGGGTCCACGGACCTTCGCGGTCCAGGTACTTGTTGCCCGCGCCCACCAGCTCGAACAACGCCTCCAGAGCGTCACGGAATTGCAGCTTTCGAAGCTGTTGATCAAAGACCCGGGTGGTCTTTTCGGCCAGGGCCCACAGCGCCTCGTCACCCCCCTCCTGCGGGCCGGCGGGAGCGATCTGGCCGCCCAGCCACTTCTCGGTCATGGTGAGGGTGCGGTGGGCGAGGTTGCCCAGGTCGTTGGCAAGATCAGCGTTGTACCTGGCCAAGAATGCAGCATGGGCGAACTCCCCGTCGGCACCGAAGGCCACTTCCCGCAACAGGAAGTAGCGCACCGCGTCGGGACCGTAGGCATCAACGAGCAGGTTGGGGCTGACCACATTGCCCACGGACTTGCTCATCTTCTGCCCTTCGATCAACCACCATCCGTGCGCGTAGACCTGCTTGGGCGGTGCCACCCCCTGCGCCATCAGCATGGTGAACCAGTAGACCGTATGGAAGGTGAGGATGTCCTTCCCGCAGATATGGTGCGCTTCCGGCCACCACTTCTCGAAGCGGGCGGGGTCGCTGTGCAGGCCGATGGCGCTGGCGTAGTTGGTCAGCGCGTCAAACCAGACGTAGGTGATGTAGTCGGCATCAAAGGGCAGTGGGATGCCCCAGGGGATGCGGGCACGCGGACGGGAGATACAAAGGTCGTTGATGGGCTTTTGAAGGAAACCCAACACCTCGTTCTTCCGCCACTCGGGCTGGATGCAGTCCGGGTTGGCGGCGATGTGGGCCATCAGCCGCTCCTGCCAGGCGCTCATCCGGAAAAAGTAGTTGCGCTCGGTCACCCACTCCACGGGCCGTCCGGAGTCGGGGCATTTGCCATCCACCAGCTCTTCTTCGGTCCAGAATCGCTCGGCAGAGACCGAGTACCAGCCGGAGTAGTCCGCCGGGTAGATCTCCCCTTTTTCGTAGAGGCCCTGCAGCGAGGCCTGCACCACCTTCATGTGGCGCGGCTCGGTGGTGCGGATGAAATCATCGTGTTGCACAAGCAACCGACCCCAGAGCGCGCGGAAGGCAGCCGAGAGCTGATCGCAGTGCTCCTGCGCGCTCAATCCGCGGGCCTGCGCGGCCTGCATCACCTTCTGCCCGTGCTCGTCGGTCCCGGTGAGGAACAGCACATCCTCGCCATTCAGGCGCCGCCAACGTGCAGCGGCATCGGCCGCGACGGTGGTATAGGCATGGCCGATATGGGGTTGATCGTTGAGGTAGTAGATCGGCGTGGTGATGTAGAAGCGGGACATGGTTGCTCGACAAGCCCCGCAATGTAGCCGGGGGACTCCCCCCTCGCAAAGAAACCGGTTAGGCAGGCCCCCCATGATTCGCGCCTTTGGCTGGTGTTCCGAACCCTTCGATCCCCTCTCTCCGGGCCGCCTCTGCCGTGGTCGGGAGCGCTGGCTGGACGGTCTGCCCGATATGCCGCCGGGCCGCCTGCACCGCACCGTCATGAGCGGGGCGGTGTTTTCCGACGACTCCGCACGCGATGCGATGCGTGGTTTCTGCCACGCCGGGGTCAGCGCCGGACGCCTGTTGCTGGCGCTGTTTCCGGGCACCACGCTGTGGGCCTTCCGGGAGGCGGGTGACCCCCGCGCTCTGCCCGCCAAGATGCTGGTGGAAGAGGACTATCAACGCGGAATCTTTGGTGGTGCGCGCTCGGAACCGGCGGTGCGCTGGGTGGCCCAGCCCAAGGTGGACGAGGTGGACGACTGGATCGTGGGCGAGAAGGATGGTCTTGCATGTCCGCGTGCCGACGGTCTGGTCCTGGTCAAGGGCCAACCATCGCCCGCCCTCATCGAAAAAATCTTTCTTCTGACGGGCTACTCCGAGCCCGATGATCGGCCGGCGCGGCGCTATAATCCCACGGCACTGCCGCTGATGCTGGAAGAAGCGGCCGCGGTGGTGCTGCTGCATCTGGACAAGCACGCCCCGGCACTGGCGCTGTACACCCCCGCGCCGCTGCCCGACACCGGCATCCTGGAAGCCACTGCAAAAAATGCAGGGGCCTTCCCGGTCCCATTCGCCATCCCGCCGATGCTGGCCCGCTGGGACCGCGCGCTCTACGAGCTGCGGATGCGCTGGGACTCGGTGGCGCACGGAGATTTTCCCATTCCCCCCGCCGAAGACTCCGGGGGGCGCTGGTCCATGCGCCGCCGGATGTTGGAGGAGGCCGAGGCCCGCCAAAGCAGCCCGGAGGAAGAAGAGCCCCGGGGAGAGGAATAGGCGTTGCTGGCGCCGATCCTCCACTGCGCCAGCCCGGATTCCTGGCTGGAGCGGGCCCTTTCCGACGTGGACACCCTGCTGCACGATCACGCCCACTGCGAGCAGAAAGCCGCTTCCACGATGCTTTCCCTGGTGTTCCGCAACCCGGAGCCGGAGCTGGCCGTCCACCTGTCGCGTATGGCGCGGGAAGAGCTGAGCCACTTCGAGATGGTGCTGCGCGAAATGAAGCGTCGGGGCGTTGTTTTTGGGAAGCTGGAGCCCGCCCGCTATGCGGCCGAGCTGAGCCGGGGTGCCCGGAAAAAGGACCCGCGCGAGGCGATGCTGGACAGCTTTGTGATCGCGTCGCTGATCGAAGCCCGCTCGGCCGAGCGGATGGAGCTGCTGGCGGCGGTGGTTCCCGATCCTGGACTGCGCAGCCTCTACCACAGTTTTCGTCCCGCAGAAGAGCGCCACTGGGCGCTGATGCTGGAGCTGGGCGCGCTCTTTGGGGATCCGCAGGATCGCCTTCCCTATTTTGCCGCACGAGAGGCGGAGCTGATCCTCCAAGGCGAGCCCCGTGTGCGGATGCACGCCTAGGCTGCCGGTCGCTTGTAGTCTGCAATACAAATTCAATTCTCTGAGCATCTTCCCCCGGGATTCCATGATCCGCCACTGTCTCGACAACGGCCTGACCTTGCTGATCGACCCCTCAGGCACCGAGGACGTGGCGGCGGCCTACCTCTGGATCCATGTTGGCAGTCGCGACGAGCCCCCCGGTCTGGAGGGGGCGGCACACTTTCTGGAGCACATGCTCTTCAAGGGCACCCGCAGCTATGCGGTGGGCCAGGTGGCCAGCACCGTGGAGGGCTGGGGCGGCGACATCAATGCCTGGACCTCCTTTGAGGAAACCTGCTTTCATATCAGTATTCCCGGCGAAAACCTGGAGAAGGGCTTGGCGCTGCTCGCGGAGATGTTGCGGGAGGCGGTGCTGGACCCCGACGAGCTGGAGAAAGAGCGTCTGGTGATCCTGGAGGAGATCCGCGGCTGCAAGGAGGATCCTGATCTGGTACTCGGAGAGGCCACCTACGCAAAAGTCTATGGGAAGCACCCCTATGCGCGGCCCATCATCGGCAGTGTGGCGTCGGTTCGGGGTATCTCTCAGCCTGCGCTCAGCGCCTTTTATCGCCGCCACTACCAACCGGCGAATGCGACGCTGGCCATCGCCGGAAAGGTGGAGGAGGAGGCGCTGCTTCGCCTGGTTCGCGGCCTATTTGGGGGTGGCCCGGCGCGGCCACCACGCCCCAGCTTCGCGGTGGAGCCTGCCACCGGCACCAAGCTGTTGCGGCGGCGCTTTGAAGGGATGCGCATTGAAACCGTCTTTCCCGGCCCCGGCCACGGGCACCCCGACGTGCCCGCACTGGAAACGCTGGCCATGGCTTTTGGCGGCAGCACCAGCTCCCCCTTGGAAGCGCGCCTCCGCCTGCGGGACAGCCTGTGCATGAGCGCCAGTGCCCACTATGAAGCAGAGGTAGATAGCGGACTTTTTACGCTCTACCTGCACCCGCGCGACGGTCGCTCCCAAGATGCGCTGGCCGCCATGGAGGAGGAGCTGCAGCGCCTTCGGGAGGGTGGGATTGCCCGTGGGCACCTGGATCGTGCGAAGGCGCAGTTGCTGGCACAGCGTAGTTTTGCTCGTGAGACCTCGGAGGGCCGGGCCCAAGAGCTGGTGTTCCACCATGCCACTCAGGGCGATGCGGAGGCCTGGCGCAGCTATGACGCGGCCATCGCCGCATTGTCCCAGGCACAGATCCAACAGGTCATTGACCGCTACCTGCGTCCCGATAAGGCAGCCCGTATCGCCCTTGGACCGCCCGGCGAAGAGCTGCGCCTGCGGACGGCCGCGGTGCCTCCCCGACCACGCCCCGCGCGACCCATCCCCCAAATGCAACGGGTGACCCTGGACAATGGCCTGCGTATCCTCCTGGAGCCCGACGACGGCGATGTGGTGGCGCTGCGCCTGGTCGGGCTCGGCGGGGCCCTTCTGGAGAGTCCGGCGCTGGCCGGAATCTCGACGGCCTGGTCCCGGATGCTGCTGCGCGGGGCCGCGGGCTTTGATGCCTTGCAATTCGCAACGGAGGTGGAAAAATTGGGCGGGAACCTGGGAACACCCGGGGGGCGCTCCTCGCAGGGAGTCAAGCTGGATCTGCCCTCGGCCATGCTGAACGGCGGCCTGGAGATCCTGGACTGGATCCTGTATGAAGCTTCCTTTATCCCCAGTGAGCTGGAGCGCACCCAGCAGGAGTCGCTGCAGGCCATCAAGGAGGCCAAGGACCATCCGGATGCCGTCTTGTCGGATGCGATCTGGTCGCTCTGCTGTCCGGGGCATCCCAGCTCCCTTTCTCCCATGGGGAATCCCGCCTCTGTGGGCCGCTGGAGCATTCCCGCTTTGCGACGACTGCACCGCCGATGGATGCAGGGCTCGAACCTGGTGCTGACCCTGACGGGGGGCTTCGATCCAGCCTCCGTCCTGCCCCGTCTGCGGCGCCTTTTGGGTAAGATCCCGTCTACTTCCTCGCCCATCTCCTATGCCCCTCCCCGCTTTCCGTCGCAGACGCGCCGACGCACGCTGCGCTGCGGACGCGAGCAGGCCCAATTGGCGGTAGCCTTTCCCGGCGTAGCGGTGCAGGACGCCGACCAACCCGCAGTGGAGACCCTGGCGACCGTGCTCGGAGGTCAGGGGGGACGCCTGTTTTTGGAGCTGCGCGAGCAGCACGGCCTGGCCTATTCCGTAGGTGCGACCTCGGCCGAAGGGGTGGTTCCAGGTCTGCTGTCCTGCTCGCTGGGCACCGACCCGGATCGCATCGACGAAGCCGAGCAACGTCTCATGGAAAGTCTGCGTCGGGTGCGGGAAGAGGCCATCCCCGAACAGGAGCGCCTGCGCGCGATCGCCTACCTGGAGGGTGCGGCCCGCTCGGATCAGCAGTCCGCCGGCAGCCGCGCCGGGGCGGCCACCTATGCAGAACTGTACGGCCTGGATGGTGTAGACTACCGCCGTCTGGCCCGCCGTGTGGCGCAGGTGGACGGGGCTGCGCTGCGGCGCGCCGCCGAGCGCCTGAGCCTGCCGCTGGCCGTCGTACGGGTTCTGCCCGTGGAGACTCCCCAATGAGCGCGGATCTGAAAGCCAAAGACATCCTCTCCCAGCTTCCCATTCGACGGGTGGTGGGCGATCGGACGCGCCTGCGGGTGGGGGGCCGCGCCTGGGCTGCGCCTCCCTTCGCAAAGGGCAGGAAAATCTTTGCGAAGCTGGGGATTCCTGACCCCTGGGAGCCCGATGCCCCGGCCGGCGGCAGCCCGGAGCTGGGCAGCATCGCCCTGCCCACCCACCGCGAGCCGAAGCCACACCTGATGCCCAAAGAGCAGGGTAAACCCTCGGCTCCCAAGCTACCCAACATTCCGGGCATGCCACCGCCGCAGCCCAAAGAGGCCGCGGCCGGCCGGCCCGCCCCGCGCGTGGGCGAGACCCGCCGAGACGACACTGCCGAGCTGAAAGCCAAGTTGAAAGAGAAGGAGCGCTTGGCCACCGAGGCCCTGCGAGCGGCACGAAGCCCCGGCCCCCCGGCCCCTTCGGTGCCGGTGCCGGTGGCGAAACTGCCGGTGCGTCCGGACCTGGACATCGCCAAAGCTGCCGGTGGTTCGGGCGGAAGTGCCGCAGGACGTCCCGGCATGGCGCCGCGCCCGCCGGCAACACCGCCGCGTCCCGCGCCGCCGCCACAGGGCGCATCCCCCGCCACACCGCCCCCTGTCGCGCGTCCCCCCTCCCCCGCGCCCAGCGGGGCCCTGCGCCCCACCCCGCGCCCCCCTCGCCTACACTCCGACACGGTGCGGCGATCCCCTGCCACCTGGGGCGAGGCCGAAGAGGTCGAGGAGCTGCCGCCGCCCGCGCCCCCGCCCCGCAGCCGGGCCGACATTGCGGACCTTTTTGGTACCGGTGGTGGCGGCTGGGACGTACGGAAGTTCGACGACGATCGGCCCACGTTGGAGGAAATTCCCACCAATCCTTCTGACGTCCCGCCACCTCAAACAGGTGGGCATTCCGACGATGCCCCCCGGGCACACGAGGAGCAGGCCCCCGCGCCGCCGCCTCCTCCTACGCCCGAGCCCCCACCTTCCTTCACCGAAAGCCGCTCCGTTTTTGCGCCGGAGCCCGAGCCCCGGCGCCCGGTGCTCTCCGAGATCGGAAGTCGCCACTCGGAGATCGGCCGGCGACCGGCATCCGCCGGCAGCCCGCCCCCCGCTCCCAACCGGCAGCCTCCGCCCGCGCCCTCGCGCAAGCCACCCTCGGGCTCGGGAGGCGGGATGGAGGATCTCTTCGGGGGAGGCGGCGAAACCCGCATCCGTATCCCCAAGCCTGCAGAAGGGGCCGAGGCCAAGCCGCGCCGCCCGATGGTGTCTACGCCGGAGGAGATCGCCGCTCAGAAGCTGGATCGTCGCCCTCCCCCTCCCAAGCCGCCCAGCGTCAAGGCGACCGGTGGTGGCGGAATGGCCGACCCAGAAGCCGGAGAGTAGCAGCTACATCCTGGATTCTTGGCCGTGCCGAGCCTCGCGCTGGCGCTTTTGCAGGTAGCGGGACTTCTTGAAGCCCGAGACCCGAGCCAGGATCACAGAACCTTCGAGGTGATCCATTGCATGCTGGATCACG
>JBEIQS010000147.1:0-15084 GCA_040376425.1 Alphaproteobacteria bacterium | reverse complement strand
GAGGGCGGGCTGGCTGATAAATTCCAGCGCCCCCGCTATCGAACGCCGCTTGAACTTCGCGCAGCCATCGTGCGGCTCGGGGCTGACCTGAAGGTAGGCGCTGCCGATGCGCAGCACGGAGCCCACTCTCAGCAGGTCGGCGTGGAGATCGACATCAGCAAAAATGTTATCGCCAAAGATTTCGATCTGGTCATTCGGACAGAGCAGGCGGGCCACGTCCTCCCGCATCAGGGTGATCTGGTCGTCGCGGTTGCGCTTGGCGCCTTTGGCCCAGCGATCCCCTTCAATTCCGCCCTCGCGTGTGACCCGCATGACCTGGACCAGCTCCCGCTCCCCCGTGCTGGGCCGCACCACGAGCCGCCGTACCTGACCGCTCTGCCAGGAGGCGGGGCGAAGGGCATCGTAGCGTTCTTGGAGGTGGGTAAGGGGGGAGGGGTCCATTTGTGTATTCTATCGTGGGGTCGGGATGGGAGCAAAGGGTGGGGATCCGCACGGGGAGACCACCAGATCCGCTCTGTTTAGTGCGCCGCTTCCGGGTCGAACAGGAAGTCCTCCGGCAGATGGGCATCAAAATCATCTGCTATCCAGCCTTTGCCCTGGATCGCTCCGAGCACGCGTGATGCCTCGGCGGCGTAATTCTGTATCGCCGCCGGTCGCGACACCGAGTGCTCGGCGCGGGCAATGACCACATCCTCCCCGGCTTCCGCACAATCCAGCAGGCGTGAAAGCTGGGGTTTGGCTTCAAGGACATTGACCTGTATCGTCATGGAAAGCACCTTGACCAAGGGGTAGTATCGGTTGGTCAAGGAGGCAAGCCGACCCGAGCCTACTGCCTGCCGTCGCAGTCGATACCCCAGACGCCGTTGTCGAGGTCGTTCAGATCCTCAGCGCAGCATTGCTCAGAATAGTCATCCGTGTAGCAATTGAAACCAACCGCACAGTCGCAATCCACACGACAAACGTCGCCCAGGTTTCCGTCGCTGCGGTCATTGCCGCAGACGTCGCCACCTTCGGTATCTTCGTTATTATTATTCCTCTTTCCGCCACCTCCATCATCAAACCCACAACCTGTAGACCCAAAAACAAAGAGCAACGAAAGCACGCGAAAAACGTTATTCATGAACCATCCCTACAGTGTGCTTCGCACTATAACACAGCTCCCTTCTAATGAAACAACCAACCGTGAATTTTCCGGAGGCGCAAAGATGACTCGCCACCACACTATAGGAGCGCAGTTTCTTTTCGGCGTGCCGGTCAAAACTGCACCATCACCAGCTCCGCAGGCGCCTGCGGCGCTCGGGCCGCACGCGCCTTGCGTGGTGCAGACAAAACTCCCCTTATTTACACTCTTTCCGATGAATGAATGCTCATTCATATGAGACAAGGAGAGGGGACAAGAAGCCGGCTTCGGCCACCATTGCGCCTTCTATTCTAAATTTGCAGGGACCTCTTTGCCGCCGGAAGTGTTTGCGATAACATCGGGAGGCCATCGGAGTCAGGATGCAGTTTCTCGTTCAGCCCCTTCCCCCTCATGCGGCCGCCGGTCCTCTTTACGCCGGGAATGAAGGCCGTACCTTTGTTATCTCTTGCGCCAAGTCCGGCCTGGCGCTGACGGCGGTGGGCAACAATGTGCAGCTCCAGCAGCACACCTGGAACGAAAATTCCAACCAGCAGTGGAAAGTGGTTCCCAATGGGGACGGCACTTTTCGCATCCAGAACGTCGCGAATGGGCAGATGATGGATGTGGCGGGCGCGGGCGGTCAGGGGGCGCAGGTTCTGGTCTGGGGCTGGCATGGCGGCAACAACCAGCGCTGGCGGGTGGTGGAGCAGGCGCAGGGGCACTTCCGCATCGATGCGGTGCATAGTGGGCTTTCGATGGATATTTCGGGCGGGTCGATGGATGCGGGGGCACCGCTGATCACCTGGCCCTGGCACGGCGGTCCCAACCAGCTCTGGATCCTCTCCGAAGTCCGCGCCAAGGGCAACCTCGCGCAGAGCCGCGCGGTGATCTTTCAGCACGGCAGCTACGGCGGGGCCAGCCAGACCTTGGGATTGGGCAGCTACGACATCGCGGATCTGAAAGTCGGTAATGATCAGGTCTCGTCGTTGAAGGTGCCTCCGGGGCTCCGGGTGACTCTCTATGAACATGCCAATTTCCGGGGAAATCGCTGGAGTTTTACGGAGGATACTCCCTGGGTGGGCGATGCAGCGAACGACCGCACCTCGGGTGTGGTGGTGGAGCAGGTCGCCAGCATCTATGAGCACGGGAACTACCAGGGCCTGGGGATCAAGCTGGGCGTGGGCCGCTACAACATTTCCTGGGAGAAAATTGCCGGATCGGCGATGGAGATCTCGGGCGCGCCCAACGGCGGTGCTTGGGTTGTGAACAATGCTGGGAACATCTACGAGTACAATGGCACCAACTGGACCCAGCGCCCGGGGGCGGCCAAGGACGTGGGGGTGGGCTCGAACGGGACCGTTTGGGTGATTGGCACCAACGCGGTGGGGGGCGGCTACGGGATCTACCGCTGGAACGGCAGCAATTGGGACAACATTCCCGGTGGCGCAGTGCGTATCGCGGTGGACCCCAACGGTCTGGCCTGGGTGGTCAACAATGCCGGTGGTATCTACCAGTACACCGGATCGGGCTGGATTCAGCGCCCCGGCGCGGCCTACGACATCGGCATCGGCGCCGACGGCACGGTCTGGGTGATCGGCACCAACCCCGAGGGCGGTGGCTACGGGATCTACCGCTGGAACGGCAGCAATTGGGATAAGATCGACGGGAGTGCGGTGCGCATCGCGGTGAAGCCCAACGGCAAGGCCTGGGTGGTCAACAATGCCGGAAACATCTTTGAATACCACGACAGCGGCTGGGTACATGTGCCCGGTGGCGCCAAGGACATCGGCGTCTGCCCGGACGGAAAAGTCTGGGTGATCGGTACAAATCCTGAGGGTGGTGGCTTCGGCATCTATCGCCGGATGGGTTTTGGGCTGCCCAACGACGTGCTCTCCTCTCTGAAGGTGCCCGCCGGTCTGATGGTGACCCTCTACGAGCACGCCGACTTTGCCGGGGACTTCCGCACCTACTACGAAGATACGCCCTTTGTGAACGACTTCAACGACCGCGCGTCGTCGATCATCGTCAAGCAGGTCGGTGTGGTGGTGCCCGAAAAAGTTCTCCGCTTTGGCGGCAGCATTCAGCTCAAGGGTGTCCATGGCAAGTGGCTGGTGGCCGAGTCGGACGGTCGCCTTCGCGCCGATCGTCCCCACGCCCAGGGTTGGGAGACCTTTACAATTTGGCGCTCTGGTGCCACCACCGACAACAGCCTGGTCAGCTTTGGCGACATCATCTCTCTGAAGTCCTACCACGGTAAATTTGTGGTTGCGGAGAGCAACGGCGATGCCAATGCCAACCGCGATGCCATCGGCGGCTGGGAGCAGTTCCAGCTCATCCGCTCCGGTGCGACCGCTTCGACCACCTTCCTGGCGGTGGGGGACCGGATTTCGTTGAGGTCGGTGGCCCACAATCGCTACCTCGTGGCGGAGGGGGATGGGGACGCCAACGTAAATCGCACCGCCATCGGTCCCTGGGAGATTTTTGAGGTGACCGGCGTTTCCGCGAACAATTCCACGGCGGAGGGCGGCTCCGGCAGCTCCGGCGGTGGAGCCTGCGGCGCAGCAGCCTGTGGCGCGGAGGCCTGCGGGGCCGATGCCTGTGGGGCCGATGCCTGCGGGGCCGATGCCTGTGGGGCCGCGGCCTGCGGGGTGGCGGCCAGCCTGATCGGGGTCTGTGGGGCGGCGGCGTCGGGCATCGCGGTCTGTGGGGCGGATGTCTCCGGTGCCGGCGCCTGTGGGGCGGCAGCCTGTGGGGCGGCAGCGGCCGGTATTGCGGCCTGTGGGGCCGATGCCTGCGGTGCAGCGGCCTGCGGGGCGGCGGCCTGCGGCGCGGCAGCCTGCGGCGCGGCGGCCTGTGGCGCCGATGCCTGCGGTGCGGCGGCCTGCCCGGTGGCGGTCAACCCCGTCGGCGCCTGTGGGGCCGATGCGGGTGGGATCGATGTCTGCCCGGTGGACGTCTGCGGCGCCAACGTCTGCGGTGTCAACCTCTGCCCGGCGGATGCCTGTGCTGCGGACGCCTGTGCCCTGGATATCATCCCGATCATCCCGGGGATCTGAGCACCTTTTGGGCCACTGAATGAAGCCTCATTCAGTGGTCCCCCTCTCCCGACATCCTCCTTTTGGAGCCCGCATGGCCCTCTATCAGCCCTCCCGCTACGTGATCACTGCACCGCTGAAGGGGGAGCGCCAGCTTGCCTACAACGGCATGACCGGCGCCTTGGCGGTCTGGACGCCCGAGGAAGCCCGGGCCTTTCAGGCGGTGCAGGACGGAGAGCCCACCGAGGACTGGAAGTCCCTTTCGGACCTGGTCTATGGCGGCTTTTTGATCGACGAGCAGGTGGATGAGCTGGAGCAGCTCCACGGCCAGTACAAGGCCCATCGTTTCGACCGTCGCACGCTGATCCTGACGGTTGCGCCCACTCTTTCCTGCAACTTCGGCTGTGACTACTGCTTCCAGGGGCAGGACAAACCCAGCGAGACCATGGGCAAGCAGGTGCAGGATGCCATCCTGGCCCTGGTGGAAAAACAGGCTCCCGAGCTGAAGCATGTCCACATTGCCTGGTACGGGGGGGAGCCGCTGTTGCGGATGGGGGTGATCGAGGAGCTCTCCGATCGGCTGATTGAATTCTGCGATCGTTCGGGCCTTAAATATGACGCGATGATCGTGACCAACGGCTTCCGCCTGACGGCAGAGGTGGCGAAGTCCCTGGCCTCCCGTCGGGTGAAGACGGTGCAGGTGACCCTGGATGGAAACGAAGAATACCACGATGGACGCCGTTATCTTCTGTCGGGTGGCAGCACCTTTGCCCGGATCATCGCGAACCTGAAGGAGGTGGTGGAGCAGACGTCGTTGGTGCTGAACATCCGCGTGAACATCGACCACCGCAACGGCGACGGGGCGCACGAGCTGATCGACGCCCTGGCCGCCGAGGGATTTTCGAACAAGCGGACCTTCCGCCTCTATTTTGCACCGGTCGAGGCGATGACCGCGGGCTGCCACTCGGTGGAAGACGCCTGTATGAGCAAGTCCGACTACGGCCAGTTGGAAGTCAGCCTCTATCGCCACGCTTTTGACAAGGGGCTGGTGTCGCTGCCCTATCCTCCCCGCTTTCACGGCACCTGCGGCGCCGTTCGGCCGACGAGCTTTGTGGTGGTGCCGACGGGTGCTATCCACAAGTGCTGGGATACGGTCACTTTTTCGCAGCATGCCATTGGCTCGATCTTCGATATGGAGTCGGTGGCCCGCTCCGAGCGCGGGGCCCGCTGGCTGCGCTGGTCCCCCTTCCAGAACGACTCCTGTCGCAACTGCAAGCTGCTTCCAAACTGTGCGGGCGCCTGCGCCTACAAGTTTATCCACTCGGAAGATACACGCGGAGAAGCCGCCACCCTTCCCTGCCCAAGCTGGAAGTATAACATCAAAGAGCGCCTGCTCTTCCGGGCCGAGAAGATGGGGGCCATCACCGCAGAGGACTGGGATCCGGCGCTGACCCGCACCGACCCCAAGGAGCTGTGTACGGACGATCACCTGAGCGGTGGGATCGCCCTGCCTGCGGCGATGCAGGCCTACTATTCGGCGGAGGCTGCGGCCAAATGATCCACCTTGTCCAGATGCCCTTCGGCTCGGTGACCACCCCGAGCCTGGCCCTGGGCCAGTTCAAGGCCCAATTAGCCGACGCCGGGATCCCCGCGCGGGTCTTCCCCTTCAACATGGCCTTTTCCCGGATGATCGGGCCGGGCGCCTACGAGACCATCGCCCGCTTCAAGGGAATTGAGACGCAGGTGGGCGAGTGGCTTTTTGCAAAGGAGGCCTGGGGACGCAATTTCGGAAGGGATGAGGCTTCTTTTTTGAAACTTTGCGGAGAGGAGATCGAGGGGATCCCCCACGTCAAGGATCTGCCGACCTGGCTGGCCAAAGTGCGCAACGAGGTGGTGCCCGCCTTCCTGGACCAGTGTATCGACCGCCTTGTCGCCGCTGGTGAGCTGCGGGTTGTGGCCTTCAGTTGTACCTTTTTCCAGGCCATCGCGTCGTTGGCGCTGGGGCGGCGTATCCGGGAGCGCTTTCCGGGGGTGCGCCTGATCTACGGGGGCGCCTGCTTCCACGGGGAGATGGGCGAGGAGATCATGCGGGCGGCGGGCTGGATCGACGCTGCCTCTACCGGGGAGGCTGATAATGTAATCGTGTCTCTCTGCGAGGCGATGTTGGCAGGCACCGCGCCGCAGGGCCTCCAGGGTATTCTGTATCGCAGAGCACCAAATGGACCGGTAGAGCGCGATCTCGTCCACAGCCCGATGACCGGCGCGGATCTGGACGCCCTTCCGGTGCCCGACTACGGCGACTTTTTTGAGGAGGCAGCGCGGGTGCGCTACTTCCAGGATCCCGCCTGGATCAGCCGGATTTTATTGCCCTTTGAGTCAGCACGGGGCTGCTGGTGGGGACAGAAGCAGCACTGCACCTTCTGCGGCCTGAACGGCGAAGGGATGAGCTACCGCGCCCGCTCGGCCACCAAGACCCTGGAGCTGCTCCATGCCCTCGCGGCGCGCTATCCCTTTGTACGGCGCTTCCAGGCGGCAGACAATATCATGCCCATGTCCTACTTCCAGGATGTGCTGCCGGCCCTGGCCGCCGCCCCGCCGCGCCCGGATGTGGAGTACTTCTGGACAGTGAAGACCAACCTTCGGCGCCACCAAATCCAGCAATTGGCCGCCGCACGGGTGTTGTACCTTCAGCCAGGTATCGAGTCGCTGGCAGACAATATTCTTAAAAACATGCGCAAAGGGGTTACGGCGCTCCAGAACCTCTGCTTCCTCCGCACCTGCCAGGAGGAGGGGATCACCGTCTACTGGAACAACCTGATCCGGATTCCCGGCGAAAAAGCCGAGGACTACGCGCAGATGGTGGCCTGGCTGCCGATGCTGCACCACCTTCGCCCGGCCTACGGCGGCACGCCCAAAGCCGAATGTCACCGTTTCAGCCCATACTTTTTTGAGGCAGACCGCTGGGCCACCGGGCTGCGGCCGATGCCGTGGTACGCGGAGCTGTACCCGGTGGATCAGGTGGATATCCGGCGGGTGGCCTACTACTACGATGCGGAGTGGAAAGATGTCTTAGGTGGTTCATCCTATGATGCACTCCTGCGGGAGAGCGCGGCCTGGACGGCCGCCTGGATGAAGCAGGATGCGGCGCCGCGTTGTATCGTACAAGAGCAGCTTGAAGACGGAGGACTGCGGATTCTGGACAACCGGATGGGCAGTCCGGGGGAGTGGCTTTTGGGCGAGGCGGAGGCGCAGATGCTGGCGGTGCTGGATGTGCCGACTTCGGCGGGGCGCCTTCGGGAGCAGTTTTCGGCGTGGACCGAGGAGGAGGTGGCCGCAACCCTGGAGAAGCTGCTGGCGGCTCGGCTGGTGCTCAGCGACGGGAAGGGCTATCTTTCGTTGGTCTTGCGGGAGGGCACCGGCGAGCTGGCCACCTGGCAGCGGGCGGGGCTTCTGAAGCGGATCACCAACCAACGGCCTACGGAGGCGACGGTCTGAGTCGATGTGGATTGTGGGAATTTCTGTTGCAGGCGGGCTGGCCATCACCGCGTTTGTGTTGAGCATCCTGTGGGTGGTGTTTCGTCAGGTCCGAGTGGCTGGGGAGAAGCAGCTTTCCGAGCACTTCCCAGGCGGGGCTCCCGCACTTTCCGCAGCCAGCGCCAACTGTTTTGGTGTTCAAAGCCGGGGACGGTGGCAAATGCGGGGAAATGGGGCGTTGGCCATCCATCCAGGGGGGCTTTGGTTTCGCGGCGCGATGAACGGGCTCTCGCTGGATATCTCCATGGACCGGGTTCGCGGGGTGGAGCTGGTGGACAGCCACCTGTCCAAGCGGGTTTTTGGTCGGAAGCTGCTGAAGATCCATTTTCGTGGGGAGCAGGGGGCCGACGACAGCGTGGCTTTCCTGGTGGAGAATCCAGGGCGTTGGCAGCAGGAGATCGAGCAGTTGCGCTACGGCAACTCTCTGCCCCCGTCCTATCCTCCGTAGCCGAACCCGCACCCCCCATCGAGCCGGCAGAGGCCAAGGCGGGCGCCGGGAGCGTTGGGCTGTGGCGGTCGGTCAGCGCATGCGGGCCCGGCCTTCCGCACTTTGGTGTACAATCTCGGTATGACCCTCCTCCTTCTCCTCGCCTGCTCAGAAAACGGCCTCATCGCCAAAGAACCGGAAGTGGCCGGTGACTCCGCAGAGCTGCTTCCTGCCATCAAGGTGGCACCCCGGAGTGTGGACTTCGGAACCGTGATTTTCGGTGATTCGGCCAGTGCCACGGTGCATGTACGGAATGTGGGCGATGCCCCCCTGAGCATCTCGGAGCTGTCCGTGCGTTCCGCCGATGTGAGCTTCACGACCATCACCCCCGTGCTGGAGCCACAGGAGCTGGTCGATATGGTGCTGACCTGGACGCCGACCGGGCCCGGAGATCTGAACGATAGCCTGGAAGTCAGCTCCGACGATCCGGATGATCCGGTGGTATCGGTCGCGCTGACCGGGATGATGACGGGGGGTGACCTTCAAATCACACCTGCAAGCTACGATTTTGGCACCCTGATGGTCGGGGAGTCCGCCACCATGACCATCAACGTGGCCAATGTGGGGGTGGGCCCGATCACCATCTCCGATTGGAGCTATGACGCCGCCGACGCGGATCTGTCGGTGCAAGACGCCGGGGGATTGGCGACCCTTCCCGCGGTGTTGGATGCCGGAGCCAGCACATCCGTCGTCGTGGCCTATGCGCCCTCCACGGAAGGCGGCGATGAAGGTGGACTGACGGTCACTTCCAACGATCCGGACTCCCCCGTTATCGTCGCAACCCAGAATGGGATGGGCGAGGCCGACCCCTGCAACGGCTACACCCAGCATGTGACCATTCTGTTGACGGCCGACGACGCCTGGGAGGGTTGGCTGGACGGGGTCTCCTTCTCCGGTCCCAACCAGAATGCCTGGAATGCCTTCGATACGCTGAGCTGGGACCTGCCCTGTGGCGATCACACCATGGCGCTCTATGCCACGGATGTGGCCCATTCCGTCTCTGGGGTGATCGCGGTGGTCTGGATCAATGGGGTGGCCCGCTACACCAGCGGTCCGTCGGACTGGACCATGTACGATCAGCAGCCTCCGGCCGGGTGGCAGGATGTGGCTTTTGATGATTCTTCTTGGTATATTCCGCAGGTCTGCACGAGCAATGCTGCGTGGGGCCCCGCCCCCCAGCAATTCTATGACCAGGGGGCCCAGTGGATCTGGTGGACCCCCGCCTGTAGCAGCCTGGGAGAGGCGTGGTTCCGCCTGAATTTTAATGTGACGCCCTGAGAATATCCATCGGCGCCTGCGGCGCTCGGGCCGCACGCGCCTTGCATGGTGTGGAGAACACTCCCCTTATCTCCACTACTCCTGCTGAATGAAGATTCATTCAGTGCGGTGTCTACGGCTATCCGCATTCTGGCGGGCGATCGCCGACTTGTAGAGTCGCAACAGAAAATCGTAGAGCACCCACTCCATACGGTTGGCGTCGGAGCGGGCCAGACGATTGATGGCCATGTGCAGGTAGCTGCCCATCCGCTCGCGGAAGCGCGTGGGGGACATCTGCGCCCGCAGCGCGGCGAAGATCGGCCGTTGCGCGACGCTACGCTGCTCCAGTAACAAAAAGAAGTGCGCCTCCGGAGCATCGGGATCGTAGCCCGGAGCGATCCAGGGCTCCAGGCTGCGGCTCTCCTTGCGATAGAGAAGGTTCAAGGAAGCTTCTGTGGACTTTTCCACCCGGATCTGGGCCGCCCAGCTCCGTCGGGCATGCTCCAACAAGGGCAGCCGCTCGTCCATCGGCAGCCCTGCATCCTCCAGGAGCAGGTGCAGCGAGCGCAGACCCAGCCGCCACCGCAGGTCCTCTCCCTCGTCTCCCTCCAAAAGCTCCGCCATCGAAGCGACAAAGACCGAGTCGGCCTGGAAAAGCGACTCGGTGAGGCCCAGCAGCGCTCCATCGCCATAGCGATCCTGTTCGGGAAGGTAGCTGTCCGCCACAATCTTGGCGATCCGCCCGTCTTCCGCCCAGGGGGCCAGGGCCGCCTGGAGCTGGTTGAGCAGGGCGGCCAGCAGGGGCGGCTCTCCGGCCAGCCGCAGGCGCAGGTGGTAGTCGGGATCGGCATAGCGGATGAAGAACCAGCACTTCAGGCCATCGGTCTCCTGCACCAGTGGCAGGATCTGCTCGGCCAGGATGCGCTCCGCTGTTTGCGCGCCGGTGTAGATCTTCAGGTACAACCAGTCGGAACCGGGAAGGTGCAGTTGGGGAGGAGGGGGCGGCGCGGCCACCGGGGGGCGGGTGCCGGGCCGAAGGAAGGGGACCAGCAGCTCGTGCCGGTGCCCTCCGGCAGCACTTTGCACACAGAGCTCCTCTTTTCCTGGATAAATTTCCATAAATGCTGCCGACTCTTTACCTGTCAATGCCTCACGGGCCAGCGGACAGTCCAGATCCAACCACAGCAGGTTGTCGCCCTCGGCCAGCCGCACATGGCGCGGCAGGCGCAGCCGGGACCGGAGTTTTTCCGCCTCAGTCCCACCCTTTCTAAGGATCTCCACCTCTTTCTTCTGCACGCGCCAGCGCGCAAGGCTCAGGATCAGTCTGCCTCTCCGCACCCGGGGCAGGTAGGGCGCACTGCCCAAGGGCCCCCATTGAAAGCCTACAAAGTGGGTACTGCCCTGTACACCCAGGGTCGCCAGGAAGCGGTACACCGGCAGGTCGCCCGCCGCATAGTTGTGGGCCGAGCAAAGGGCAGGAACCACCTCCCGATTCAGCCGACGGCTTCGCAGAATCAGCCGCCCGCCGCGTTGGGACAGCCACAGGTCGGAGAGAGGAACCTGCTCCTCTACCGGGGCCTCCCCTCGCCCGAGATAGGGGATTTCATAGGTACGAAGCCGGGGGCGGGCAATCACGTTGCCCATCCGTCCGGCAGGTAAGTGGACCACCTCGGCCACGATCCGATCGCCCTGCGCCTGCTCCTGCTGTCGCATGTGCGCCTGCACTTCTGCGCGCAGGCGGGCATCGCCCAAACAAAAACGACCGAAGAGGCGGGTGCCGTCCGGGCCCTCGGCCGAGTGCAGGTGGATCTCGCCCTCGCCGCGATCCAGGGTGGCCGCGTCCGGTGCGGTCAGGGTGGCCATCACATACAGACTCTCGGGCAGGGGCGCCTTACCAGGCAGGGTGAGCGCCGCCACGTCCTCGTCGGTCAGCTCCCAGGTGCCCTCGGCCGAGGTCTCCAACAGGCGACGCAACATCCAGCGATGTTGGGCGGTGAAGGCGCTGTCTGCCTCGGGCGGGTTGCCAAAGGACAGCTCCTGCAAGAGCGGCGAGGGGTCGGCCGAGCGCGCCGCCCCAAAGCCCAGACCCAGCTCCTCGTCCATCACCAAGGCCAGCGGCACTTCGGCCTCTCCCCAGCGTTGATCGAAGTCTTTGGCGAGTTTTTCGAGGTCCGAACGCTGCGGCGGGCTGATCCGATACAGCAGCTCCACGCCGGCCCAGAGCTGCTCCACCACCCCGGTCCCCAGGGCCAGGGCGCCGGTCCGGTAGAGATCCACATGGTACAGGCGCTTGGGATCCGGCGTTGCGGGTAGCTTTTGGAGCAGGGTGGTCAGGGCATCGTAGGCGGCGGGGGGCTGCCCCAAGCCGCCCGCATCCAGCGCCTCCAGGCCCAGCCGCACCTGTTCCAACTGTTCGGCAAGGTCGGGAAGCAGGGGTTGTAGCTGCCCGATCAGCTCGCGCAGCGGGTCTTCGCCGGTGACTGCGGGCGCGAGGGGGGACACCAACACCTGCGCGTCGATGAGGCCACCCACAAAATCCAACGCTTCTTCTTCAGAAATGTCTGGGTAGAGCTGCTGCACCACCGCCGCCAAGGCCGCAGGGCGTGCGGGCGCGGCGGCCAGCACCGCGTCGATGGCGTCGGTGCGCTGCAGCGACACCTGGTCGTTGTGCCGGGTGCGGCTGACCGGGTCCTGCCGTCCTTCGGCATAGCGGTATTGGGCAGCCGTCTGGACGATGGTGCTGTTCGGACTATAGAGGAGCTTTGGGCGAAGCTCGGGTTCTAAGACTTCGCAGAGGTTGGACAGGTAGCCCATATCCAAGCGGGTGTGCCGCCGGAATTCCTGGCCGGGGTCCAGCAGCGTCTGGGGGCCCACCTGCCCGGTGCTGCAGGCCGAAAACAGACCGAAGGGGGTGGGGCGGCTGCCCATCCGACTTAAATATCGACACAAAGCCTCCGGCACGTTTTTTGTGTGGGGATGGTTGGGATCGTGGCGCCACAGCTCCAGGGCGCTGTGCAGGTCGGGGGAGGCGACGTAGAGGGCCTCGCGCAGGACCGGGTCTTCGACGAGCTGCCGGAAGCTGGCCAGCCGCTCAGCACCGGGCGGGCCCTCCAACCACGGGGGCTGGGGGAGGAGGGGGGCACGAAGGACAAAGAAGTGGGCGTCCGGCATCTCTCAGGTGTAGCCCTTCCCATGTGAATCGCCAAACATACCGCCATGTTCTACTGAATGAGGCCTCATTCAGCGTCGGGAACACTCGGGTGCGCGGGCGCGGAGCCAGGCCAGGACGGGCCGGATCTCCTCGTAGGACAGCGCGCCGTTGGCCGCCTCGAAGATCGGCCGGGAAAGCTCGGTGCCGTGGATGTGGGCCAGCTCTTCGATCTGCTGCTGGCGCGCGCCGGTAACCCAGGGCTCCATGCTCTCGGGGGGGCGGTGCTGGATGTACTCCACCAGATATTGGAGGGTGGTGCTGGGGGCACGCTCCAGAGCTTCCGATACATCCGCCAGGCTTTTGCCCTGGTCAAAGAGGTCGAAGGCCGCGCGGCGACTCTCGGTGAGCGGGCGGGGGCCGCTGCGCTCCGGTCGGGTCGGCCGCAGGTTGCGGGGGCGCGAGCCGGCGTCGGCGTCCAGCTCCAGGCCCAGCGGGCCGCAGCCATCCTGGATGGCCTGGAGAAAACGCTCCCCAAAGGCCTCGATCTTGGCTTTGCCCACACCCCGAATGTTCAGCAGGTTGGCCAGCGAGCCGGGCCGCACCTTGCACATCTCCTCCAGGGTGGAGTCGGCAAAAACCACATAGGGGGGCACATTCTGCTCCCTCGCGATGTCCCGACGCAGGCTGCGGAGCTGGTCAAACAGCCGCTGCTCGGCTTCGCCAAGCTGTACGGCAACTGTGCCATCCACCTGTCGCCGCGAGGTGCGGGAGGCAGATTTTGCGCCTCGGGGCTGGAAAAACGATACGTCCGTCTCGCCGCGCAGGATGGGCCAGGCTGCGGCCGTAAGCTGCACGGTAGGGTACTTGCCGTCGGCCCGGTGTAGGGCGCCCAGATCCACCAACTGGTCGATATGGCTGGTGATCGCGTCTTTTTCCACGTCCTTCAGCAGGCCATAGGTGGAGAGCAGGTGGTGGCCGCGCTCCTGGATCTTCGCCGCAGCGGCCCCCCTCAGCACATCGGAGACGTACCGGGCGCCAAAGGACTCGTCGCTGCTGCCGCGCAGACGCGCCACGCAGGAGAGGATTTTCCGCGCGCGATCGGTGGAATCCGGAACGACCTCCAGCTCGCCCAGGCAGATGTCGCAGGCGCCACAGCCCTCTTCGGGGGGGCCAGGGGGCTGGTAGGGCTGGCCAAAGTGCTCGGAAAGGGCGCGGTGCCTGCAGCGGGCGCCGGTGAGCAGGCGTTGAAGCTGGGAAAGCAGGGCCCGCTGGGCATCCAAGGCTTCCGGGTCCACCGGGGTGTCCCCGCTGCTCCGGTCCAGCAATTGTCCCCATCGCACCAGATCCGATGCGGCATAGAGCAGCACACAGTCAGCGGGCAGCCCGTCGCGGCCGGCGCGACCGGTCTCCTGCTGGTAGGCCTCCACCGACTTGGGCATGGAGGCATGGATGACCAGCCGCACGTCGCCCCGGTCGATACCCATGCCAAAAGCGACGGTTGCGACAATCACATGCAGTTGTTCGCCTAAAAAGGCATCCTGCACGCGGCTGCGGGCGGCAGTGTCCATTCCGGCGTGGTAGGCCTCGGCGGGGATACCGCGCTCCTTCAGGGCATTGGCAAGGGTCTCCGTCTGTTTTCGGCTGATGCAGTAGATGATGGCGGCGGCACCGGGCTGCCGCCCCAGCAGCTCGGCGATCTGGTCTTCGCCCTGGCCCTGACGCGGGAGCACCCGATAGCAGAGGTTTGGCCTATCAAAGGTGCCAACAAGGACAGCGGGATCCTGAAGGTCGAGCTGCTCGATGATGTCCTGGCGCACACGCTCGGTGGCAGTGGCGGTGTAGGCCTGGATGCGGACCCCGGGCAAGAGCTGGCGCAGGTTGGAAAGTCTCCGATACTCCGGGCGAAAATCGTGGCCCCACTGGCTGATGCAGTGGGCCTCGTCGATGACCACGCTGCACACGGCGGAGGCAGGTACTTTTTGAGCTATATTTTGTAATGAATACAAAAAATCATCCCGCAACAACCGCTCGGGAGAAATCATCAGCAGGCGGAGCTGCCCCTGCTGCAGGGAGCGCCATACCGCTGCGGCCTCCTCCGTCGTGACGCTGCTGTGCAAAGCGGCCGCAGGAAAGCCCGCCAGACGCAGGCCATCGATCTGGTCCTTCATCAGGGCGATCAGCGGAGAAATGACCAGGGTGAGTGCTTCTGGCTCGCGACACAAGGCGGGGAGCTGGTAGCAGAGGGACTTGCCACCGCCGGTGGGAAGAATGACCAGGGCGTCGCGGCCGTCCAGGGTGGCGTCGATGGCGTCGCGCTGAAGCGGGCGAAGCTGGTCAAAGCCCCAATAGCGCGCGAGCATGGCCGATATTTTTGCGTCGGCATGGCTACGGGGCGCCGGAGGGGGCGGGGCGACGTCGTCCATGCGGGGCAGGCTATACACAACGGGGGGGTGGGGAGGGGGGGCCGGGAGATTTGTCGGTGGAGGCGCCGCCCGCTCTC
>JBEIQS010000099.1:0-20348 GCA_040376425.1 Alphaproteobacteria bacterium | reverse complement strand
CGCTCCGAAAACAGTGAATATCTCTATGGCAAAAAGCGTCTACGGGAGATCGACAAGCGCCTGTATTTCCTTCAGAAGCGCCTGGAGGATCTGGAGCCGGTGGACCCTTCCAAGTTCATCGGTACGATCGTGCGTTTTGGCGCAATCGTCACCATCGAGGACGAAGAGGGCCAAACGCAGGAGTGGACCATCCTGGGGGAGGACGAGGTGGATACCGACCGCCGAATCATCTCCTATGTCTCGCCACTGGGCAAGGCGCTGCTGGGCAAGAACATCGGCGACACCGCCGTGTTTGAGACCCCCAAGGGCCGTCGGGAGGTCGAGATCACCGGCGTACGCTATCCCTCGGCCGGAAGTCCGTTGTAGGCTGTGCAATCGGCGGCCGATTGGCTGCGCCGCGCACCGCTGGTGGGAACGGCATCCTGAGCACCGCTGGCCCCGATGGGGAGCCTGCTCCATGCCGACGGACGGCTACGGGTCCCGCCAGAGGCGGCAACAATCAGCCGGGTGAAGGGTCGTCACTTCCCAAATCCCAGTCCAGCTCGCCGGGAATGTAGGCCGGGCTGCCTGAGATCGCACGGGCCGCGAGGAGTCCACCCATCACGGCCGCCTCCATGCAGCCGACGTTCAGCCCGTTTCGGGTCCAGTCTCCCGCCAGCACCAGGTTGTAGAAGTCACTCTCGGCCGCACCCAGGCGCAGCGCTGCGCTCCCGGGGACGCTCAGCACATAGCGTTCGGTGGGGTCGATATTGGCGCGGAAGTACTGGTTTTTCAACCGCTCCGCCCCCTCTCCATCCCCGTGCAGCACTTCCCAGGCAAAACCCTCGGAGGCGCGCGCGTTCTTCCACACATGCGGTATTTTTCCGAGAAGCTCCTGGACTTCTTCCACCACTTTCTGGGTCTGCGAAGCCGGGTATTCGGGGGCGACACCCGTGGGCTCCTCGGGGTCTTCGGCCATCGCGCTGCACAGGTAGTGGACCGAGACCGGGGGCCTGTCACCCCATTGCTCCCGCTGGAGCAGGTGGTGCATGTCCACGAGCGTGTCCAGGGGTTGCAGGCCCACATTGAGCGGACAGCCCGGCCCACCCCAGCCCAGAGTGCCCAAAGAAACATCCGTCCAAAGCTGAGCGGACTGAGTTCGCACGGTCTTGACACCCTCGACCATCGCTTTCCAGGTGGCACTACACTTGGAAAGGGCACGGGTGATGTGGGGCAGTCCGCCCATGGAGATTCCCAGAATCACCCGGTCGTAGTCGCGACCTTTTTCAAGGCGGAAGTGGCGTCCGCCAGGGAGTTCTTCGTAGTGGCCCTCCAGGTTGTAGCCGGCAAGTGTCTGACCCTCCACAAGCTGGTCCAGCAGCGGCTCGGCGGGCCAGCAGGGAATGCCGTTCACGTCTATAAGGGGGTTGTATCCAGCGGGATCCTTGGCAGTGGCCTGTTGCACCATACGGATGGCGGAGATGTGGCTGCCCTGCGCGTCGCTTCCCACCTCCAGGTCTTCCACGCGGTGAAAGAACTCAAAGCGTACGCCCCGCCGCTTCAACACTTCGTAGATCGGCGAAAAGATCACTTCCGCAGTGCCGGCCTGGAACATCCAGGCCATCGAGCCCTTGTAGGTCCACATCAGACGCCAGCCGCCCCGGATCATCGTGCCTGCCCCCATCGTGGGGGTGCCCACCATGGGCTTGTCGGGGGTGGGAGGGGCTGTGGCATTGCCGTCGCGGTAGGCAAAGCTGCTGTCGTAGGCCGCCTGAACCCAGATACTTCCGAGGGTGTACGTCATCCCTTCGGGAACGGTGGCATGGCGGGTAAGCCACTCATAAAATTCTTCATGGTCAATCGTATTGAAGCCAAGGCGAAACACATCGTCTTCGCACAGACCGATCAGTACCGTACACATAAAATCAACGGTGGTCCATCGGGCGTGGGCCTCCCAGTCGGTGGTCACGGTAGTCCCCAGGCTTGCCCAGGTTCGACGTACAATCCGGCGCATCAACGGCACCATCAACCGCGCGCCGGGCTTGCTTCCCGTCCAGCGGTACCAGGCGCGCAACAGGCGCAACAGGTGCCCGGCATGCCAGCGCCGGAGAAGTCTGGCCAGTCCGCTCTTTTGAAGGGTTTTCCAGGCTTTTTTGACTGTAGGGCCCATCCGATAGCCCAGGCAGCCACTCAGGACTTGCACGCCCGCTTCGAAGCAGGCCCACAGGCTGGGCAACGGGGTCCCGCTGCCCGGCTGGTCCGTCGTCTGGGGGAAGTGCATGGAGAAGGTATGCCAGCTTCCAACTGGAATCCGGTGGAGCATGACGAAGCGCCCTTCTCGGTGCAGACCGTAGCGCCCCGGGTGGGCGAGCTCTTCCTCCCGGCTGGGCGCAAAGGGCTGAGAGAGGGGGAGGGAGAGGTCGCGGTCGTAGGCCTTGTAGCAGTCACGAAGCAACGCAAAAGTGTTTTCGTAGAAGCCGAAAAGCGTGTGGTAGCCGTGTTCCTCGATGCGGGCGTGCTGATCCAAGCGGCGGCCGGTGGCGCCTTTTCCCCCCAGTCTCCAGCCGTGCTGGTAGACGGTGATTTCATATCGATCCTGCCAGTTCGGCTGCGATGTCAGCGAAAAAACCGCTGACAACGATCCCATGCCGCCCCCCAGGACCGCGAACCGCTCTTTCGCCATCCTGCCTTACCTCCGAGGAACGCACCCGGGGCGCTCATACCTCAGCTTCTCGCAATTTGGAAGAGGCGAATGGTGGGGGCTCCGTCGCTGGTGACTCTCTCTGTCCCGCGTCCATGGCACCATGTTCAGCTTTCGTACCATTCCGGCGTAACCAACTGCTGGTAGTGGCCGACATTCAGCGGGTTCACCCTCTTCTTTAGTGCGTCAATGGCCATGCTGCCGGACACTTTGGCGAACCACATATACATGTCCCGTTTGTAGTCAACCTTACTGGTCAGCCCCCGAAGCAACCACTTCGTGTTTACGAATTGTTTGTTCATATCGTAGAGGGCCGCCGCAATTTCAGTGCGGGTCATGTACTTGGTGTCAAGGGCTGGCGTAAGCCAGTCGAAGTTGTCGAAGTCCTCGTAGGTGATGTGCCCGTTTTTGAGCGCGTCATCAAAAATGGGAGTTCCGGGCACGGGAGTGATGGGGTGGAAGGCTGGGAAGTCCACGTCCAGCTTCTTGGCCAGGGTCACCTGTTTTTGGAGCGACTCGTTGTTTTCATCCTTCGTTCCGACAATAAATGTCGCTTGAATGAATACTTCGGGGTATTTTTCCTTGAAGATGGCGATGGCCTGCTGCGCCACGCCGCCGGTGTAGAAGCGCTTGTCCAGCGAGGTAAGGGTGTCATCTTCTGCGCGTTCAACGCCGATTAAGATGTGTGCCAGGCCGGCGCGGACCAACTTCTCCAGGATCCCCTTCTTCTCGTCGCGAACGATACAGTCCGCGCGCATGAACGCAAACCAGCGGGTCTTCATCCCGCTCTTGATCATGCGCTCCGCGAAGGAGTCGTTGAAGCGGGGATCGATGTTCCAGCTCTCGTCCACCCAGACATAGCTGCGCTTGCCATATTTGTAATAGAGAAGCTCGATCTCCTCAAAAGTCCGCTCCATACTCTTGGAGCGCCACCGAGGGGAGAGCTGGGCGTTGCCGTCGCTGTCGTACTTGCGGTCGGCCATGGTCGTCCACCACGCGCAGAAACTGCACTTGGATACACAGCCGCGGCTGTGGTGGATCGTGGTTCCACCAGGAGAAAAGAGATAGCGACTCTTGCCGTACAAATGCATCGGCATCAGGTCGTAGGCGGGCATGGGCAGGCTGTCCAGGTCCTGCACCAGACGGCGGGAGCGGGTGCGGGCCATCTTTTCGCCGTCCCAGTATGCCAGGCCGTCCACCTTGGACAAATCCGGGTCCTTCTTGGCCCACTCTTTGACGGTCTCCACCACCGTCAGCTCGCCCTCCCCGATGCAGATCGCGTCGATGGGGGTGCCCTCGTAGCAATAGCGGTGGGCCAGGTTGGTGAAGTGCCCACCACCCGCAAAGGTTTTGGCGCGGGGAACCACCTCTTTGCAGAGGCGGAAGAACTTCAGCGCTTCCGAAGCATACAAGGCGTGGTTTTCACCGGAGCAGACCACATCCGGATCGATCCGCCGCAGCTCGTCCGCGAGGCTGCGCCAGCCGATGTGCAGGGGCATGCAGTCGATGACCTGCACCTCCATGCCGGCCTCGCGCAACGGGGCCGCCAGTGCAGGCAGTGCCTGCTGGAGGAGGAAGTTGTCCCCCTCGGACGTGAAGGGCCAGTACTTTCGGGGCGGTTGGACGATGACGACGCGCATTCATCCATTGTACACCGCTACACCGGTCCAGGCGCGGTGAAGTGGCCCCGCAATTGGGTGAGTCCGTAGCCGGGCTTCCAAAGCCTCCACTTCGGCGATCTCCAGATCGCCCGCCACCGCTTCGAAAGGCCCGCTGTAGATGTAGTGGGTGGGCGTCAATTCCTCCCAGCGCCAGCCGGAAAGGAGCAGCTCCAGGGCCGTACGGTCGTAGGTACGCACCCAGCGGTCCCCCTCCACCCGCAGCACGCCGTCCCCCAGCCAGGCCTCCAGGCCACCGGGCGGCACATCCAGCGCCAGCGCCCAGCCCCAGCGGGCCTCCACCGAAAGCAGCAGTGGTCCGCCCGGCTTCAGAATTCGCCGGACATTCGCCAGGGTGCGCGCAGGGTCTTCCACATAGCAAAAAACCTCGGCCGCGATCACCACATCTACAGGGGCCAGCTCGGGGAGCTGCTCGCCCGTGGTCCAGTGGACGTCCAGCGCTCCCGGCATGCCCGCTGCGTGCCACACCGCGCGGCGCAGGCTCTCCCGGTCGGGGTCGACCAGCTCCACAGTGCAGCCCTGCTGCAAAAGAAGCTGCGTAAAACGCCCTATTCCACCGCCGAGGTCCAGCACCCGACTGCCGGCGGGGACCCGGGGTGCCCAACGCCGCCAATACAGGTCGCGCTCCAGGCGCTTTTGACGGTATACGGGACTACCAGGAACCAAAAAATCCATCCCTTCGGCCCAGTCCGTCCACGCGCGTTGCGCTCCGACCAGATTTTCCAGGGCTGCGGTGGGCGCCGGGGCGCCTTCAGCCAGGGCACGCAGGCGGGGATCGGGGGTGGGTAGATCGAAGGCCACGCCTCGCAGGGGGCCCAATTCGGTGCAGGGCACCGGCCCTTGACCTGTCAAGTTCAAAATGGAGCGTAGGGACATCAAAGCTCCAAAAAGGGAAGAGCCACCCGGTTGGGTGGCTCAGCAAGATCCGGTCCTGCGTTTCAAGACTGCGGTCGCGACGCGCAGTCCGTCAACTCAGGCCTTGGGACCCGGCTTGGGACGGGGAGAAGGACGCCAGCTCTTGGGTCCCGGCTTGGGACGAGGAGAAGGACGCCAGCTCTTGGGGCCCGGCTTCGGGCGAGGGGAAGGACGCCAGTTCATGAAACCTCCGGAGTGACTGCGGTTGCAGTCAGGCTCAGTCTTGCAGCTTGTTCAGCCTTTGTCAAGGGCATCTATCCGGGCAAGGCTGGATCGGTGGGCGAATGGCGGCCTCTGGGACGGTGGCCTTCGTAGAAGATGCAGGTGTTCAACGCGGAGTTACTCTGAATACCGCACGCCAATCCTCTCCCGGCGGCCCACCAACGCGACCTCGGTACACCGAAGCGGATCAGCCCCACCCTACAGACGCTGCGCGAACCACCACCGATGTCCCTCCGGGTCCAAGCAGCCATAGCCGCGATCTTTCCAGTAGCCCTCTCCGTAGTCGGTATCGGTCAGATCCTGGATGATCTCGGCGCCTGCCGCTTTGGCGCGGACAAAGTGGGCATCCACATCGTCCACATAGAGGAACAGGCCGGCCGACATCGCCCCGCCCATGCTGCGGGGAGAGCGCTGGGAGTCCTTCGGTCGCTCGCTGCCGACCATCACCACCGCATCGCCGTAGCACAGCTCCGAGTGCTCCACGCCACCATCCGTAGTATCGATGCGGATACGGGTGGTGAAGGAGAATGCGCGCTCCAGAAAATCGATGGCCGAAGCCGGGTCCTGATAAAACAGTGCGGGAGATAGCCGGGGCCAGCCAGACGGGGTGGGGTTCATAGCGCTGCTCTAATTCGTTTCCGGCGCCCTCCGCTCCGCGCGTGCGGGCGCAGGCGCTTCTGTGGCTCCAATCGGTACGCCCGGATAAAAACGCCCATGCTTCTCCTTCTCCTCGTCGCCTGCCTGCCCGCAGTCCACCAAAGTGGCCAGGCCTCCTGGTACGGCCGTGAGCTGGCCGGACGACCGACCGCGAGCGGGGAGCCCTTCCGCCCGGCACGGCGGACGGCCGCACACCCCACACTGCCCTTCGGAACGGTGGTTCGGGTCAGTCGCCCGGACACCGGCGCGCGCGTGCGTGTGGTGATCAACGACCGCGGCCCCTACGCCAAAGGCCGAATCATCGACCTCGCCCGCGGGGCCGCGCGGCGCCTGGGCATGCTGGAAGAGGGGGTGGTGACGGTAGAGCTGCGTGTGGTGGGATGTAAGCGACGCTACAAAAAATGCCAATGAGGCTCAGCTTGGCGGCCCTGCGACCGTTCGTCCCGCCGCCGCGCAGGCAGCCGTAAGGAAGATGCCCCAGGTCATGTCGATAGGCACGATCCACGCCGGAAAGTCCCGCAGTACCGCCCAGTTGGTCAGATCCCAGGTCCCATAGGCCACCAGCCCCATGCCTGCACCGCGCCGTAGCGCTTGCTTCCAGTCTTCAGATGGAAGAACCGCATGAAAAACGGTGCAGGTCACATAGAAGAGGTAAAAGACTCCGGCGGCCACCCCGTTTACGACGGGCGCCTTCAACGGACCCAGGGCACGATCGTAGAGGGGCGCCGCCACCAGGCCGATCCAGGCCAGATCCAGCACCAACATCACGACCGCCACCGAGAAGAAGGCCTTTAGAAAGCGCATGTTCGCCCCTCAGCCCAGGAATTTTTCGACGGCTTCGGCATTCAGGCGAAAGCGGGGAGACACCCGCTCTTTTTTCAACAATTCGGCGGTGGTTTCAATCATGCAGGTCAGTACCGCATAGGGATCGTCCTCGTCGGGCTGAATATCCAGGTTGGCCCGAATACGTTGGCCGTCCGCTCGGTTGTAGGAGAGGGTCTTGTGGAGCTGGTTGTAGAGATGGTTTTCGTGCCGCTGCATCACGTCGCGCACGGTCTTCACCAGCGTGTTGAAGGCGTGGATGTCCAGGGGCTTGGGGTTCTTCTTGTCCCGCCCCATGGTCCATGGCCCTACCAACGCGGGCTCGGAGTCTCCCACCCGGGTCATCGCCACCGCCCAACCATCATCCTCCTCGTTCTTCACCACCTTGGCGATCCACCCATTCTTTCGCCACAAACGAGGCTCCATGATGTCGGGGAGGACGTCGGCTTCGGTTTCGGCAGTGTCCATCAAGCACCTCTGGGTCTCTTATATTCACCTGTGCAGAAATTGCAACCCTGTACAGGTCAAGAGATAGCCGCAGCCACCCGCAAGCCACCCAGGGCCACGCCCAAGGTGCTCTGGCCGGGAAAGCCCGAGTCACCGACCATCCATAGGCCAGGAAGAACCGGAGAAGGCAGAAAGTTCTGATAGTTGTGCAGGCCGGCCCGGCGCGGGATTCCACCTACGCAGCCCAGGGCGCGGCGGGTGAAGCGCTCCCAGGTGCGCGGACTCGCCGGGAATTTTGTCGTGATCGCCGCGTACACTTCGGGGGCAAAGGTTGAAAGATTACTCAGCATCTTCGTTTGAATCCCCGCAATGAAGGGGCCTCGTTCCACCTCTGGGAGGCCGGTCAAGGTGCGGATGGAGACATGGGTGCTGACGGTCGCGGTGCGGCCGGGGCCGCGATCCTCTGCTGCCCCCGAAAGGGAGCAGAACAGGTGGTTGCCCTCCACCAGGGGCCGGTCAGGCTCCGCCACGACCTCGATATGCAAGGGCTTGTCGGGCAGATCTGCATCATTCTGTAGTCCAAGATACCACATCACCGCACCCCAGCCTTCTTCCACCTGGCGGGCGCGTTGATCCAGGGTGCCGGTGCTTTGTCCCAAGAGCGTGGTCAGCCCCTGAGGTAGTAGATTTGCGATCACGACCGGTGCCCGAAACTGCTGCCCCCGGGCCTCGACCAGCCACTGCCCGCCCTCCTGCCGCAGGGCCGATGCGCGGCAGGCAAAATGTACCTCTCCCCCAAGCTTTTCAATCGCTCCCACCAGAGCGGTGGCGAGCTTCCCGATTCCGCCATGCACATGCGCCGTTCCGCGGAAGCAGTAGTCGGTCGCGGCCAATGCAAAAGGAGCTTCTGCCTCGGTAACCCCGGTCTGCACCGTGATCTGGCACAGCGCATCCAGATAGGTCCGCAGCGGACTCCACTGTGCCAGACCATGTCGCTCCAGCACCGCGATCAGCGGACGCCCCACCCAGGGAAGGATAGGAACATAGCTGGGAATCCGCCCCACATGCCGCAGAAGGCTGGTGGGAGAGAAGGGCGGAAGCAGGCTGGGATCGTCAAACAGGGCCCAGAGAGCATCGGCCACCCGCTGTTGTTCAGCGAAAAAGGCGCGTATTCCGGCCACGGGGGCCCCGGGCAGCCCGCAAAAGGCCGCGACCAGGCCTTCGCGACGCGGAGGAACGCCTACGCGCAACACCGGGCTGCGAAAGTCAATCATCGGGTCCAAAACATCCGCACGAACATCCAGTCCATGACGATGAATCCACGCCGCCATGAGCTGCCCGTCGGCGAAGCCTGAAAAAAGTGTGGCTCCGGCCTCAAACGACCAGCCCTTCTTTACAAACGTGCTGGCACAACCACCAGGATAGGTCAGGGCCTCCAAAAGGGTGACCCGGGCCCCTCGCTCGGCCAAGCTCAGCGCCGCCGCCAGCCCTCCAAAGCCCGCCCCGATGACGACGACATCGGCTATGCCTGGTGGCGTCGCCACGCATCCACCGCGGCATGGCAGCCCGCCTCGTCCGGAACCAGAGCAAGGCGAATGTAGTCGTCTGCTGCATCCGTCACCGCAAAGGCGGCGCCCGGATTGGACAAAATGCCCACCCCCAGCAGCTCGCGGGCCCAGTCGGCACCGTTGCCCTTGCCGGGCGGTACCTTCAGCCACAGATAAAAGCCAGCCTCAGAGCCCACGACTTCGATTCCGGCCTCCTCCAAAAAGGCCATCAGGATCGCGCGCTTGCGGGCAAAAATGTGCCGACGTTCCTCCGCATGGGCATCGTCCGACCATGCGGCGGTGGCCGCTGCGTTCACAAAATCCTGTGGAGCAAGGCCTGGATTGGTGCGGAGCTGGTGCAGCTTTGCCATCACTGTGGCGTCGCCCGCCACCATCCCGGTGCGGTAGCCGGTCATGCCGGAGCGCTTGGACAGGGAGAAGATCGCCAGCACGCCTTCGGTGGCAACCTGCAGGATCGAGGCGGGGGGCTTCTCAAACCAGACGTCGGCGTAACATTCGTCGGATGCCAACAGAATGTCGTAGCGACGGCAGACCTCGTAGGTGCGCTGAAGTTCGTCGTGGGTCAGCACCGCTCCCGATGGGTTGTGGGGGCTATTGATCCACAGCAAACGTGTACGACGAAGGACCTCTTCCGGCAGCTCCCACACCCGCTGCTTGAAGTCGCCGTGCAGGCGTTGGGCATAGGGCTCGGCGCCGCAGAGCACTGCCCCACGGTGGTAGACCGAATAGCCAGGATCCGGGTAGACAATCGTCCGGTCTGGTGCGGCAGGGTCGATCACCAACAGCGGGAGGTGAAAGATCAGCTCCTTGGACCCGGAGGTGGGGAGAATCTGCCGCTCCGGATCCAGGCCCACGCCAAAACGGCGCTGGAGATAGGCCGCAAAAGCCCCCCGCACCGCCGAGTCCCCGCGCACCGTCGGGTACCGACAGTTTTCCGGCACCGAAGCGAGAAAGGCGTCTCGGATGAAGGCGGGTGTCGGCTCGGTGGGGTCACCGGTTCCAAAGTCATAGACCGGCTTGCCCTCGGCGCGGAGCTGGTCGCGAAGGCGATCCAGGACCACAGTGGGGTAGGTCGGAAGCTGCTGGAGGAGGGGGTTCAGTCTCACCGTTCCAGAAGAACCGTTCTGGTGGCAGGCGTCAACCTTGCAGGTGGGAAGCCTGGGGGGGCCGTTCCCGCGCTTACACTTCCGCCGTTCTGCCGACTGTAAGGGTTGCGACAGGCAATGCTCCTTGACGCGAACAACCTGCCGGAATAGCCGCCGCACCTCTGGAGTCGTGAATGAACAAGTCTGTTTTGCTCGTGGTTTCTCTTTTTCTTGCTGGTTGTGCAGATGGCGGCATCGAGGGTATTTGGGCCTTCGCTTT
Organism: Alphaproteobacteria bacterium; assembly: GCA_040376425.1. Lineage (GTDB taxonomy): Bacteria > Myxococcota_A > UBA796 > UBA796 > SXON01 > CAITDR01. Next base: position 9,993 of record JBEIQS010000099.1, on the reverse strand, counting down.
CCCCGTGGACACCGCTGCCGAGACTTGTGAAGACAACATCGATGAGAACTTCAAGGAGTACGATGTTCCCGAAGGGGAAATCCAGGATACCGGTGGTGTAGGCCTGGAGTACGAAGAGGACTACACCGGTAGTCCTTACGTCATGATGGTGGCTATCGAGCAGGTGGGCAGCGAGGCCAACCTGATCCTCGGCGGCAACATCTACCCCGGCGTAAAAGAAGGTGGTAGCTGGGCCTTCTCCTGGGAGACCTCTGGTAAGGGAACGACCAAGGCCTCCTACGACGACTACAGCTATCGCAGCACCAGCGAGTCCTCCTCCACCACCACCTTCACCGTCAGCATCAAGGGCAACGATCTGACCGGGATCGCCGAGTCTGCGGGCAAGAGCACGGTGTCCTACGTCGAGTCCGACAAGTGGGGCGAGACCGCGCAGGAGCAGGTTGGCCTGGGTGGCGATATTCCGGCTGGCAGCTACCTGGTCAACGAGGACGGGGACACGGCCCGCAACCGCGGGGATGAGGTGGAGTGCTCCGACGGCGACTGCGAGCTGAAGATCACCTCAAGCTGCAAGGGCTCGCTGGACTTCACCGGCTGGCGCTCCGGCTTCGACGTCAAGGACGCCACGGACCCCGCCCTGTCGGCCACCCAGTCTGCGGCAAACTGGGACTGATATCGGCAGCCTGCGGCCTGTGCGTTATGGTTACAAATGGCCGCACTGATCGACGAGCTCCTTTTTCTGCCCTTCCTGCGTCGGGTGACCCACGCAGAAATACGTAGCTCTCTCCCCTTGTGGACCCAGATCCTGGTCAATCCGGGGGAGATGTTATGGGAGCAGGGGGAACCTGTAGAGGAGGTCGCCATCGTGGCCTCGGGCGAGCTGTCCGCCTCGGTGGACGGCTTGGAGGTGGGGCGGGTGCTTCCCGGTGAGCTTATCGGGGAAGCATCTGCTTTTTTTGGTGGAAGCACACGCTCGGCGCGCCTGACGGCGCGCAAGACCGCATCCGTGCTTTGCCTGTCTCTGGCGGGCCTCTCCACGTTGCGGCAGCAGCGCAATGGCTTGTACGAAAGTCTACTGGAACAAGCACTTTTGGCGTTGGTGCGTCGGATCCGCAACACCGATCAGAAGATCGCCCAGGTGGCAGACGGGGACCAGGCTGCGCCGATGCGGACCGAGCCCTCCGCGCTGGTGCGCCTGTGGAAAACCCTGGTTCCAGGTGGACCTAAGGGGCCATGCCCGGCGTTGGAGCCGCTGTTGATGCGCTATCCGGGCTTACGCCAGACCACACCAGAGGTGGTTGCCACCATCGCCGCCTGTTTTGTTGCGGAGCCGGTGGAGGAGGGTCAGGTCATTTTTCTGGAGGGCGAGCAGGGGGCCGCCGCCTACATGATCGCGGAAGGCAAGATCGCGGTCCTTCGGCATGTGCGTGGCCAGAAGGCGGAGCTTTTGGCCACGCTGAAAGCGGGCGACCAGTTCGGAATCAACACCTTGGTGGAGAAGGGGCCGCGCACGGCGTCCTGTGTAGCCCCCGAAGTGGGCTGGCTCTATCGTCTGGATGCGGCTGCGCACGCCACCCTGCGGGGTGAGGCGAAGATGGTCTGGAATGAGTGTATTGCGGCGTCTTTGTCCTCGCAGCTCCGCAATGCCAACGCCGCCCTGAAGCGGGAGACGCCGCGCGAATCGGGGGCTTCGGAAGAAAAAGGCAACTTCAAGCAACTTCTTCAGGCCAGCGGCTATCTGCAGGGGGGCACGGTGGATGAAGACGAGCTGGAGCAATTTGAGGTGGTGAGCACGGAGCACACACGCCGTGTTACGACGAAGCGCTGAGCGATTCTTCCGCTTTGGGAGCCATCTTGCGCTTGCGCCACAGCTCGTGACCCGCACCCGCCAGACAGAGCAGGTTGTGGGTTCCCAGCCACAGCCAGCCGCGCCAGCCCAGCTCAGGCCCCACCAGAACGCTGATGCCCAGGGCCACCAGCAGCCACGTCAGCGCCACGATACGTCCCAGATCCATGCCTGATCCCGCTAACACGTCCCGACTTTTTCGCAGGGTTTTTGTCCCCGAAAACTCCATTGGTCGGCGTCTCGACGTGTTTTTGTCGCTTCGCTTTTCTACCTGGTCGCGCTCCGCGATCAGCCGCGCCATCGCCCTGGGTGAGGTGGAATCCGAGCTTCGACCTTTGAAAGCCTCCAGCATTCTGAGGCCGGGCGAAGTGTTGCGGGTGTACATTCCCGGCATTGCTCCCAGCCATGCCGCGCCGCCCCTCCCGCCGGTACTCTACGAGGACGAACACCTGCTCGTGCTCAACAAGCCCCCCGGCCTGCTCACCCATCCCTCGGGCCAACGCTGGGAATATGGGGTGATCGGGTTGGTACGCGAAGCCCGCCCCGGGATTCAACCGGACCTGGGGCATCGCCTGGACCGCGATACCTCGGGCGCCCTGGTGCTCACCAAAAGCACTATCGCAAATCGGCATGTAAAGGACTGTTTTCAGACCCGGCAGGTGTCGAAGAGCTATCTGGCGCTGGTGTGGGGCTCCCCGCCTTGGGAGGAGACCGTAGCCGAAGGGAAGATCGGACAAAAGCCCGTGCGAAAGCTGGAGCTGCGTCGGTCGGTCACCGACGATGGGGATGCCGCCCGCACCCGGGTTAATGTAGAGGCGCGCATCGGCGCCATCAGCCTGGTGCACTGTCGCCCGGTCACGGGCCGGACCCACCAGATTCGGGTGCACCTGGAAAGCCTGGGCTATCCCATCGTCGGTGACAAAATTTACGGACAACCCGACGAGGTTTTTCTCGAATACATGGAGCAGGGGGCCACAGACGCGGTGCGGCCGGCGGTGGGCTTCCCACGGCAGTGCCTCCACGCCCGCTCCATCGCCATGCCGCACCCGGTCAGTGGGCAGATTCTAAAGGTTGTCGCCCCCCTTCCTGAGGATATGCAGCGCCTTGTGGATGGCGAGCTTCCGGCCTGGCCTGACCCGGGCACGCCGCTGCCCCCCGATGACGGGTCTGAGCCAGAGGAGGGAGGATGAAGGCCCTGATTCGGGGGGCCGTGGTCTTGGCGGGGGCCCTGCTTTGGTTCGGGCTGGGGGCACCAGCGGCCGAGGACTGGATTGAAAAGGGCGAGATTGCCCGGCGACCCGGACGCTCTGCCAACGACATGCTGGCCGCCATGCAGCAGCTTCCTCCGGAGAAACAGCTCGGTCCAGAGGACAGAGAGGCACTGCTGAGGCTGCTCCAGGGCGCCCGGCGGGCCGCATTTGTCGAGGAGAGCTGGGCGAGACGGGCCGCCGTGGTCCTGAGTGATGCCCAACGTACAGAGGCGGAGCAACTGGAGCCGTCCTTTGTGGAGGGTGGAAAGCGGACGGATCTGCGTGCCGATCCTTCCATGGTGGCATTGGCTAAGGAGCTGATGGAGCAGTTCGGCCAGCCGGGGGCGGAAGCCCCCGCAGCTCCCGATGTCGATCCCTGGGGAGGCTACCCGCCCCGTCTGCGCGTGCGCGCGCTGCGGGCCCTGCTGCAGGCGGGAAAGGTGGAAGCGAGCCAGGCCGGACCGCTGCTCAGCCTGACTTTGCAGGCCATCCAGGCGCAGGAGCTGCGGATCGACCTGGAAGAAGAGGCGGCAGCACGGCTGCCATCGCCCCAGCGGCGCCCGGTGCCTCCCGCGCCCGAGGGTTGAGGTTGCGCCGATCGCCGGCAATGGGAGACTCCCACCGCGGAATTTACCCTGCGAAAAAGGTCGGAAGAAGGAAATCTCTCCTCAAGCAGCGCCCTCTGACTTGACGGATGGACTGCCTTGCGGCTACGCTGCCTCGTCTGTCTACCGACCCCGGAGGTCTGCGTGTACTCTCCTTTTCTGAGCGGATGGGCCGGTCGGGTGATCACCCGGTCGCTGCTCCTGTCCCTGTTGTTGACGTCGGGAGCGGGCGTGGCTTCGCTCTTCGAGCTTCCCGTGGGTCTTCCTACCGCATCTGCGACGGTGCTCGCGGAGCTGTCGGTCGAGCAGATGACCGATGGGGCCGAGGCCATCGTGCGCGGTACGGTTGTCTCGCAGTGGGTCATGCTGAACCCGGCCGGCCACATTGTCACCCGCGCATTGGTGCAGGTGGACCGGGTGTGGAAGGGGCAGTTGGTCGCCGGCGAGGTGATCGCGGTGGACTCTCCCGGTGGGGACTACATGGGCCTGATGGCCGATGTTCCCTCGGCTGCACGTTTCTCCGAGGGGGAGGCTGTCTTTCTCTTCCTCTCCTCGGTGTACCACGGCCAGGGCTGGACCCCGGTGGGCATGTTCCAGGGCAAGTACTCCATCCGCCAGAACCCGGTGGATGGCAGCGAGATGCCCGTGCGCTTCACCGTTTCCTACGAGCGTGACTTCGACGCGCGCTTCCTCCCCCATCCTGCGCCCGCGGACCGGATCTCCATGGAGAACCTCGGCGCCCGCGTAGAGCGGCGCTTGGAGAGTGGTTGGGATGGAAAGCCCATTCCCGGTATCAGCCCTGAGCGGCTGCGCCAAATCAACCGCCTTGCGCCCGGGGTGCGCTGATGATGTTGCTCCTCATTTCTTCTGCCCTCGCGTGGCGACACACCGGTACCGCATGGGAGGAATTCCCCATCCAGTGGTACATGGACGACGGCACCGAAGAGTCCCTTCCGGCCGAGTACGACCTCGAAGTCATCAAGACCTCCTGGGATAACTGGATGGTCGCCGAGTGTGCCTCCTATGTGATCGACGGTCCGGTTTCCAAGTTCCGTCAGCGGAAGGACCTGGGGCGTCGCGACGGCTTCGACGGGATCACCGGCTTCTACTGGAACGATCCCAACGATGAGGCGGGCACCGGCGTTTTGGGTGTGACCTATACCATGCCCTCCGGCACCATCGTCAAAGTCGCGAACGGGCGTACCTACTACGGTGTGTACGGCTCGGACATCATCTTCAACGACAACGTGGACTACGGGGCCACCGAGGACATCGCTGGGGGTACCTGCTCCGGCGAGACCGCGATTGAGGGGGTTGCGACCCACGAAATCGGGCACATGCTGGGTATGGGTCACTCCTGCGAGCAGGGGGAAGCCTGCGATAGCTCCGATCTTCGCGATGCGACCATGTTCTGGTCGGTGGGCTCCTGCGATCTGGCTCAGAACGAAATTGGTGCGGACGACATCTCGGGGATCAACGCGCTCTATGGCCCGTCGATCTCCTTCACCTCCACCCTGGGCGACGCCATTTCTGGCAGTACGCCGCTCGATGTGGCCTTCAAGCTGGTGAAGAACGACGACGTGACCGTCAAGTCGGCCACCTGGAAGTTCGGCGACGGCGAAACCAGCACTGAGCTGGAGCCCACCCACAGCTACGTCAAAGACGGTCAGTTCACGGTGACCTCGGCTGTTGTGGCCGAGACGGACGCCTGTGGTGAGTTCAACTACTCGGATTCGAAATTCGCTATGATCACCGCCTGCTCCGAGCCCATCTGGGTGGAGGGTGCGACCGGCTTCTTCCAGTTGGAAGAGGTGGAGGGTCTGCGCTGGCGCAGTGTGAACCACACCGACATGGGTGTGTACGGCTGCGTGGACACCATCTTCTGGGAAGTCTACGAAGGTTCGACCGTGGACCCCGCGAAGCTGGTGGACTTCAATGGCGACGGCGCGGGTGACTCCGTGGGTGCCTGGTCCCCCGAATTCGCCTTCCCGAAAGCGGGTACCTACACCGTGGTGATGAACGTCGGTGGTCCTGCCGGCACCAAGGGTGCCAAGCTCACGGTGGATGTGGTGGAGGCGGGTGGTTGTTCCACGGCGCCTACCTGGGGGCTTTCCGGCCTGCTCGGATTCGCGGGCCTGGCCGCGCTGCGGCGTCGGAAGCGCTGAAGCCATCGTCGGCTTGAATGGCCCCGGTGTTTGACACCGGGGTTTTTTTTGTCGGCGCGGGCTGCCGGGATAGGGGGAGGTCGTAGGTCGAGGTGTACAGATGCGATTGCTCCTCCTGTCCACCGCGATGGCCTGGACCCATCGCGGCACCGCTTGGGATAGCTTTCCCCTCCACTGGTCGATGGACGACGGGCGTGCGGCGGATCTTCCCGGCGATACCGACCTGGAGGTGGTCAAGGCTGCCTGGGACAACTGGAATATTTCGGGTTGCACCACGGAATTAATGGGAGAGGACCTGGACCGCTTTGATGGCCGGCGGGATCTGGGAAGCCCCGACTTTGCCGATGGCATCCTGGGCTTTTATTGGGATGATCCTGGACAAGAGCTGGCCACTGGCGTCTACTCCATTAGCTACCTGGTGCCCTCCAGCAGCATCGTCAAGGTGGCGAATGGGCGAAGCTACTATGGAGTTCTCGGCGCCGATATTGTGTTTAACGACGGTATTGACCTTGCCACCACCGAGGAGGTCAGCTCCGGTACCTGCGCCGACCAGCTTGCGGCCGAGACCTTGGTCACCCACGAGATCGGGCACCTGTTGGGTCTGGGTCATTCCTGCGAGCTGGGCGAGGTCTGCACTGAGGCGGACCAGCAGGAGGCCACCATGTACTGGTCTCCTGAGCCCTGTGATCTCGGCTGGACGGAGCTGGGCGACGACGACATCGCAGGGATCAACGCACTCTATGGCCCATCCATCTCCCTCACCTCCTCCATGGGCGAGCTGGTTTCCGGGGTCACGCCCTTAGAGGTGGCGTTCAAGCTCGAAAAAGATGACCGCGTCACCATCTCCTCCGCCACCTGGTACTTCGGCGACGGCGAAACCAGCACCGGGTTGGAGCCCACCCACAGCTACACCGTGGATGGTCAGTTCACCGTTCGCAGCGAGGGGGTGGCGTACACCGAAGCCTGTGGAGCGTTCAGCTACTCCGACGCCAATTTTGCCATGGTGACCGCCTGCTCGGAGCCAACCTGGCAGGAGGGTGCCGCCGGCTTTTTCCAGCTTGAAGAGGTGGAAGGCCTGCGCTGGCGTACCATCAACCATACGAACATGGATGTGTATGGCTGTGTGGACAGCATAAGCTGGGAGATCTTTGAGGGGGCCGAGGTCGATCCTGAAAAAGGTCTGGACCTGAGCGGCTTGGGCGACATCACCCGTGCCTGGGCGCCCGAGCTCCAATTCCCGGGTGCCGGCACCTACACCGTGGTGATGAGCGTCGGTGGCCCGGCGGGCACCAAGGGTGCCAAACTCACGGTGAATGTGGCGGAGGCCGGGGGCTGTTCCACGGCGCCTACCTGGGGGCTTTCCGGGCTGCTTGGCTTTGCGGGTCTGGCCGCGCTGCGGCGTCGGAAGTCCTGAGCCTGGAATCCCCCCGCCTCATGGGATAGCCGTGATGGCATGTTGTTCCTCTGTACCCTGCTGACGGCGCTTGCTCAGGTCTCTCTTGCCGGCCTGGAGCCCTCCCAGTTGGAGTTGCCTCCGGGCGATTCGGTAGCGGACATTGCCGAGATTCCCGTGGTGGGCCCCTTCCGGCTGGTGGGGGTGCAGTCGGGGGTGCGCAGCTACGAGGCGCCCTCCCCCATCCGCACCCGGGCGCTGTTCTTTTTTTCGGCGCCCGACAATATGCGGCTGCGACGGGAGGACACCACCTTCACCTACACCGACGAGCCCGGAGATCAGGATCGTGCGGGCACCTGGTTCGCCTCGGCGGATGCCATCACCGTGCGGATCCGTGCCAATGCACCGGCACCCAAGCCCGGTGATTTTACGGTGGCCTACCCCCGTGCCATACAGCGGGAAAAGAGCCTCCACTACGAAGCGTCGGGCATGGACAAAAGCACCTTTGTCCGTCAGTCCTTTCAGGTCCACGATCGCACCCGTGCCGGGCTCTACCTGCCCGCCCCCGCCACCATCGGCTGGGAGTTGGAGCTTCCAGAGAATGCCGCGTTTTCTACTGAAATAGGCATTGTTCCTCCAGAAGTGGACGACGGACGACTTTCGGATGGTGCCGAGGTGGAGCTGTGGGTGGATGGCGAGAAGGTAGCCTCTACCAAGGCCGAATTGGACCGATTTTCTACCTGGAAGGTAGACCTTTCACGCTGGGCCGGCAAAAAGGTCAAGCTTGAGCTACGCAGCCGAAGCAGCGACCCCACCCGCGACCATGTGCAGCTTGCGCAGCCGCTGATCTACAGTCCCAAGGCTGAACCCCGTAAGGTGATCCTGGTCTTTGTGGATACCCTGCGTCGCGATCACCTTGCGGTGTACGGCTACCCGCGCGATGCCGCACCCCTGCTCAGCACCCGCGCCCGCGACGCGGTGATTTTTGAGGATGCCCGCACCATCGCGCCGTGGACCCTGCCCTCGTCGCGGGCCGTACTGTCCGGGCAGCAGCCTGAGTCCTGGTTCACCGCCAAGACCCTGCCCGAGCAGCTTTCGGCACGCGGCTGGGCCACGGGCGCCTTTGTGGGCAATGTGTACCTGTCCTCCAACTTCGACATGAGCAGTGGCTGGGGGGAGCACGGCTGCGTGAATTGGCCCTTGGCCGAGGTATCATCCAGGCGCGCCCTGGATTTTCTGCGACGGCACCGCGACCAGGACAGCCTGCTGATGGTGCACTACATGGACATGCACCTCCCCTATAAAGAACCGTGGTCCTACCAGGGATTGTATGCCAGTCCCCGGCCGGACTACCTGCCCGAAGGCTTCCTGCGCCCCACCTTGCTGAATGTCGCCTCTGGCAAACGGGTCGAGCTGAAACAATATCTCAAAGACCGCTACGACCAGAACCTGCGCTACATCGACGATCAGCTTGCCCCTATTCTCGCGGAGGCCGGTCCGAACGCGATTGTGGTGTTCTTCTCTGATCACGGAGAAGAGTTTTTTGATCATGGCGATCTGGAGCACGGGCACAGCATGTACGACGAGCTGCTGCGGGTGCCGCTGCTGCTTTGGGCCCCCGGGGTCGCCGGGCGGCGGGTGGAAGCACCGGCCTCCCTGCTCGATGTAACGCCCACGGTCCTGGAGCTGCTCGGCTACCCCACCGACGGCCTGGACGGGTTCTCGCTCGCCGCCCTGGCCCGGGGAGAGAAGGATCCACGCTTTGATCGCCGCGCCCGTGGCTTTGGGCGGCCGCTGTATGGCGAAGAGAGCTGGGGGGCAGAGCGGGCGGGGGAGAAGTACTATTCTCGTCGCGGAAAAGAGTGGTACTACGACCTGAAAGCGGACCCCGATGAAAAACAGAACCTGCGCTCCGAGCGAGATCCGCTGCCCATGCGGGACGCCATGACCGAGGGACTGGGGAGGCAGGTGGTGCTCGCGTGGCGGGTCACCCCCACCAAAAAGGGCGGTACCACCAACGTGAATCTTCATGTTCCTGCTGGAATTGTCACCGCCTGGGTCGGTGATGACCCCCTGCTCAAATCCGACGCCACGGTGGAGCAGCAGGATGCCAACACCGTTCGGATGCGTTTTGACGGCACCAAGGGCCAGCAGCGCGAGATCTATGTGCTGCCCCAAGGCGATCCGCTGGAGGCAGCCCGGGGGGCCATGCTTCAGCTCGGCCTCGCCGGAACCGCCGGGCAGCCGTTGGAGCCCAAGCCGCCGGATGGCAGTGGCGACCTGCTTGCCAAGCTGCGGGTGGATGGTCGCGACGTCGAGCTGACCTGGGCCGTGGTGCCGCTGCCGGCCGCTGCGGGGGTCACCGGGATGGACCCGGAGCTACAGTCTGCGCTGGAGGCCATGGGCTACTTCAGCCGGGAGTAGCTCCATGCTTCCCACTGAATGAAGCCTCATTCAGTGGCGTCAGGGGCCGAGCAGCGTGTCGGTATACAGCCCACTTCCCAGCACGCGCAGCTTGGTTCCCTCGCTGTCGGTGAACAGCACGCCGGCCGCCTTGCCGCCCAGCTTGGCCGGGGTGCTGCCCTGCATCCCATACCAAAGTGCGCCCTCGCCATCGCGGACCAACGCACGGAAAGGTTCCAGCGCACGTGGCAGCACGTCCAACACGGCTCCCGGCATCAGCCAGGGGAGAACGCCTGAATCCCTCACCAACTTGCCGCCCAGGTCCGCATTCAGG
>JBEIQS010000186.1:0-11590 GCA_040376425.1 Alphaproteobacteria bacterium | reverse complement strand
GGAGTGCCAGACGCTGCTCCAACGCTTTGTGGAGCTGCACCGCTGAGTGGATCCCTACCTCCTCCTTAAAAGCCTGCATGGGATGCTGGCAATCTTGGGTGTGGTGGGCCTTGCACATCCATGCCTGCTGTTGCGGCCGGGACATCGTCCGCCGCCTGCACACCGTCGGATGATCGCGCTCAGTGCCGCAGCAGTATTGTTGACGTTAGGGCTGGGAAGTTGGGTGTACCCGGCCTACCGTCTGGATGTGAAGCCCTGGCGCTTGGAGGGGGCACCGCTAGGGGCCGATCTCTTTGAAAGCAAAGAGCATCTTGCTTTTTTTGTCGGCTCTTTGGTTGCCGGCGGTGCCGTGATGGCTTGGCATGGCCTCCCAGAGGGGCGGCGTTGCCTGCGGTTGGGCCTACTTCTGATGCTGGTCACCTGGGGCCTGGGCTGGGGAATCGGCGCGATCCCCCGCCTTTATTGAATGGGCTCGGTGCCGGGCACGGGCTTGTAGGCGTCGGGAAGCAACGCTGCAAGCGCACTCCAGGATGCGTCCAGGGCGTCGTTGCGTCCGGGGAGTGGGGGGATGGGGCTCCCGAAGGCCAGGCGCACGGGGGATGCGTACATTTCCGGGTCGTCGATCGGGAAAATCCGCTCTGTACCGGACTGAGCCAGGGGCAGGATCTGCAGATCGGGAACACTGGTGTAGCGGGCGGCGGCGCGCAGGAAGGAGCCAAGCTGGCCGGTGCGGGATCGGGTGCCTTCGGGATAGAGAAGGATGATCTTCCCTTCATCCATGAGTCGGGCGCAGTCCTCGATGGCTTCGATGGCCAGCTTGGCCACCTGCCGGGGGGAGAGTGTGATCTCGGTGGCGACGGCGGTACTTTGGGGGGTCTTCCGCGTGTTCAGCGCCACGGCGGCCATCCGCCGCCAGGGCTCGGTATAGACCTTGGGACCGGCAACGGCGACGAGTCTGTCTGCCACCGCAGAGAGTCCAAGCTGGTCCAAAACCGTATCGGTAACCTGGGTATCGGTGTAGGAGAGGTGGTTGCAGACGATCATCCTTCGCGACGGGCCCGTGTGCAGGAAGTGCTCCAAGGCCTCCAGACCGACCGCCTCGTGGGCGCGGGTCATTTCACGCAGAAAAATCCGCGAGATCCGGCGGGCAAGCGGGTCGGCAGGAAAGAGCCGGAAGCCCTCGCCCGCCTCGGCAAAGGCGGCCTGGAGCTGCTGAATGTCGGCATCGCTACACTGTTGGAGTAGCTCCGCAAGCAGGCCTTCGGCGCGGGCTTTGCCCTCAGGGAAGTTGGCAAGTCGGCCTGCGACCCAGGGGGGGAGGCCGATGCGGATCAGGGCCGGTTCAAGGCTGGCGACCAGCTCGATGGAGAGGGACATTTCAGGCAGCTATCCGAAAAACCACACGCACTCCAGAGGCTTCGGGATAAAGCAGCGCATGTTGCCTGTAGAGCTGGTGGATGCGGATGCCAAGTTGTACGCCTTACTTCAAAAGGTGTCTTTCTCCCGGCATGTGAACCCGATCAATGGCCCAACGGCTCAGTACGCGTTCATGTCGGGATCGGAGCTTCCTCCTCTGCTTTATGATGCCCCCCTCTGGGCGGATGATGCGCTGGATCTGCTCCGGAGCCTGCGCATTCCGCGGATGCACCCGCTGGGGCAGCTCTTGATCCAAGAGGTGGCGGAGATTTCCACCTTGATCATGGCGCTGAAGTTGCGCTCGGCGGAGGCTTTTTCGGAGCTGAACCGGGCATGTGGCTGGGCGCCCCTGCGTCTGCCGATGCCGACGGAGTCGGATGGGGAGGAGGTGGAGCGCGGGGAGGGCTGTGATGCCATCGGGATGTGCGCGGTGTTGGAAGCGGCACTCCGGGCGCGGGACCTGGAACAGTGGCGGGTGGAGATGGATCCGGTGATGTCGGCGCGAATCCTGGTGGATGCGCCCAAGTGCCTGATTCGCGTTCGGCCCTCTGCCAAGTTCACGGCTTCCGACCTTCGTGGTCTGGTGGCCCACGAGATCGACGTGCATGTGATGCGCGGGCATTTTGGGGGGCTGCAGCCGCTGCGCCTCTTCGCATCCGGGCTCCCGGGTGCCGATGTGACCGAGGAGGGGCTGGCAATTCTGGCCGAGGAGCGGGTTGGGGCGCTGTCGCCGCGCTTTTTGTGGCGGCAGTGGCTGTTGCACGAGGCGATCTTCCGGGCGGAGACGGCAGGTTTTCGCGAGGTGTACGAGTGGGTGGCCGCGCAGGCAGGTACGTCGGTGGCGTGGGCACTCTGTCTGCGCATCAAGCGGGGCCTGGCGCAGCCCGGAAAACCGGGGGTCTACGCGAAGGATAGCATCTACCTGCGCGGCTACCTGGGGCTGCGCCGCTGGATCGCCGAGGGGGGCGACCTGCGCCTGCTCTACGTGGGAAAGGTGGGCGCTCAGCATCCGGTGCAGGAGTGGCTGGACGAAGGCTGGTTGCGGATGGGGACGGTTCCCGCCCTCTGGCAGCCTCCGCCGCAAGACTGAATGAAGCTTCATTCAGTCCGGACTACATCAGCTCAAACACCTTGACTTTGGCACTGCCCCGCTCCAGACCGGTGGTGCAGGCCAGCCGGAGGTTCATCGGGTGGCCACTCTGTTTGAGGGTGGCCCGCTCGCGAGGGACCTGGGCAGACAGGTTTTCGGAGCCCTCCAGGACTTCGACGCGGCAGGTGCCGCAGGTGCTGTCTGCGCAGCCAGAGGAGATGGGGCGCTTGGCGTTGGCCGACACGCCCAGAAGGCTGCTTCCCGCGGCGGCACTACACTTCTGCTCCGATCCATCCGGTGCGACCATGACCAACTCCACCTTGGGAAGCTCGGGTTCTGCAGGGACGTTGGAGGGGGCAAGTCCAAAAAGGCGCTTGATACGGCGGCGAATTCCGAAGGGCGTGGGCATGGGAACCTCCGCGGTCGTCTATCCCGAATTCCCACTGGCTTCGCGTTCGAGATCCTACCGGATCGACAAAAGCTCAATCTCGTAGATCAGCTCCTCGGTCGGGGAGATGCCGCCCACACCCCGGTCGGCAAAGCCGAGGTGCGGAGGAACCCGAAGTTGACGTTTTTCGCCCACCTTCATCGTGCTGACCGCCTCCTCCCAGGCTTCCAAAAGCTGAGCCTGGCCCAAGGTGGCGAACTGGCTGCGGCTGCCGTCAAAGTACCGGCCGTCGGCACGCCAGCCGGCATAGCGCAGCTCCACATATTGGCCTTGCTTTGGGATTTCTCCGCTTCCTTCCTGTAGTATGGCCCAGTGTAGCCCGCTGGGGCTCTTCTTCCACCCCGCCTCCTCCACCACCTGCGGTTGGGGTGGGGTGGTAGCCACCACCTGCGTGGGAGCGGTGGCTGGAGGGGGGTCGCAGGCGAGGAGCAGCAGGAGGAGCATGGCTTACTGCGGCAGTGCGCGTCCCAAGCGCCAGATTGGCTCGGCCATGGACGATTTTTCGAAGATGGACAGCGCGGCCCGCGCGTACTGGAGCAGATCGCCGGGGCGCCGGGCGCGCCGCGCCTGCCGGGCGACATAGCCAGGGCGAAGGTAGAAGTCTTTGATAGCTTCCCGGTGGATACGCCGCATGTCCGCAGGCGTCAGGTCGCCGGGGGCGTATTCGGGGTAGCCCGCCTCTCCGCGCATGAAGCGGTCGAAGGCATCAGGCATCACTTTCCCCTCTTTCACCGCCCGATAGTACAGGGTGGTCTTGGGGATGAGCACCATGATGTGGAACTCCACATAGGCGGCATCCACCGACTTCACCATCTCCAAGCTGGCGCGCATGTCGTCTTCGGTCTCGTCGGGGTGCCCGAAGATGATGGTGCAGGCCGGATCGACATGGAGTCGGTTTGCGGCGTCAAAAAGCTCCTTGACCTTGTCGTTGCCAAAGTCCTTTCGCATGGTCTTGCGGTGGTCGTAGACACCGCTCTCCAGGCCGAAGCCGACCTTGGTGCAGCCTGCGCGGGCCATCGACTCCAAAAGATCGGGATCGAGCAGGTCCATCCGGGTCTTTGCGCCCCATTCAAACTTGATTCCCGCCTCTACAATTCCCTGGCAGACTTCCTTCACCCATTTACGGTTTACAGTGAAGGTCTCGTCCAAAAATTCAATGTACCGAGGGCGATAGCTTTTCAGGGTGTCCGAAAGATCCCGTACCAGGGCGTCCGCATCCATCCAGCGCGAGCGGTTGAACATGGAATTCGGCGAGGGGCTGGAACAGTAGCAGAAAATACAGTTATAGGGACAGCCGCGGCTGCCCAAGGCGACCTCGATCCGTCCCTTGAAGGGCTGCCGGTAGAGCGGGCTGCGCATGAAGTCGCGATCCGGCAGCCAGTCGTTGAGGTTCGTCAGGAGCTCCGGCTGTTTGGTGTAGACCCGCTCGCTGTCCTCGGCGATGATAATGCCAGGAATATCTTCCGGTTTTTCCTTTCCGTGGATCAGTGCATTGCACAGGCGGGTGAAGGCGATCTCGCCTTCGCCGGAGATCCCGTAGCGCAGCCCCATTTTGGCCACCACCTCGGGCTCCACCGACGGCCAGGGGCCACCGATCACGATTTCGTAGCCTCTACCCTGCATATGCTTGACAAGCTGAAAGACGGAGCGGGTATTGGCCACCAGGAGCTGGATGCCCACCACCTTGGCGCCTTCGCAGCGCCGGGCCAGTTGCTCCATCGTCATGCGCGTTGCGTTGCAGTCGATACCATCCACATTGAAGCCTGCTCTTTTCAGAGCGCCGGCCATGGAGAGCAGCCCCATCGGCGGGTAGAGGAAGGGGTCGGACGGCAGGTCCATGATGAAGGGGTCGTCCCGGATGGCCCGCCGGTCAGCCTCGGTGAAGGGGGGAAAGGCGTAGGCGGGATTTACGAGGATCACTTCAGCAGGCATCGGACTAAGGTACCACAGCGGAGGAGGTTGGGGGGGTAGGGCACCTTACCGGCGCCGCTCCAGATAGAGAAGCCAGTGTTTGTTCGGGAGCAGGCGCTCCGGGCTGCGTCCGCTGCGAAGCGAATCGGCAAAGGCCGGCCATGCCTTGATCTGGCCTTCAAAGCTGACGGCGCGCAGCTCCCAGGCGGGGTCTTCCAGCAGGCTGAGACCGCGTCCGCCGTCCGCACCGCGTAGATCGACGGTGGTCAACAGTACACCTTCTCCCTCTCCTGCTTTCCAGTCCTCCCAAGGAGAGCCCAGGGGCGTGGGTACCAGTCCGGCTGCCAACACCACCCCGCGCGCAGAAAGGCGGCAGGCCACTTTTTGAGAGGTCGGTGGGTTCGCCTCCAGCCAGGCCTGCATGATTTGTGCGGCGTCCGTCCCTTCAAAGAAGAATGGTTTTTCACCGCGAAATGGTCCACGGTGCGCTTCGGCCACCACACCGATGCAAAGGGCGGTGGCCAGGACCAGCTCCAGCGTGGGAGCACGGCGCCGCAGGGGCATGGCGGCCGCGATCATCGCGCAGCCCAGAGGTACCAGAAACATCAGGTTGGTTGCGGGAGTTGCCTGATCTCTCGCCATCGGAAGTAGGACGATCGGCCCCAACAGCCCCACTCCGCCCAGGGTAGGCAGGGCCACCCTCCACCCGCGCCGCACGAGCTGTGCGATGCCCCAAAGGCTCACCAACAACCCCATGCCGCCCATGGCAGCCGGTAGTCCTTGATACAAAAGGTCCAGGCCGCCGGGGAGGCCAAGCAGGAGATTCGAAAGGAAGTTAGGAGATTTTTCGATGCCCGAGGCTTCCGCGGCCAAAACAAAGTGGCGATAGCCGGTGGGTACCGAGTTCGAGCCGAAGAGGGCCAGAAGGTCGTTGTTGGGCCAGATGCCCAGCCAGGGACCCGTGAACGCTTCCCAGCCCCGGACGCCGCTTCCCGGTCGCAGCAGGGAGGGAAGGGCGGAGAGCAGGATCACCGGCAGGGTCTGGCGCCAGGTCTGCCCACTCAGCAAGGCGCCGAGCCCCACCAGGGGGACCAGCAAGAGACCTTCGGGTCGGGCCAGGCTGGCCAACATCGAAAGAAAAAAAGCCCACCACCAGTTTTTTTGTGCGCCGGTACAAGCGGCATGTACGGCGGCGGCGGCGGTGGCGGTAGCCAGAAACATCCCCAGGGGTCGCGCGTCCAACACCGGGGCATGCTCGCGCACCGAGGGGAGCAGGGCGTAGACCAGAACGGCGAGGCGCGCACCACGGCGGTCACTGAGCTGTGCGGCAAGATGGTGTAGCGGCCACACGACGAGGCCTGCGAGGGCCAGGTTGAGGACCCTACCGGCTTCGACGGCGGGCCAAATTCGGGAGAGCAGGGCCACCGCCGCAGGCCACAGGGGAGGCCAGTAGCCCCCGGCTTCCAGGGCAGGGCCTTCCCCCAACCAGGATTTTGCCAGGGCAATCATCTCCAGCCCGTCGGGACTGTAGCCTGTGGGGCCGCCCAACCAGAGCATGAGGACGGTGACCGCCACCGTCCACAGCCAGCGCTCCTCCTCCACCTCAGGCATCCAGGATATGGCGGGCATCGGGTCGGCTACTGGCCCGTACCCTGGAAGTAGTAGGCCAGACCTACGGACTGGTTGGAGCCGTTTTTGCCCACCGGGGCCCCCAGCACGAAGTCATCGAAGCTGTCGCCGTTGGTGTCTCCGGCGGCCAATACGGTGAGGCCAAGGAAGGTCTGCGCGCTGCTGCCGTACCAAACGGCCCCGGCGCTACCGACGGTGCTGAGGATATAGGTGCCGGAAGCGCTGGAGCTTCCGTACAGGAGGACGCCGGACCCAGCGTTGGTGGTGGCGCCGTTGTCGGCTCCGCCCACGCCAATCAGGATGTCGTCGTAGTCGTCGCCATCCACGTTGAAGCCGCCACCCACGGACTTGCCCGCCCCGTCGCTGGCCACATTGCCGGTGAAGCTCATGGCAGCCGTAGGACTGCTTCCGATGGGGCCCAGGTAGAGCCAGGCCGCACCCACATCGGCGACGCTGCTATCGTAGCCATCTGCTCCCACCAGCAAATCCTCGTAGCCATCATTATTGTAGTCTCCGGCCGCAGAGACGTTGTTGGTGGCGAAGTAGGCAGCGGTATTGGTCTGCCAGGCGGCGTAGGAGATGCCCGTGGGCGCAAGCGTCACATCGGCAGCAGCCTCGGTCGAATCAGCGGTTATCGGTCCTTCAAAGAGGTAGACTCTCGATGTTCCTGCTGCAGAGAAGGCCAAATCGGAGCTGCCGTCGCCGTTGGTGTCCACGTCGCCCGCGATGGAGGTGCCCAGGTACTGGTTGGCGGCGCTTGAGCTGATGGTGTAGGTAGTAGCCCCGGTTGGACTGTAGCTCGCGCCGCTTGGGAGTGCGCCGCTGACCACATACACTTTGGATGCACTGCCCATCGACGAGAAGGCCCAGTCGGGCTTGGTGTCTCCAACCACATCCCCAAGGCCGGCCACGGACCATCCGATATAGTCAGAGGCGGCGTTTGCGGTGACGACAATCGTGGCGTTCGCCTCCGTCTTGGCACCGCTGATGGTTTGGGCCCCGCGGAACAACGCGACGCGGCCGGAATTGGCGTGCCCGGCGTTTTCGTCGTAGCGGTAGGCCCCAATGAGAACTTCGTCTCTGCCGTCGGTGTTGGTGTCCCCCACCATTCCCACACCCTGCCCGGACCACGCATCGCCCGCCGCGTCGGTGAGGCGGTAGTTGGCGAGGGTTGCGATGCCGGCGGCGCCGCCCTGGTAGAGGTACGTGATTCCCACATCGGTGGTGCCTGCGGTATTGCCGCTGTCGTAATTCCGATCGGAGATCAGGATGTCGGCGTAGCCGTCGCCGTTGACGTCATAGCCACCTGCCATCACCCCGCCGAAGGTGCCCGCTGCTGTCGTGGCGCCGGTGGTGCCGGCCAGCGCAGAGGTCGCGTCGCCCAGCGTCCGGGTGCCGGTCCAGCGAGCGTCGTCGACGCCGTCGCAGTCCTCATCCTCCGCATTTCTGGCGATCTCGGTGGCGCCGGGAAGTACGGTGGCCGAGCCGTCGTCGCAGTCCCCACTCACATTGCTGAGGCCGGTGTAGACCTCACAGGCCCCGACCATCGGTGTGGTGCCGTAGCCATCCTGGTCCGCGTCGGTGTAGAAGCTGGAGAAATTGGAGGTGGTGCTGTCCTGATTGTCTGCAGTGCCGTTGCAGTTTTCGTCGGCATTGACGCTGTCACAGACCTCGGCGGCGCCGGGATTGATGGATGCTGAAGCATCGTTACAATCGGTGCTATTGACCACATAGCCCGTGGGAAGGTCACAGCGAGAGACGGTTGTGCCGGTTGTACCGTAGGTGTCGCTGTCTGCATCCCGGTAGTAGGTGGTCTTGCCGCTGGAAGAGACGGAGCTGTCGTTGTCGTCTGCTGTGCCGTCGCAGTCTTCGTCGGTATTGGACCCATCGCAGACTTCAGAGGCGTTGGGGTTGATCGCGGCTGCGGCGTCGTTGCAGTCGGTGTTGTCGGCGACGTAGCCGGTGGGGCGGTCGCAGCGGGAGAGCGAGCTGGAGCTGAGCCCGAAGTTGTCCGAGTCGGCGTCCCGATACCACGTGCTTTTTCCGGTCGCGCTGGTATCGGCATCGTCTGCCGTGTTGTCGCAGTCCTCATCGGTGTTGGATGCGTCACAAATCTCGGTGGCACCAGGGTTAATTGCGGCGATGGTGTCATTGCAGTCGCCGCTGCTGCTGCGGGCGATGTAGCTGGTGGGGGCGTCACAGGCGCTGACCGGCGTAGCACTGTTGTTGCTGTAGTTGTCCGCGTCGGAGTCCGGGTACCAGCTCGTTTTTCCGGTCGCACCGGTATCGCCATCGTCGGCCAGGTTGTCGCAGTCCTCGTCGGTGTTCGCGGCGTCGCAAACCTCGGCCTCGCCGGGGTTGATGCCGGCCGCGCTGTCGTTGCAGTCTGTATTGTCCGCTACATAGCCGGTGGGGGCATCACAGGCGGAACTGCTGGTGAGTGATGTGCCGTAGCCGTCCGCGTCGCGATCCAGGTAGAAGCTGGTCTGACCGGTGGCCGAGCTGTCCGCATCGTCGGCGGTGCTGTCGCAGTCTTCGTCGGTGTTCGCAGCGTCGCAGATTTCGGTGGCGGCCGGGTTGATCGCGCTGTTGTCATCGTCGCAGTCCGTCCCATCCGCGCTGTAGCCTGGCTGGGCGTCACAGGCAGAAAAGCTGCTGGTTCCATCACCAAAATTGTCGCCGTCACTGTCCGTGTACCAGACGCTTTTGCCGGTGGCTCCGCTGTCTCCATCGTCGGCAGCACCATTGCAATTTTCGTCGGTGTTGGTGCTGTCACAGACTTCGACCGCGCCGGGGTTGACAGCAGCGACCACGTCGTTGCAATCCCCCTCGGCGGAAGCCGTGTACTGGCTTTGTGCGTCGCCACCGGCACACCAATTCTGGGGGCTGCCCACGCCGTAGCCATCCCCATCGGTGTCCAGATAGTAGGGCGTGGACCCGTCGGCATTCAACTCGTTGGTGTTGCCCTCGCAGTTGTCATCGTCACCTGTGGAGCAATCCTCCGTACGTCCATAGTAGACATCGATATTTTCGTCATTGCAGTCGGTGCCTCCGTAGAGGACCGCGTCCTGGCTGTCTCCGTCCTGGTCGAAGTCAGAGTTTCCCGCACAGTCCTGATCGGTGCCGTCGTACCAGGGGTCCGTTGCGCCCGCGAAGACGACGCTGGGGTCCAAGCTGGCAGGGTTATCAAAACGACCTTCGCTCACGTCGTCGGAAACGTCGTAGCAGTCCGAGCCCAGCGTGCCGGTTTCGTCGGGGAAGTGCAGGCTGCGCTGGCCATCGGTGTCGGCGTCGAAGTCGTCATCGTCGGCACAGTCCTGGTCGATACCGTCATACCAGGTCTCCGTCGCATCGGGATGTACATCCGCGGCGGGCAGATTTGAAAAGGAGTTCAACGCGTCTGCGGTGCCTTCGTCCAGGCAATCTCCGCCCACCGTCCCGGTCGGCAGCGGGACTCCCGCAACAGCCTGGTAATTGGAGAGCCAGTAGCCATCACCGTCCTGATCCCCATCGTTGCCATCGCAGTTGTCGTCGAAGCCGTCGTACCAGACCTCCGGTACGGTGGCATCTGGGTAGCGAGAGGGATCCGTGTCATCGCAGTCTCCCTCACAAAAACCACTTCCATCTGCGGGCGTGGTGCAGGGATAGCCATCCCCATCCTGGTCGTCGTCATTGCCATCGCAATTTTCGTCGATGTCGTTGTACCAGGTCTCCTGGACGGAAGGGGAGGGGTTGATGGCCGCGTTCGCGTCGTCGCAGTCGTCTCCGACAGCTCCATCCGGCTGGGGGTGTGCGCTGGAACGGAAGCCATCGCCGTCCACATCGAAGTCATCCCCGCCTGCGCAGTCCGCATCCACGCCGTCGTAAGGCGCATCTGTAGCGCCGGGGAAGATGTCCTTCCCACCCGGTCCGCCCTCGACCGGTCCCTCCACACCATCCCAGCAGTCGCCCGCGGCGACCGAAACACCGTCCCCATCCAGATCGGCGTCCGTCTTCCAATCGGCCGAACAGCCGGCCAGCAGGAGCAACGACAGTGCGTGAGAGAAAGGAATCCTGACCATAGCGCGTCCACCTCAGGCTAAGTCTACCCGATTGTGGCAGGCTTTGCACCGAAAGGGCGTGCATTCTCGGCGTCGGCAGGCGCTCTCGGTGACCTGCATGCCACCGAGAGCGCGTCGCCACAGCGCCTATACCCGGACGTAGTCAAACTCCAAGCTCTGACCTGCCAGTCCCTTGCGGGGGGCCGCGATCCAGTTTGCCATCTTTCCGGGCTCATACACCGGCTTCATCAGGCTGGTCACATAGGCCCGGTCAGCGTCGCTGGGCAGCCAGCCCACAATCTTCTGGTCCCACTCTTCCTTGGAAATCAGCTTGCCTTCCAGATCAAAATGGGCGTCCGCGTAGATACCCTGACGACGGAAGAACCGCGCATTGGGGAGGGTGATGCGGAAGCGAGAGCCTTCCTCTTCCAGCGCATTGTTCCAGCGCTTCACCACGCGGGCGCAGTCGTTGATGTAGGATTGGCGAAGGACTTCGTTCATGGCATTCCGAAGCGGAACATCCTGGCTATCCAACTGGCCGTTCTTGACGACGGTCATCGAGTGGGACACCCCGAGCGCCCGGTGATCCTCGTAGTCCTTGTGCTCGGCCCAGCGGCCCTTCAAACCGGATGCGAAGAACTCGGCAGCATTGCTGGAGATTTCCGAACCGAAAAGATCCAGGCAGTAGGGGAACCAGTAATTGACCCACTTCTGCACGGTGGGCACGTCGATACCACCCAGCTCCCGTGCGTCGCCATGAGGGGACTGCTTCTCCAACTGCGCACCGCGGCGAAGAATACGTTCTACACCGGTTTCACCGACGGAAAGGTGGTGAGCCTCTTCGGTCAGCATGAAGCGACAGGTGCGGGAGAGGGGGTCGAAGGCCGACTCGGCCAGCGCACCAAGCTGGTACTTGCCGTCGCGGTCGGTGAAGGTGGTGAAGCAGAAGAAGGTGAGCCAGTCGGCGCAGGGCTGGTTGAAGGCGTCGAGAATGCGGGGTTTGTCCGGGTTTCCTGCCCGACGAGCCAGAAGCTCATCCGCCTCGTCGCGGCCATC